>CAZDSY010000014.1:0-35223 GCA_964508285.1 uncultured Paludibacter sp.
CTTCCACGGGGTTCTGCATTTTTCCTGTATTCACATATTTCAATTCAATGCCTCTTGAAGCAGCTTTTTCAACAGTGAAATAGGTCGCTGCTCTATCAAGACGAGCCTGATCAACATCGGTTATCACTAACAGAGAGGGTTTGCGATCCTCGCGGTTTAACACATAATTGATTGCAGCAAGTCCCATAGGTCCAACGCCTGCCAAAATAGCCATCTTACCACCATCCACAATTTCCATTTTGTGAACATAACTTCCAGGCGTTGTGTGGTAATTTGCATGCATAGCACCAATTACGCACGAAAGCGGTTCGGCCAGCGATGCCGGATAATACCCCTCGCCTTTGTAAGCCAGTAAGCAATTTTTTTCCATTACTTCTTTGGGAATAACTACATAAGTTGCATCGCCACCAATGTAACGATAACTATAACCAGGTGCACTTAAAACACCCACAGGTCCATCTTCGTAATACAACGCAGGTTGAATGGAAAATTTATCCCCGGCTTTAAACTGATTTGCCCATTTTGAGCCCACTTCCACAATTTCGCCGGCAAATTCGTGACCGATAATAATCGGATTTTCGGCGATATCGTTCGGGATACGTTTGTGATCGGTAGCCTGCGTAGCTGCTTTGTACGATGACATACACAACGAATCTGAAACTACTTTTGCAAGTATTTCATCTTCCTTAATTTGCGGCAATTCGAAAGTCTCCATGCGAAGATCTTTTTTGCCATATAAACGGATTGCTTTTGTTTGCATATAATAAATCTGCCCCCTAAACCCCTAAAAAGGGGAACTGAATTAGTTTCGTCATTGAAAATAATTCAATAGGGTAATTTTAAATTTGTACTATTATTATTGTCTAAATAAATGAAAATTATTAAAAATTACTTCCAAAAATTCTGCTTTAGCTCAATGCTGTGAGTCTGTCCCTCTTATTCCCCCTTTAGGGGGTTAGGGGGCAGTTTTCTAATTCAGCATCACCTGCCCACCGGTAATTGGCAATGCCTGACCCGTTTCGCCACATTGCTCCATTAAGTAGAGTGCTCCTTTGGTAACATCCTCGGGCGAACAACCTTTTTGCATAGGAACTTGTGCTAAGTAAAACGCTTTAACATCATCAATTGTTTTGGCTCCAGGAACTTTGCCAGCACGTAAGTATTGCACGAATAAACCATTCTCAGGGTCGCTCCAGAGTGGTCCTTCGTAAAAATTACCCGGACAAATTGAGTTCACTTTAATTCTGAAAGGCGCCAGTTCCAATGCAAAAGATTGAGTCAGCCCGATACCACCAAATTTACCACCGGCGTATGCAAAGTTTGCCTTACTGCCACGTAATCCTGATTTAGAATTAATTTGAATAATATCGGCATAATAATCAGGTTTTGCATATTTGGTTTGTAATTTTTGAATACGACTAACAACTTTAGTGCAATAGAAATAAGCATTGTAGTTGATTTTAGTTACAAACTCGAAATTTTCTAGAGTCATATCTTCCAGACCACCCGCACGCAAAACTCCGGCATTGCTGATAAAGCAGTCGATCGCACCAAAGTTGCAAATGGTTTCATGCACCATATTTTCGATACTTGGAATTTCACCTACATTAGTTTTTACGAAAATGGCTCGATTACTTTTTGCTAATGAGTTGAATTTCGCAACAGTTGCTTTGCCCACTTCTTCGTTCAAATCAGCAACAACGATATTCGCACCTTGCTGCAACAAGCAACGTGCAATACCTTCGCCAAAACCCATAGCTGCACCGGTAACGATAATAGTTTTATTTTCAGCACGACCTTTCGATGCACCTGCAGCCACACTGCGACGGTAATTTTCCACTTCCCAATTATCAATAAAGTCGATTTGAGCTTGCGTCATTGGATGCGGACCG
Source organism: uncultured Paludibacter sp. (assembly GCA_964508285.1). Taxonomy (GTDB): domain Bacteria; phylum Bacteroidota; class Bacteroidia; order Bacteroidales; family Paludibacteraceae; genus Paludibacter. The sequence continues at coordinate 1,893 of CAZDSY010000014.1, forward strand.
CCAAATGCTTCGGCATAATAGGCAATTTTCATGGCATCTTCGAACACATCCAAAATAATGTCGCACTGAGCAGCATTATCGCCTACAGCTACCAGACCAATTCCTTTAATCAGAATCACTTTGGGCTGATAACCGAATTTAGCGGTAAATGCCGGAATTTGCTTCGCAGCCTCAGCCAATACAACTTCAGGATCTTCATCGTTCAGGAAAATATAATTCGATTTACAATAAACAATGGCATCGGGAGTAAACGGTTTCGCAATTTTTGATTGCGCTTCTTCGGTATCGTAGAAGTGTTTGATTAAAGCATTATTACGTACTTTCAGAGTTTTCAAACCTTCTGCAGAAAGTATCATGCGAATACCCGGAAGAATTTCAGTAGCCACCTGCCCCCTTGAAGGGGTAACAGATTCTCCCTCTTCAGGAGCTTTGGGGGCATATTTTTCAAGTGTACCTAATACTTTATCATAAAGTACTTTTATTTCTTCAATACTATTTGCAGCTACAAAAATGCCGTGATTTTGCAACCAGATTATTTGAGGTTCTTCGGTATTTTTCGCTCTGTAAGCTTTTATTGCGTCTTCCACTTTTTTGAAAAGCACATAACCCGGGTCGGTATATTCAATATACAATGCATTGGCTCCAAATAGTTTTTTCAGATCGCTCTCGGCATTGTTGGCACACATCAATCCATTCACCAGCGTAGGATGCAGATGAACTACATATGCATAATCAATCACATTATGCATGGATGTTTCCACCGAAGGGCGTTTGCCTTTTGTAATAGTGGCATCGGCTAAATCGTTTTTCACCTGTTCTTCGCGTTCGGCTGCGTTCGTGCTGTACACTTTGTCCGACATCAGGTTGAGTTTGGCACGGTCGAGCACCGCAAAACCCTCTTCAGTAATAGTAGCCAACGACGAGCCACTGGCTTTTACCCAAAGTTTTTCTGCATTTTTGTACGATGTGTTTCCACCGCCGGCAATTACAAAACGACTATCACGGCCGTAGAATTGCGATATTTCAATAAGTTGTTGTATTTCTTTCATTTTCAGAAGACATTTTTCCAACACGGAGACACAAAGACACAAATATTTTTAGTGTCTCCGTGTCTTTGTGTTTAAATATTTTCGATAAGTTCTTTCCCCAATTTTATAAACTCTCCCCTTTTGCTTCTATCAGCTTGTCCGTTAGCATCTACGTAACCACGCAAGCCTTGTGCAACTAAATGCTGGTGAGCAGCTACCACACAGGCTCCTTCGTAGTTGATTTGCAACAAACGGTCGGTGAGTGGAGTACTGTTACGTGCAAAAAGTTCAATTGGTTCCATAGCAGGCGTGTTGTGCTCGCTACCAAAAGTTACCACAAAACCCTGATCGTGTAGATACGATGCATATTTTTCTAATAGCTCAACTCCATTTCTTGTTGTTATAAATTCTACTGAATGAAAACCACGCTCGGTCAATTGCTTAGCTACACGCTCCAAGTCGCCTTCGAAGTCGGTGTAACCGCCTTTGGCATCGTCAGCCAGAAACGGATAAGTAGGAATACCGCCCGCGGCAAGAATTATTTCGCAAACGGTTTGGATGGGCAAAAACGCTTTTGGATCTTCGGGAACAAAAGCTCCCCCACCCGCTTTGAGCATATTACCTCGAATTTCATTTTCCACTCCGGCAAAATCAGTTACCTCCGATTTCAGTTCTTTTCCGCCGAAAAGTTTTCCAAATAATTCTTTGATTTTAGCTTCATCGTTACCACATGCTTCGTAAATTTTCAATCGTATGGCTTTGGCTAAATGACGTTCACGAATTAGTCCAGCGGTTAATTCATTTTTAATCCATTCAAAGTCGAGTGCAAATCCGGCATTTACTGCGTCGAGTATTTCATTAACCTTGCCACACATGGCTTCTACCTGTGCGTTCGACTCTTTAATAACACCTGCCAACTGCGAAGCATAGGGTTCGTCGAGTTTAAAAGGATAAGAAAGCCCTTTACCACTCAAGTATGTGCGACCCGGATTTCCGGGGTCGTTCACACGTAAACCGGCTTTTTGGTCTTCTTCGTTCAAACTGATAAATTCGATATTGAACAAAGGATATAAACCCCGCGATTTACAACCTTCAGACCAGGCCTTGTATCCGGCAGTGCTGTAAAAATCATTAATACCAACTACTTTTACGCCTTCGGCAACTGCCATGTCGAGTGCTTCGTCGATATTTTTAAAAGCACTAAACGAATTTGGTGTGTGAAGGTGAGCATTTACTTTTATCATAATAATAGAGCCCCTAACTCTTGAAGGGGAAATTAATGTTAGTTTTATTTAATTATTTCAGTTTCTTTTGTTAATACTAAAAAATATAGAAATTTATGACCACAAATAATCTTCATTATAATCAACACCATTTTCTTTTCAGAATTAAATATATTCTTTCTGGAATGTTTGTGTTTTATGATGTTCTTTTTGATTTACAATATATTTCTCAACGATATTAACTTTGGATTGACTTACAGAATATCCTGCATATCCGCCTTGCCAAGCAAATTCACGATAATGTGGCCCCAATGTTTTAATCCATCTGTTGCTATTGGTTTTTATTTCTTCTAAAAAATTTGCCAATGAAATATTTTTGGACAAAATGCACAAAATATGAATATGATTCTCTGTTCCATTTATTACTAATGGAATTGATTTTGACAATTTCACAAGTCCACCAATATAAGCATACAATTCATTATCATTTTCAGGCTTAATCAAACATTCATTGTGTTTGACATGAAAAATGGCGTAAACATACAATTTTGATATTGATTGTGAGATGACTGCAATTATTAGCTTAATAGTTTGATTTTAAATCTTCAGGCTGAAAGCCTTTTATAATTTAGCCCAATGGTAAAGCCATGAAATGGTGACGCCTCGGGGTAAATTTCGCAGATACATTTAATGCGAGCTGTAAGCCCAGTATAAAATCATTTGCAAATCTTTAATTTCAATTCGTGTTTTTATTACTTCCCTATCTATATTGCCCTTTTAGGGCGCAAATTTGAAAATTTCATCTTTATACCCTAGACGTTGCCCCGTTAGGACTTTGCCATTGGGTTGTGATATTTTGGGCTTTCAGCGAGAAGATTATTTACATAAAGACACCAACCCTTTGACTGAATCAGTGCCTTGTAATTGTAAATTATACTCCTAATTTCGATCTGCGAATAAATTCAGCATCCGTGAAGTTTTGAGTTGGGATATAACCAGGCAAAGGTTGAATTCGTTCATTGATAATATCCAAAAACCACGAAGGTTGTGCAAAGAATGATTTTTCCAATTCATAAGCCGGAGTAATCCAGTTACGTGAGCCGAGAACAGCTACCGGAGCATCGAGATAATCGAAGCAAAGCTGGCTGATGTTTGCAGCAAAATCATTTAAGAATGAACCTCGAGATGTCGCATCACTGGCAACTACAATTTTACCGGTTTTCTTTACTGATTCAACTACCTTTTCATAATTAAATGGTGACAATGTTCTTGCATCAATCACTTCTACACTTATTCCATATTTTTCTTCGAGAATTTTGGCTGCTTCCAAAGCAGGATAAAGCGTGTGACCAATAGTGAGGAAAGTAACGTCGTTACCCACTTTTTTTACATCCGGCTCGCCGAAAGGAATTTCGTAGTAACCTTCGGGCACACCACCTTCGTGGAATTGCTCACCGATTTCGTAAATACGCTGACTTTCGAAGAAAATCACAGGGTCGGTTCCCTGAAGTGCGGCATTCATCAAACCTTTGGCATCATATGGCGTAACAGGGAAACATACTTTGATTCCCGGAATGTGAGCCACCAGCGAAGTCCAGTCCTGCGAGTGCTGAGCACCATATTTTGAACCTACCGAAACGCGAAGTACCACAGGCATCTTCAACACATTACCACTCATTGCCTGCCACTTTGGTAGCTGATTGAATACTTCATCGCCACAACGACCGAGGAAGTCGCAATACATAATTTCAGGAACTACACGACCGCCACACATTGCATAACCAATAGCAGTACCCACGATAGAAGCCTCAGCAATTGGCGAGTTGAACAAACGGTGATAAGGCAAAGCCTCCGTCATACCACCATAAACTGCAAATGCGCCCCCCCAATCGCGGTTTTCTTCACCATAAGCAATAAGCGATGCATCTTTATAAAAACGATCCATCATAGCTTCGAAAATACCATCGCGTAATTGATATTGTTTCATTTTGCTGAAAGGTTTTCCATCTTTATCAAATGCAAAACGCTCTTTCTGAGCAATTTTTTTCACACGCGAATTCTCTTCCAAAGGCATTAATACATCAGGTTTAGCGTCGCTAAAAGTATCAACAGACCCATTAGAAAACATCATATCTCCAATTACATCCGGATTTTCCATATATGGTGAAACCACAGGATCGATGGCTTTAAGGAAAATTTCATAAATCAAAGTTTTAATATCAGCCTGAACGGCATCCAAATCAGCTTGCGAAGCCACTTTAGCATCGATCAACTGCTCGCCGTAAGAAGCGATACAGTCCTGTTTTTCCCATGCTTCCACTTCCTCTTTCGAACGATACGACGATGCATCCGAAGGTGAGTGTCCGCTGTAACGGTATGTCAATACGTCCAGTAAAACCGGACCGCGTTTTTCTTCAATTATTTTGCGTTTGCGTTTGTAAGCATCAATCACAGCCAGCGGGTTGTAACCGTCGACACGCTCAGCATGCATTTGTTCGGCATTTACGCCGGCACCAATACGTGCAGCAATTCCGTAACCCATGGTTTCGCCACAGGTTTGTCCACCCATACCATACTGGTTGTTCATAATATTGATGATAACAGGCAAACCACCTTTCATATCACCCTCCCATAGCTCATTAAACTGATCCATTGCAGCAAATGAAATACCTTCCCAAACTGGGCCACATGCCATAGAAGCGTCACCAATGTTGGCAACAACCAGTCCCGGTTTGCGGTTTACTTTTTTGTAAAGAGCAGCACCTACAGCAATATCGCCCGAACCACCAACAATGGCATTGTTTGGATAAACACCAAATGGTGTAAAGAAGGCATGCATAGAGCCACCCAAACCACGATTAAAGCCTGTAGAACGAGCAAATATTTCAGCAAGAGTACCATAAACAAGGAAACGACGCGCCAATTCTTTGGTTGTACCTGTAAAATCTTTTTTTACTACAGCCAGCACAGCACCATCAAAAAAAGATTCCATAATATCGGTCAGCTCTTTGTCGCTCAATTTATGAATTGCCGACATACCTTTAGCAAGAATTTCGCCATGCGAACGGTGGCTTCCGAAGATAAAATCATCTACTCCAAGTGTCCATGCCATACCAACTGCTGCCGATTCCTGTCCGATAGACAAGTGAGCAGGGCCAGGATGATTATAAGGAGTTCCGTTGTATTCACCTTTGGTTTTAATCAGGTTCAACATGGTTTCGAACTCGCGAATCAGCGCCATATCGTGATAAATGGCTTTAAACTCTTCGTCGGTAAAATTACCTTTTTCGTCTTTTACCGTTTTTTGGTATTGATTTACCGGTATGGGTTGAAATTCCACAAATCCCGGTTTCCGCGCTTCTGACGGATCAATGAATTGTACTTTTGGCATTGTATAATAATTTTTGTTTATTCTTTTAAAAAATGAACCACATTAGACACATAGTTCACATAGTTTTATTTTTTAAAGAAAGAAGAGAACATATAGTTTAAAATCCTTTCGGGTTTTCCAAATCTATAGTTTAACCGCAGAGAACGCTAAGCTTCGCAGAGAAAAATTCGCATTCATTTGCGCAATTTGCGTTCAAATCAAAATGCAAATATCGTTTCTTTAAAAATTTCACTTACAGTTGGATGCGGGAAAACGACTTCTTCCATTTGAGCCAGTGTCATTTCCTGTTCAATGGCCATGCACGCACCGTATATCATTTCGCTTGAAGGATTTCCAATCATATGAACTCCGATTACTTCGCCGTGTTTGGCTCCAACCAGCACTTTGCAAAGTCCTGAGCCACCTTCGTTTTCGGCTACGAAACGTCCGGCATAAGCCATCGGAAGTTTGGCAACTTTATAATCTAAACCTTTTGCTTTGGCCGATTCTTCGGTTTCGCCTACACCCGATACTTCCGGATTTGTGTAAACTACACCAGGAATTGCATTGTAACGCATACGGTCGGCACGTCCGGTAAGATTGTTTACCACCACTTCGCCTTCGCGACTGGCAGTATGTGCCAACAACGAAAAACCGGTAACATCGCCTGCTGCATACACATTTGGCACATTGGTACGCATTTTTTCGTCCACTTTAATACCACCTTTCAGCAGTTCGACATTCAGATTTTCGAGTCCGAAACCTTTGGTAACAGGACGACGTCCCACACTTACCAGAATCTTTTCACCTTCAATCACCTGAGTTTGTCCGTCTTTTTCGAAATGCACTTTATTGCCTTCAATTTTCACTACTTTAGCATTCAGATGGAAGTTGATACCACGTTTAGCATAGTTATCGCGAAGCATAGCCGAAATTTCGAAATCGTTTTGTCCCAGAATTTCAGGAAGCATTTCTATAACCGTTACCGATGTACCGAGGCTATTATAAAAACTGGCAAACTCCATTCCGATAACACCACCGCCAATAATCACCAATGATTTTGGTTGTTCTTTCAAATCCAGAATTTCACGGTTGGTAAGAATTAAATCACCCGCCTCAGCCAAACCCGGAATTGGAGGAACAAAAGCCTCAGAACCTGTACAAATCAACAGATTTGCACCTAAATAGCTTTCGCCACCACAGCTTACCTCCACGCCTTTCGCACTACGTCCCTGAATCATGGCTTCGCCTTTAACAACCGTTACGTGATGCATTTTCATTTTTCCTTCCACTCCCGCAACCAGCTTTTTTACCACTTTATTTTTGCGGGACATGATTTTAGAAAAATCAAAACGAATATTTTCGCCATACACACCGTATTTATCACCGTGTAAAGCGTTTTCGTAGGTTTTTGCCGAGTAAAGCAACGTTTTTGTTGGGATACAACCTTCGTTGAGACAAACACCGCCCATACTTTTTTTCTCGAACAACAACACTTTCAGTCCTTTATGCCCTGCACGTTCTGCAGCTACATATCCGGCCGGACCACCACCGATAATTATTAAATCAAACATAATATCTGCCCCCTAACCCCCTAAAGGGGGAATTTTAGTTAGTATTATTTATTTAAATCAACTTACAAAATTAAAATAACAATTCAATAAACCCTCTAAGTAATGTCTTTAAGCCCCTTTATGTGTTTGGGGCTATTCTCCCTCTTATTCCCCCTTTAGGCATCTATAAATCTACCTCCAGCGTTTCAATCTCAATAGCAATTTGTTTCAAGAAGCGTGTAGCTTCACCACCATCCAATGCACGGTGATCGTAAGTCAAACTCAATCCGATGTAAGGCACAAAACCATAAACGCCATCACCCAAATCTTTCGGACGGGGAACAATGGTATTTACACCCAGAATTGCTGACTGAGGCAGATTGATAACCGGAGTAAATATCTCTACTCCGTAATTTCCAAGGTTTGATACCGTAAAAGTGGCAGCTTCGGCAGCTAATAATTCAGGAGAAATAGCTCCTTTTTTACATTGATTTGCCACTTCTTTCAACTGATTCGAAAGTCCGATAATGGACAAATCGTCGGCATTACGTACAGCAGGAACCATCAAACCACGTTCGGTATCAACTGCAAGTCCGAGATGTACTTTATTGAACAAACGCATGCTCTCGCCTAAGAAGTGTGAGTTTACATTCGGGAATTTTTTCAATGCTTTAACCACAGCAAAACATACGAAATCGTTGATGGTCAGATTTACCGATAATGTTCCGGCTTCGAATGCTTTTTTGGCTTTTTTGCGTAAATTTTGAATGTTGCGGGCATCGGCACCAAGGTGGTGTGTAAGCTGTGCCGAGTTTTGCAACGAAGCATGCATCGATTTGGCAATGATTTTGCGCATATTCGACAGCTTTTTATCTTCGTAATCAACTCCGTAAACTGCATTTACAGGAGGTGGCAACAAATCAGCAGCTTTAGCAGTTCCGGCCAATCCTGAACCGACACCCTGTGGCTGAACACCTTCTTCGGCAGCAATTACTTTAGCCAGCGGAGTCAGTTTCGGACGGTTTTGGAGGGATGAAATTATGTCCTTTTCAATAATTCTGCCTTTAGGGCCTGAACCTTCAATTTGAGAATAATCAAGCGCTTCCTTTTCAGCCAGTGCTTTGGCGCGAGGAGAAATGAAAGACTTTGTTCCGTTTGAAGAGTTTGAAAGGTTTGGTATTTCAGGTTTTGGGTTTTGAGTTTCGGTTTTTGTTTCTACAACTGATTCAGCATCTTGACTCTTGGTTTTTGGCTCTTGGCTCTCAGCAACTGCGGTCAGTTGTCCGTTGTCTGTTGTCTGTATCAAAGCAGTATAATTTTCACCTTGCTGACCAATAACCATCATATTTTGCAACACGGGAACTTCGTCACCATCGTTATAAAAACATTCAAGTACTATACCATCAGTGGGCGATTCTTCTTCAAAGGAAGCTTTGTCGGTTTCATAAGTAAAGAGTATATCACCTTTTTTTACTACATCACCTTTTTTCTTTTTGATTTCGGTAATGATGCAACTTTCAACCGATTGCCCTTGTTTGGGCATAATTACAACTACTGCCATAAAAATGTATGATTATCAGATTCAATAAATTTATTATAATGCTTATTTACAACTATATAAATGAAATTAATTCCAAGTTATTAACCATTGCAAATTTAATCATACAAAATTTACTTTAGTTGTTGTAAATGGTAAAAAAAATTCGTTTTTTGGCTAAATGAAAGATAGAATAATTCTTCTTTTAAAGATTAGAAAACAAAAAAATTATCATAGAAAATAATGACAGTCAAACACTTTAGGTGCTAATAGATAAAAAGTTAATTTATGCCCAAGAATCCCTAACATTGCGGTGAGACAAGGCAATTAACGAAATTGATTTATTAAAAATTGGATTTTTAAACTGTCAAAGGAGAATTAAATAATTGAACTTTCGCAAGTTGATAAATGGTTGAAATACTGAATCATGCAAATTTTCTATCACTGATTATCACTTGGTTATAGAAAATATATTTTTATAAAATTTTTATGGCACGACCTCTCCCCTAACCCCTCTCCACCACTATCGCCCTTTGGGCACTTTCTCCTCAATGAGAAAAAAAAAGGAATAATAATTTTAAGAGGGGGAAAGTTCAGTGCAAGTAGAAAATGCAAAGCGTGATTATTAACACAATAATATCAATGATTTAGACATGCGAAAGTTGAATTAAATAGGAGAAAAAAAATTGAATTTGTTTTAAAATAAAAATCAAAATAATTAAAGATTTCGTGTTATATTATTATTGAATTTTTACAATTTCAGAATATAAGATTTCAATATCTGAGGATAGTGTACATAAGAAAGTTCCCGAATATTTTTCCGGTATTTGAATATAAGAAGAGTTAAAATTATTCAATTAAAATTTTTGCAAAATTTTTCCATCGAGCGTATATATTGAAAATGCAGAAAGGTGAATTTGATTATCATTTTTAATCAATACATTTCTCCCATTTACCACAAATGAAATATCATTTTTAAAAAAAGGGGTTAGTTTTTAACAGTTGAAATCTGACTGAAAAAAACATCCTTATATTCGTCAAAAGAGTTTTGCATATCCAACTCATTATTCGATGAAATTATGAGCAAATGCTCAAAAGGAGGTAGGAGAATCGATGGTATTGTAACTGAATTATTTTCGTTAGTATAAATAATTTCTTCTGAATTGTTAAAACTTTGAATTAATCTTACACGATTAAAAGTACTGCCGAATGACTGAACTGGCACAAAAAGCGAATGATCTGTATAGTTATAAATTATTCTTACTTTGTGTTTTGAAGGTTCGAGACATCATATTTTGGTAAATGCTTTAAAATTTATTTTGGAGTAACACCTTCCGAGTTTAAAAAGTAATATTCAAGTTTGTAAGGCTTAATAATATTCAAACCTAATGAAGTCTGTTAATAAAAAACTATATCAACAAATACGTGAATATCTACGAGCAATGTATTTCTTTTTAAAATTAAATCTAAATCAAATTACTAAAAAAATTTCATGATAAACGAGTGTAAAAATTTATCTTTGTAAAGTTAAAGTAATTTTTTTTGATGCCGGAATTTATTTTAAAGGGGATAATTATTGGTTTGTCCATATCGGTACCTCTGGGACCGATTGGAATGCTCACTATACAGCGAACACTTCAAAAAGGTCGTAAGTTTGGTTTTTTTACTGGACTTGGCGCTACCACTTCTGATTTGGTATATATAGTACTTACGCTGTTTTTTCTGAATTTTATTGAACAATTTATCGAAGATCAAAAACTTATAATACAGATCGGAGGCAGTATTATCATTGCTTTGTTCGGATTGTATATATTCAAAAGTAATCCTGCTGTACATCCGAAAATTAAAGCTCCAGCGAACGAAAACCTTTTCAAGGATTACATCACTTCGTTTCTTCTTACTTTTTCAAATCCGCTGATTATTTTTGTAATGATTGCACTTTTTGCACGTTTCGGATTTGGTGCAACCGAGGTAAAATGGTATGAACTGCTTACGGGAATCACATCAATTTTAGCCGGAGCAGTGCTATGGTGGAGTGTGCTGACTTATTTTGCCAGTAAATTCAGGAAATACATGAACATGTGGGGACTTAAACTTATAAATGTAGTAACCGGCTCCATTATCATGTTGATTGGATGTGCCGGTTTTATCTTAAGTTTGATTCAGTATCTTTAAAGTTGATATTTCATTTTTTGGAGGTTAGTTTACAAAGACTGTTGAATTCTCCTTATCAGTAAATACAAAATACAATCCCTGCTTTAAATGAACAGGAAAATATCCAAAAACTGCCTGTCCCGAAGATAAAGTCTTACCACTTACATCAAAAATTTCTACTTTTCCGGTATAATCATCGAGTTTTAATGTGCCATTTTGATAAGAAACCGTCAGCTTTTGTTTATTAAAAACCGGTTTTACTGCATTTGGTTCATCTTTAACACTTATGCGTAATGCCCCAATATAATAGAACTTTGTACTATTGTTATTATTCTCACCGGCTTCAACTGTAAATGTAATTTCACCCGATGTATTGGATTGTACGTTTGTGATATTGGCGACTTTTGTAGAATTATCAGACGAATTCAGTGTTTGCGACAGAACGCCACTTTTGGCTTCAATACTGTATTTTGCTTCTCTGTTGTCGCTTACACCCATCCGTGAAGCAAAAATTGTAAAACTGTAATATTTTTGAGGATTCAATCCGGTGATTGTAAAAACTCCTTTTGGATTTGCCGGTACGCTTCCCCAATCGAGTGTATGTCCAAAAAAGTTATCGGAGGTAGCAGTGCCGGGAAAAACGGTTGCATCGCCCGAAACTGAGGTTGGTCCGTTGGTGTTAAATCCATTATAAAACGGATCAGTTATTTTCAATGTAATTCCGGTGTTATCGCCATTATCATCAATTAATGTAACATTGGCTGCCTGATGATCGTGAATGTTATTCCAGTTTCCGGGAGTTGTAAAGCCTGCTGCGTTAGAACCAAAATCTATAAAAATATCTCCTGCTGCATTTGGATTTGTTGTACCGTTATTAGCCTTAAAAACCATATCATCAATATACAACTTAACCGGAGCAGCATTTACATTTTGTTGAGAGAAGAAAACTGTTTTCACATTATCATAAGTAAATTCAGGACTTTCAATTTTCCAGTCCTGAATAGGAATTGAAACTTTTGTCCAGTTTGCAGCTGCTAATTCAGATAAATAAGAATTAAGATTTAATTTCGAAGTAACCGTACCGGTTTTTGATTCAAGATAAATACGTGGTAAGTCGTTTCCATTGATTGCCACGGGTGAATACACCCAAAATTCAAGCGCTTTACTCTGTTGAATGTCATAAGCAATCCAGTCGGGACCGGCTACACAAGCCATCCAGTTTCCTCCTGAGTTACCCTGGTAATCTAATTTCAAGGAAGTTTTTCCAGAATGAAAATAGGTACTGTCAGTCGAAATTTTTTCACTTTTTACTGTATTGAAAATACTTGGCGCAGTTACATTCACCCAGCTGAAATCGTGATAACGCGCATGACTGCTTTCGGTAAATACGGTTTTATCAGGAGTTTCAAAATCCGATGTGAGTAAATAAGGTTCTAAAATTGATTTCCATAAGGCATAACCCGAAGGGTTCATGTGCAGCATATCCGAACCAAAATAGGATGATTCAGGTGTCCCATCCTGTCTCAACATTGGTGTCCATGTATCAACATATTTTATGTGTGTATTTTTATCAGCATAAGCTTTCATTAAAGCATTTGCTGCTTCGTATTTGGGAAATGAAACTGTACGCGATGGACTTGGTTTAATTGAAACCAGAATAATTTCAGCACCAGGAAAATAAATATTTATAAGTCGTGTCATGGTAATTACATCTTCCATATATCCTTCTGGAGTTTTCGAAGTTTCATGCAAATCATTATCGCCTTCATAAAGCACAACCTGTCGCGGATTGTAAGGTGCAACCACCTGATTGAAAAAATAAATCAAATCTGTCATCATTGAACCGCCAAAAGCTCTGTTTAGCACTTTTGATTTTGGGAAATCAGTTTGCAGGCTATTCCACATTGTAAATGTTGAACTTCCGGTAAACAAAATCACATCTTTTTGAATTCCATTTGCTGCATCCAATGCTGCAAAATTGCTCATAGCTGAAGTCCACAACGAAGCACGAGGATATTGTGCAAAAATCGAACATAGATTTAAAAATATAATTGTAACTATAAGTATCTTTTTCATTGGTAAAAATATTTTAGAAAAAAACTCCGTAGCACGTTTACTACCTACGGAGTTTTTCTGTGTTTTAAAATTTACTATTTAACCAAAACTTTGGCATTTCCCAAATTTGTATTCACAATATACAAACCTCTGTCGAGTTTTAATGTCATATATCCAAAAATAGATTGACCTTCGGCAACCAAACTTCCGGCAACATTGTAAACCTTAACTAATCCTGTATAATCATTGATTTTTAAAGTGTTATTAAAATACAATGCATTAAGTTTATTCTCAAAGGTAACATTATCTACAGCAGTCGGGGTGTTGGTGGTTATAATCTTCATTGCACCAAGGAAGAAGAATTTTTCAGCGCTGTTGTTGCTTGGACCTGCTTCCGATTTGAATACAATTGTACCTTCGTTTGTTGGTCTTACATTCCAAATTTCAGCAATTCTTGAAACGTTATTTCCGGCATTTAAGGTATCTGATACAGCTGCACCAGAACCGGTCATGGTATATTGGGCTTCACGAATATTAGTTACACCTGTGCGCGATGCAAAAATTTTAAATGAATAATATTTTTCAGGATTCAAACCGGTAAAAGTAATGATTCCTTCGGGATTTGCCGGAACAGAGCCCCAAACTGCACCATTGCAGAAGAAGTTATCCGTAGTTGCATTTTGTGGGAAAATGGCAGCATCCCCTGTAGGAGCAGTTGTACCGTTTGTATTATAACCATTATAGAATGCATCGGTTACAGTAAGTTTAATTCCGGTAGCATTTCCACCTTCGTCAATTAAATTGGTTGTTCCTGCTTGATGATCGGTTACGTTGTTCCAATTGCCTGCAGTCATCAATGCAGGATTATTTGAACCAAAATCAACATAAATCGGAGCATTTGACTCACTTGGCGGAATGGCAATAAATCTGAATTCGTCCATATACATGGTGTGTTCTACATTATTTGCAACGTTTTGTTCAAAGAAAATTCCTTTAACCACATCTTTTGCTGTAAATGCCGGATCGGCAGCATAGAAATCGGCAAGCGGAATGCGCACTTCTGTCCAGGTGTTTGCAGCAAGGCTGATAACATAATTTCCAAGATTCAGTTTACCTGTTTTGTTCGGGTTTCCACTGTGCGATTCGAGGAATACTTTTGGAAGTAATTCTTTGGTTAGAGTAACCGGTGAATTTACCCAGAATTGTAAATGAGTTACGTCTTTCAAATCAAATGCTTTCCAACCAACGGAAGCAACCAATGCCATCCATGAGCCACCTTCGGCCGATTTCCACTGAAGTTTCAACGCATTTGCACCATCTTTTACAGGCGAAGTTACTACAGGTAATTTATCGCCATCGGGCAAATCGGGTCCTTGCCAATGTTCCTGAACCAATGTACTTGGCGCAGTTTTAGTTGACCAGCTTTGGTCATGGAATCGGTTATCTGCACTATTATCGAACAGTACAAGTCCCGGAATAACTCTAACGAATTTAAAATCGTCCATTATTAAAGTATGCTCTACATTATCAGCAGCATTTTGAGCAAAGAAAATACCCTTAATAAATTCCTGAGAAGTGAAAGCAGCATCGGCAGCCCAGAAGTCAGCCAATGGAATTACAACCTGTGTCCATGTGTTGGCAGCTAAATCGTTAACATAATTACCCATATCCAACTTGCCTGTTTTGTTGGGATTGCCCGAAGATGCTTCGAAATAAAGTTTTGGTAAAGCTGATTTTGATAAGGCAACCGGCGAATTAACCCAGAAAGTAAAGTTGGTCATTTGGCGCACATCATGTGCTGCCCAACCAATAGAAGCTATAATCGCTCCCCAGTTTCCGCCTTCAACCGATTTCCATTGTAATTTCAATGCATTTGGAGCACTTTTAACAGGATCGGTTACGCATGGAATTTTATCGCCATTGGGCACATCGGAACCTTGCCAATGTTCCTGTAATAATGTACTTCCACCTTCTTTGAACGACCAACTTTGATCGTGGAAACGATCGCTTGCACTGTTTTCGAACAATTTAATCGATGTCGGAACTGGTGGAGGTGTGATTGTCGGGTCGTAAACAATGGTAATGTCGTCAACATAAACTGTTGCATTAACATCGATTGGTTCATAATAATCGGGGAAAAATCCAAAAACGCGGATGTTTTTGATACCTTCGGCATAAATATCGAAAACAAGTGTTTCCCACTGATTGGTTTTAGTTGCCAGATTTTTTGGCATAATCTCTTTCGTTACGGCTCCTTCAGGCTTAATTTTCAATTGCGAAGTAGCATTTTTACGAAGATATTTAATTTCGATACGATGATAACCCGAAGGAATCTCGTTTTTAAGAACTGAATAGAAACCCGCCCAGATTTTGTTATCTGCTTCAGCATCGTAGCGTTTCCATTCCCAAACTTTGTTACTTGAATTCACTGCATCTTTCACAGGATTATCTACCACTGCTATATCCATGTGAGCAGGTGGGTTTACATTAACAACTTCGGTAAAATTTACCTGTCCGTTTTCAAAATCGTCGAGCACAAATGTTGCCTGACTCATAGCAAAGGCACTAAATAAAAATGCCATTACTAAAAAAGTAAATACATGTTTCATAATGTTGTGTTTTTAAAGGAATTAATTAATTTATAATTGTTTGTTATCTCAATCGTACGACTAAGGAATACTCCTTATTGTCGGGAGAAGTCATTTTAATCGTGTATTGTTTTGGGTTTATCAAAGTTTTTGAGTTTTTGAATTTGAAAATATTTTCGCCCTTTATAGCTTGAACTGTAGTGTCCAAAGCAATCTCACTTGCGGAATTTAGAAACTTAAATTGCGTACTTCCTGCAGTTTTTACAAAAAAATCGAGTTCAAAAGTTTCCCTATCGGGATGTCTCATCATATCAAATTGTTTTGTATAAGTGTTTGATATTGCTTTATGAAAACCTTCGTCAAATTCCGGTTGTGTGCTGATTCCCGCAAGCGATAATCCACGTTGAATATCTTCATTTTTCATGAGTAAATTCCAGATAAGTCCGCTTCGGTAATTTTCCATCATCACCACAATTGGTCCCTGATCAATTGCCAAATGCTTTTTCTCCGAAGTTAATGTTTCAGGTGAATACGCATCAGCAAAACCATAAGTGCCCTGTGCAAGCGGAAACTCTGCCAAATGCATCAGCATTTGAGTGCTGTAAAACGGTGTGTACGGAAAAGAACTCATTGCAGCAGTAGGAGCCAAAACTCCATCATCGTTAAGAGGAGATCGTGCCGAGTAATTCCATGGTGGACGACCGCCGTAGCAAGCGGTTAAGCCCCAATCTGCTTCGCTGTACTTGTAGTTTTTAGGCGCCTCGTAAACGCAGTAATGTCTGTTAATTAATGTATGTGCAACATTTTGTTGCCAGTAATTCACATAATTATCTTTCATTTTCGCGGGATTTAAACCCAAAAATGAATAATGTGCAAAAAACAACGGACCTCCATAATTTTCACCTAAAGGTAATGTGTAATCGTAAAATTTTCTGTTGTTTTTAACGATACCACCATTGCTAAGCCAACCGTTATTATATGCGCCAAGGCCAATATTGTTTGGTTCGGGTGCTCCCAAAGCGAGTATATAACTGATAAGTCCTTCGTTCCAGCCTCTTATCTGCAATGCAAAACGGTTTTCCTGCGAGTACCATAACCAGTACAGCACATCCTGCGAATTGGTATAAAACTTCCAGTTTACAGTTTTACGGAATGAAGCAACTGAATCTCTGATTTCCTTTTCAGCCGAATTATTCTGTATGTAATATTCGTAAGCTGTTAATAATCCAGCCATAAGAAATGAAGTCTCAATAACATCGCCGGTTTTCACCTGATCGCCGAATGGATGTGCTGTGCCATCAGGATTGTACCAATGCGACCAAACACCTTTGAAACGTTCTGCTTTACCAAGAAATTGTACAACTTTTTTGGTTTGGTTGGCAGCTTGCTCGCGGGTAATGAAACCGCGTTCAGCGCCAACAATCAAAGCCATCAAGCCGAAACCTGTACCGCCTGTAGTAACCACATCGCCTCTATCATTGCCTTCGAGCGCTAATCCGGTTGGGCTTGCACCTTCGTAGAAATAACTGAAATTCTTTCTTTGCCAATCATTCAACACAGTTCTAACTTTTTCAGGTGCATAAGTTTCATCATTTTTTACAACAATAATTGTAGGCGAAACCGGATCTTTGCAGGAATAAAGGAATAAGATAAACAAAAACACACCCCAAAATGTGCCCCCTAACCCCCTAAAGGGGGAATTCAAGTTAGTTTGTATGTTAAATTTCAGCTCTTTCATTTATCCAATTATTAATCAATAATATTATCTTATATTTCCTTCTCAAAGCATTTTGAAATGGATTAGGGGTTTTCTTTTCCTTTTTAGGGGTTAAGGGTTTGTAAGGGGTGATTTAATTATCAATACCCCGGATTCTGAACTATCAATCCTTCTGATTTATCAATCTCTGTTTGCGGAATCGGGAAAAGTTCATGTTTTCCAACAACGAAATTTGGAATCACATCCTTCGCTTCGTCCCAACGTACTAAATCAAAAAATCTTTCCCATTCCATTGCAAGTTCAATACGGCGCTCCTGATGAATTTTTGCACGCAGTTCACTTTGGTTGGTTGTAGTAATTTTTGGCAAAACTGCTGCATTTCCACCACGTGCGCGTTCGCGAACCATTTCAAGTTTTGCAAGTGCTTCTGTTGTGTTTCCTAATTCACAGGCAGCTTCGGCATGCATTAATACAACATCGGCATAACGAATAATACGGATATTTGCCCAATAACCTTGCGGATCGGAAGCACGTCCATACATATTTCTTTCTGCAAGACTCACATACGCTTTGCGGTTGAAAAATTTATAGCTTGCAGCATCGGCTTTCGATTTTTTTCCATCCAAAGTGTCGCCATCCTGAATTATGGACGCTTTCTTGCGTGGGTCGCCGGCTTCGTACGCATCCATTAAAACCTGACTCGGCGCGTTAAAACCCCACCCTAAATTCGGAATTCCACGAAATCCCTGTATTTGCGCGTGTTGACTGCTCATGTAAATTTGTTCAGAAGGTTTTTGTTCGCAGTAAACTTCAAATACCGATTCAGATCCGAATTCCTTTGCTTCTGTAAAAATTTGCGCATAAGGTGTGGATAAATCGTTGTCGCCTGAATTGATAATTTCTGAAGTAATTGCAAAGACGTTCGACCATTGTTTCTGATACATATACACTTTTGCAAGCAAAGCCTTTGCCGCGTTTTGTGTTGGTCTTCCTGAATTTCCGGTTGCATTCCGTTGTACACGTGTCGGCAGGTTTTGAGCTGCCCATTTTAAATCGGTTTCAATATAACCCCAAATTTCTTCACGCGATGAACGTGCTGGAGTTTTATCAGTTTGCGAAAGGACTTTATCCACATAAGGAACTCCTCCAAATGCCTGGGCAAGTCGATAATACATCAACGAACGGAGAAATAAAGATTCAGCCATCAATCTTTTTTTTGCACTTGCAGTGTCAGCCATCGA
Organism: uncultured Paludibacter sp.; assembly: GCA_964508285.1. GTDB lineage: Bacteria > Bacteroidota > Bacteroidia > Bacteroidales > Paludibacteraceae > Paludibacter. The sequence continues at coordinate 20,359 of CAZDSY010000014.1, forward strand.
ATTTGCCAGAACCAATGCTTCGTTGGCAAAATATATTGCATTGTAACATTCGGTATAATATTGCCTTAATGGTTCACTTCCTGCAGTAAAACTCATTGCTTTAAATTCTGCAATCACACCGCCATCGCTCGCTGTACTTCCTTTTTCAACATCGGGTGTTGTGTAATTATTCATTGCCAAACCAGCCCACGAAAACCAGAAATTCCGAAGTTTGCCGTATCCTTGACCGAGTTTTGATTCAACTAATATGCTGATGTCCAGTGAATCGGTTGCTGTGTAATTTGCATGATGCCAACGTCCTTTTGGATATCGGTCCAAAAAATCATCGCTACATGATGTAATTAATAAGATAATGCTTGTAAAAAATATTATGCGTTTCATTTTTGTAGATTTTTTAGAAGTTTACAGATAAGCCTAAAGTATATGCCGAAGGTACAGGATAAGTACTTCCGCTGTCGATATTTCCACTTAAAATACTTCCGCCTATTTCAGGGGTGAAACCTGAATTTGTTTTGAAAGTAAGCGGGTTCTGTGCATTTGCAAACACTCTCAGTTTGCTTATCCCAATTGTGTTGGTAAGTTTATCCGGCACATTATAACCAAACTGAATGGCGCGAATTCTCATATAGTCAGCGCTTTCGAGCAGGTTGGTCGAAGGAAGAAAATTATTACTTCGTGAAGTATTCAGTATCGGTTCAAAGTTTGAAGTTCCTTCGCCATGCCAGCGGTTAAGGGTTGTTGTGTAGAAATTAAACTGAGCGTACGATGGTAATTTTTTTGTATTTACAATTTTGCTTCCGAAAACGCCATTGAAATCTATGCTGAAATCGAAGTTTGAATAGTTTGCCGAAAGTGATAATCCGCACATAAATGTTGGAATTGTGGAACCGATAAAATCACGGTCGGCATCCGTAATTTTATTATCGCCGTTCAAATCTTTGTATTTTATATCGCCAGGCATCGAAGTCCATGAAGTTTTTGCATGATTCTCAATTTCTGCCTGATTTTGATAAATTCCTTCCTGAACATATCCATAAATAGAACCCACAGGATGTCCAACAGCCGTTCTGTGATATGTTCCTGAAACTATATACGAATTGTCGTTGCCAAGTGCAAGCACTTCATTGTCGATAGTTGTTCCGTTCAGACTTACGCTGTAGTTGAGTTTGCCGATTTTATCTTTCCAGGTTGCGATAAATTCAATACCACTGTTTCGAATTGCTCCGGCATTAGTTATGGCATAACCGGCTCCAACCGAAACCGATGGCGCTACATATGCCAATAAATCATCGGTGGTTTTAGTGAAATATCCAGCTTCCAGTATCAGTTTGCTGTTGAAAAGCTGACTTTCAAATCCAACATCCAAACCTGTAACAACTTCCCAATGGATATTTTCATCAACCAAATTACTTACAGTAGGTATGTAATACGTTTTCCCATCCACCACAACCTGCTGACCCATAGGGTTTATTGTTGGGAAATAGAGATAATTTCCAATTTTATCGTTCCCAAGTTTTCCCCACGAAGATTTAATTTTCAGGAAATTCACCGTTTCTTTTATCGGTTCGAAAAAACTTTCATCGGAAGCTACCCAAGCCAAACCAACGGATGGAAAATAACCCCAGCGTTTTTTTGGTGAGAATTTTGAGGAACCATCGGTACGAAATGTAAGCGACATCAGATATTTATCGGCATAATTATAATTTAATCGTGCAAGATAAGATATAAACGATTCTGCTTCATACCAGTCTCCGTTAGTCTTATTTTTAGGTGAACCCATGCTTAACATACGCATATCTTCAGGAATCGACCAGTAATCCACACTTATTAAAGTATCCGATGAAGTGGAAAATCCCTGACCTTCCTGAACGCGTGCTGTATAACCTGCCATCGCGCTTATTCTGTGATCCTGTATTTTGGTGTTGTAATTCAAAATCATATCCACTTGATATTTGGTGTATTCAGCAGTATTGCGACTAAACGAAGTCTTTTCGCTTTTGTGCGATGAGTTTGATGTACTGTTATTTACATCAAAACGCGGTGAATAACTGCTGCCATAACTGTTCCCAACATCGCCATAACCGGTAATTTTAAACGATAAATCTTTTGTGAAATTTATATCGGCATAAACATTTCCAACAGTACGATAACCATAACTTTGGGAATTGCCTTTTCCTATTTCCATAACGGCAACCGGATTGGCAACGTCTTTTTGAATTCCGGGCGAAGGAGTATAATAAGAACCAATATTTTTTGGATCAATATCTTCAACAGGAGCATAAGGAACGTATGTTGGAATGGCTTTTATGGCATTGCTTACGTTGGCAGTAGTGGGATTGGAGTTCCAGCGATTCAATGTAACATTTCCACCAACTTTTAAAAATTTGGAAACAACATAATCTGCTGCCCAACGACCATTAAAACGCTGATAAGCATCATATTTTACAATTCCATCCTGTTTGAAGTAACCCAGTGAAAAAACTGAACTCGATTTTTCGGTAGCATTGCTTACGGTAACTCCATGGTTGGTAATGATTGCATTTCTGAAAATATACGATTGCCAATCGGTTCCGCCACCCAATAAATCTCCTACCCATGAAGTTGCATTCGGATTCATGTTTTTCAACTGTTCATTATACAACATTGTAAAATCGTCTGCATTTGTAAGCTTAACTCTGTCGCGGTCGTGCAGAATTTGTGTTCCCACGTAACCATCGTAGCTAACATTCATTTTACCTTTATCCGAGCGTTTTGTAGTAATGATAATTACACCATTAGCACCCTGAACTCCAAAAATTGCCAATGATGAAGGATCTTTCAGAACTTCAATAGAAGTAATGTCATTCGGATTAATAAAATCGATATTGTCGATAAACATACCATCTACAACATAAAGCGGTTTTGTATCAGCATAAGTTGTTGCCACACCGCGAATTTTCACATTCGGACTTGAACCAGCCGAACCACTGTTGGTTACTAAAAGTCCTGGGACTTTCCCCTGAAGTGATTTTACGGGATTATAATCGGGCGAAGATTTCAACGCTTCACCGCTGATTGATACTATTGAACCTGTCAAATCGCGTTTACGTGAAGTTCCGTAACCAACAACAACTACTTCATCCAAACCAAGCGATTCTGCTGAAAGCATTACATCAATCGTTCCGCTACTTTTTACTTCTTTTGTTTCAGGTTTCATGCCTACATAAGAGTAAACTAAAACTGCATTGCGCGGAATATCTTTCAGTTCATATTTACCATTGTAGTCGGTAACCGTTCCCAACGAAGTTCCTTTCACTACAACACTAACACCTATCAGTGTTTCACCGGTTGTTTTGTCTTTTATTGTTCCCTTAACTGTGATTTTATCCTGCGCAAAAACTGATGCGGAAATAAAAAATAACAGAAGGATAATTCCAAATTGTTTTTTCATATTGTATTAATAATAAAGTGATTATTTGTATTCAAATCCAAGTTTTTTCAGTCCTGATTTAATTTCATTGTTTTTCATAAAAAGTTTCCAAATCAGACCGCTGCGGTAATTTTCAATCATTACGGCTATGGGTCCCTGATCGATTGCCAAATAACTTTTTACAACCTGTTGTCCTTCGGGCAATGAAGGATTTATTGCATCATAAAAACCGTATTTCCCGAAAACCATTCTACCATAATTGAAATACAAATTTTTTAGTACTTCCATTGATTCATCGGGTGTATAAACTATCGAAGAAAGTGCTGCAGTTGGCGAAACAGTCCCGTTTTCGTCATTCGTTCCCGGGTGGTGCGATGTGTAACCAACCAAAGGATCGTCGGATGAAGTAAATCCCCAAAGATTTGTGCCATAACCCGCATGTTTTTTCGGGTTTTCGATGGCATAAGCTCTGTGAATTAGTGTATGTGCTTTATTTCGATCAAAATAATTTGTATGTTCGTCAGTTAATCCGTTCGGATTCATTCCCAGAAACGAATAATGCGAAAAGAACAAAGGTCCGCCCAATTCCATGCCCAAATCGAGTTTTATGCCGTAATATGTTTTCCCATTCAGAAAATATGATGAATTTTTGTAAGAGCTTTCATAAACTTTACGGCTTATTGGATAAGTTGGAGAGGAGGCAGCCAAAATGTAAGTAATCAAAGTTTCATCAAATCCTTTAATTCGATGATTCATTTTCCATTCGTGGTTTTTCGACCAGTGCCAGTAAAGCGAATCGGTTCCACGAGTAAACCAGCACCATTCCACGGTTTCCCAAAGTTGCGTAATTCTGTTGCAAAGCAATCTTTCGTTTACTTCGCCTGAATTAAAATATTCTCTGGCAGAAAGCAATCCCTGCACAAGAAATGCTGTTTCAACCAAATCACCACCATCATCGTATTTTGAAAAGCTGAAAGGTTTTCCGGTTCGAGCATCGTACCAATGTGCCCAGGCTCCATGAAATCGTTCGGCTTTTTCGAGAAAATCCACCATTTTTTTTATGTTTGAAAAAGCATGTTTTCTGCTTAAATAATTTCTTTCAGCGCCGGCAACTAACGCCATGATTCCAAATCCGGTTCCGCCGGTTGTAACAATATCGCCGTTTGTGTCGTTGCTACGTTCGCGTGCCATACCGGTTTTTGGCTCAGCAAAATCGAAAAAGTAACGTGTAGTGTAACGTTGCGTCATATCGAGCAAAGCTTCATCGGTTGCAGGTTTTACGTTTACTGAAAGCTGAAATTTTTCGGCATATTTATCTTTCGGGTTCATTCCTTTGGGTAAAACCCGATATACAAAAACAGTTTCGGCTGCAAGAGGTTTGCCAAAAAAATCGAGATAGAAACCTTCTGATGTTTCACCTGCTTTTACAAAATTCTTTCCCTGATTTACCGAGCGATAAACTTCGTAGATAAATCCTGTACGATTTTGAAATGTAATTTCCACGTGTGCAGGATAAGCCGTTGCTTTCAGTTCGAACGGAACTTTAAATTTCAGACTTTCGGCATTTAAAAACCCGAAAACTAAAAATATAAGTGTCAATATGATGTATTTTTTTTTCATTAATTTTTTTTATTCCACTTTAGGGGTTAGCGGAGGATTTTTTTATTTCAATTTAAACCCAATTTCCTTCACATCTCTCGAATTACCACCTATAAATAGTTTGTAATCTCCCGGTTCTGTTCCGTAAGTCATATCCAATCGGTGAAATGCAAGCATATCAGGTGTGATTTTAAAAGTAATTTTTTTGCTTTCACCTGCTTTTATCATCACTTTTTCAAAACCTTTAAGCTCTTTTACCGGACGTGTTACACTGCCTACCAAATCTCTGACATAGCATTGAACAACTTCTTCTCCATCAAATTTTCCTGTGTTTTTTACGGTAACTTTCACGGTAATTTCTCCGTTTTGTAATAATTCATTTGAGGATAAAGTTATATCGGAATATTCAAAAGTAGTATAGCTTAAACCGTAACCGAATGGGAATAATGGGTCATTAGGTGAATCGATATAACGCGATTTGTATTTTGGATTTTCAAGATAGATAGGCCGACCTGTGTTTTTGGCATTGTAATAAACAGGAACTTGTCCCAGATTTAAAGGGAAAGTCATGGTAAGTTTCCCCGATGGATTGTATTCGCCAAAAAGTACCTGAGTTATGGCCTTTCCGCCCATTGTTCCGGGGTACCAGGCTTCAAGAATAGCATCGGCAAGTTGGTTTTCACGTTCGAGCACCAACGGACGACCATTCATTAAAACTACAACTATCGGTTTTCCAGTTTTTTTAAGCTCGGCAAGTAATTCGGTTTGCACTCCCGGAACAGAAATGTCCGTACGGCTGGCTGCTTCGCCACTCCACTCCCAATCTTCGCCCATAAAAAATATTATTTTATCCGCACGGCGTGCTGTTGCTATTGCTGCTGCAAATCGGCTACGGTCGTTTCCAAATTTTTTAGCGCCTTCGGAATAAATTACGTTTAAGTCTCCGTTGTATTCTTTTATTTCATCGAGCGATGATTTCATAAAATCCCAATCGCCCGCTGCTTTCCATGAACCAAGCATATCACGCGTTGAAGTAGCCAATGCGCCAATTACAGCTAATTTTTCACCTTTTTTCAGAGGTAGAACCTGATTGTCGTTTTTAAGCAGAACCATCGATTTTTTTGCTACATCCAAGGCAGCTTCAAGATGTTCTGGAGCATACACCAAACGTTTTTCACGTTCGGGATTGCAATAACGGTATGGATCGTCGAACAATCCGAGCAAAAATTTCACTTTCAGTATTCTTCTAACGGCATCATCAATCAATTTTATATTTACTAAGCCATCTTCTACCTGTTTTTTCAGATATTTAAAATACACTTCGCCCTGCATATCCATGTCCACACCTGCTTTTATAGCGAGTAATCCGGCTTCGGCTTCATCGGCAACTACACCGTGATGCACCATTTCATTGATAGACGTATAATCAGTTACTACAAAGCCTCTAAATCCAAGTTGTTTTCGCAAAATATCGGTTAAAAGATATTTACTTCCGGTTGCAGGTACGCCATCAAGTTCGTTGAAAGAACTCATAACACTCATTGCACCGGCATCAATGGCAGCTTTGTATGGAGGCAAATAGATATCGAGAAAAGTACGTTCCGACATATCTACGGTATTGTAATCGCGACCTGCCTGAGGAGCGCCATAAGCAGCAAAATGTTTCACACAAGCCAGCACGGTTAATGAATCAGACAAATCGTTTGTTTTACCCTGGAAACCTCGAACACGAGCAGCAGCGATTTTCGAACCGAGAAATGGGTCTTCGCCCGCGCCTTCTGAAACTCTTCCCCATCGTGGTTCAACAGATATATCGCACATTGGAGCAAATGTCCAGTTTAGTCCTGAAGCTGCAGCTTCAATAGCCGAAACACGCGCTGATTTTTCTATGGCTTCCAAATCCCACGAGGCCGATTCACCCAACGAAATAGGGAAAATCGTTTTGTGCCCGTGGATTACATCGTAACCAAACAACAATGGAATACCCAAGCGTGATTCTTCAACAGCTACTCTTTGGAGTTCTCGCACATAAGCCGTAGTATGTGCATTAAATATATTTCCACAATGTCCTTGGCGTATATCATCTAAATAAGAAGTTCTAAGTTTGGGACCTGTTACATCCCAATCGCTGGTATAAAGTACCATTTGACCTATCTTTTCTTCCAGTGTCATTAGTTTTAAAACTGAATCAACTTTTCGGTCAAGATCTGAAGATGCACTTCCATTTTTTTTAGAACACGAAGTGCTCATGGTAAGCAACAGAATTATTGATGAAATAAATAGACTAGTTGAGTTCTTCATGATTGTAATGTTTTCTGGTATTTTCGTTGTTGCAAAAATATATCGGTTTGTGAAAGATGATTTTTTTTATCACCCCACTAAAACACTACAGTATAAAAATAGGTTATGGAGAAACCCTATTTTTCTACTACATTGATACAATTAATTAATTTAAATTATTGATTAACAAATATATATACATTGCAAATTTATTAAAAAATAATTCGAAAATTTTTATAATCAGAAGATAAAACAGCTAAAAAAAAGGGGGGCGAATTGGAGTATAATTCATTCAATTATGTAAACTTATGGATTAAGCTGGCAAAATCACAAGTCAAGTTCAAAATTATATTTGATTTTTGACTTCGGTTTATGGGGTTTTATGAAATTATTTGAATTCAATCATAAATTCAGTTAAGCTTTTGTTTGAGGGTAAGCCTATTTTTTTTCGGATACGATAACGACCTACTTCGACACCTTTTAACGATATATTCATAAGATGTGCAATGTCCTTGCTCGAAAGATTGAGCCTTAAATATGCACAGAATCGCAAATCGTTTGATGTCAATTCCGGATAAGCACTGTGAAGGTTACGGAAAAAGTTTTCATGAATGCGATCGAAATTGGTTTGAAAAATTGCCCAGTCATCTTCCGACGATAGGTTTTCATCAAGTAAACGGATAAGTTTATCGTAATATTTATTCGGATACTGACTCCCTAAAGCCTGTTTTTGAGCAATTACTTCTTCCTTAATACCGGCAAGTATTTCGTTCTTTTTAATAATTGTCATTGTTGACTCAGCCAACTCTTTGCTTTTTAGCGTCAATTCCGATTCTAATTTTTCCTTTTCGAGTGCTATAATTTGATTTTCACGTTTTTCAATTTCTTTTAAACGTATTTCTTCCTGTTCGCGATGTATTTTTTCCTTTTTTACGGCAAATAAATGCAAAACATAAAAGTAAATTCCAATAATAAGGGCTATAAATAAGATAATGTATACAATATATGCGAGAGTACTTAAATAAAATGGAGGTTTAATACTGAATTTGTAGGATGCTTCGGAAAGTTTAATTCCGGTTTTGGTTAAAACTTCAGCAAATAAAATATATTCGCCGTGAGGTAAATAATTAAACACTTTCTGTGAATTTATACTTGGTTCACTCCAAACTTTATCCAAACCATTCAGTTTAAATCTGTACTGAAGGTTATTAAAGCTTGCGTAATCTGTATAAAATACCGAAAATGTTACGTTATTCGTTTTATAGTCAAGTTTGGAAGTTGGATTATCCAAAAGAGGAAGATACTTTATCACTTTTGATTCAGCATCAGAACATACAATTTTCTTAAACTTTAAAGTCGAATGTTTAAATTCCTCTCTTGCCTTATCAAATTTATACAATGCCATGCCATTTTCTAAAGTAAAAAGACACAACGAATCAGAAATTGGGATAATATTCTGATAATCATCCACAGTCTGATTTAAAAACATAGAATAATGCACCACATCGAGAATTTGCACTTCTGAATTTTTAATCTGTACTAACGCTGCTTCTCCATCAAGAATAAACCAATATAAATCGTCCCGGAAATGCGTAATACGATATGCTTTGTAAAAATATCCCAATTTCTGATTTAGTTCATCATAAGGAATAATTTTTTTCTGAATATCATCAAAAGTATAAAATTGGGTATGATCGGTAAAAACCACACGGTTATTAAGGGAGAATACATTTATGTTAGAAGCTTTTTTATTATCGAGCGATTTATATTCCGATATTTTTTCAACCCTTCGCAGGTCAGAACTTAGTTTTATAGCAAATAAGCCCTGATATAAATGACTTGCCCAAATTGTTCCGGTGTAATCAATTTCAATATATCTTATCGGATTTACAAAACTTTGCACAGTATGACTGAATTTCCAACTATTTTTGTCGTTAATATAAATACAAAGATCTGTATAAGTACCTTGAACAAGAACTTCTTTTCCGTTAATTTGTCCCTTGCGAATACAAATTCCACCTCTTACGGGTGAAATCATATCAATTCCTTTATCAGAAATATTGAACGTTTCCTCATTGTTACCACAAATATTCTGATCTCCGAAACGGGAGATATTCCATACCTGACCTTTGATATTTTGTTCAAGTTGTAAACGGGTAATAGCAAATCTTTCGGGGTCAAAAATGGCCTTATAAAGACCTTGGTTCGTACCAATAAGTAAAACATTTTTAAAGTAACTTACTGTATAAATTGCACCAATCGAAGGTTTGAATGCGTGAATATATCTGAGTGTAGAATTTAAACGGATTAAAGCAATTCCTTTATCGAGCGCTAACCAAAGATTGTTGTCTTTATCGACCAACATACCAAGTACGGTATTATTTTGAAGTATGTTCGAGGTATTTAATGTCCATAAATGTTTACCCTTTTTATCAATTGCCGTTACACCATTCAGAATGGTACCTAATATTATTGTACCATCTGATGTAATCAAAGCGCGATTAATTTCAGCTTTTTTAATTTCATCGTCTGCCTCAGTTTTGAAAGGATCGATATTCTTTCCATCAAAAAGAAACAAACCGGAAGATTTTGTAACAACGAGTGCTCGAAGCGGATCGAATTTTAAAACAGAAAATACCGGACTAATGCGCTGGCTGATTTCTACTTTTTCGGGCTTTTTTGCTTTCAAATTAAATCGGCTGAAACCTGTCTGTTCAGTATAAGTATATATATTGTTGTTATAAACATTAAAGAATAAAAAAGTATAAGGAAGCCTGTAACCTTGAACGTTATTATTTTGATAACTAAAGAAAGAGGTAAACGATTGAAAAATTATTTGACCATTAAGGTTTGAAATTGTCCATATTTCATCGTTCATCATCGTATAATTTTTTAAACTGTCCGATAGTGAAGTGTATTCAAGCTGTCCGTTTAAATTCTTTTTGAAAAAGCCAAATTCTTCGTAAGAGCCAACATAAATTATATCATTTACAACAAGAATCGACCTTACAATTTTATTTTGAGGCATTTTATGCAATTCCCACTCAGCACCATCAAATTGCAATAATCCATTGTTGTTGCCAAAATACATCATACCATCCACACCCTGCCCTACAGCCCAGTTTTGGTTGGCAGCGCGATAGTCGTTTTTATTAAACTGATTTACTACAGGAGTAAAATCCTGAGAAAATAAACGCAGGATAAGTAAGGAAGATATAAAAGTGAAATAATATCGGATGTGCAATCGCATAAAATTTATTAATCCATAAGCATTATGACATTACAAAATAATAAAACAAAATCGAAAGTGCAAAATTTAAACAAACAAATCATTCATAGAATATTGATGAAGGGCGACAATGCCGCCCTTCATCAATGCAACTTACATTTTTTGCTGCGTACTATCGTTTATCCAACATATGGGAATTCTCCTGTTGAATTTTCGGAAAACACTTTCATCATTTCTTCTTTGGTCATTTTTCCTTTAATCCATATACAACTAAACTCACCTTTTTCGCGGGTAATAATCAGCATATCTGCATTATCACTTCCACTTACCCTGAAAAGAATGCGTACTCTGTTACCTTTTTCGCGTACTTCTACAGCAGACTCAAAATTACCTTCCTCAACAATTTGGTTAAGTTCGCTGAGCACTTTTGTCATCAAAGCAGAATCATCACTTCCCTCTAATGTCAATATTTTAAGTCCCTGCATTTTCGACATAACTTCTTTTTCGTTTTTTGCCAATCCGCCAAAAACCGAAGCCATATTCATAATTCCCTTGCTTACAGAAACATATTGAAATCTTTCATCATCGGCATATTTGTCAAAAAACTTCTGTAGCGATTGTGCCTGCATTGCAGCTGTTAACATAAACAGCGATACAATTAAAATAAATCCTTTTTTCATTTTGTTTATAAATTAATGTCAACAGGTAAACCCGTCATTTTGTTATTATTATCTATTTTAATTTTTTCTATAAATCTTTTGGTAAGTTTTCCTCTGATCCATATTACATTTACTTCGCCATTTTCACGTGCTGAAATCAGCAAATCAGTGTATGTATCGCGATTTTTCCTAACCAAAATTTCGACTTTTTCACCTTTACTTCTTACTTCCACAAGGCTTTCGAAATTACCTTTATCAATCACTTTATTGAGGTCGTGCATTATTTTCTGAGCAAATTCAGGTTCCACATTATCTTTCGTACTAAGAACTTTTATTTGCCGCAAATTACCTACAATTTCTTTTTCTTCATCGGATAAGTTCCCTGAAATCAGTGCAAGTCCAAAAAGAAAACGTCCAACCGACACGGTCTCAAATCTTTTATCATGATCGTACCGGGCAAAAAAACTGATAAGTGTTTGAGCTTTTGGAAGCACGCTTGCAAGCAAAAGCATTGATATTAAAATAATTATATGACGTTTCATAACTTATTATTATTTTTTTAATCATTCGATGTAATAGTTTCTGAAATTTTTCGGACTGGTTCAAGGCTGTTTCGTACTTTCGAAATACTTTCCACAGGTTTCATAGTTCTTGATAGCACACCATTAATGTTTTCAAATTTCGAGTTGACCATTTGCATAACTATTTCTTCATTATCGATATATTTTCCATTCACCATTGCATAGTCGCGGGGTGTATTATATTGTGGTTTTATCAGTATAATAGCGATAAGCAAAACAGCTGCAATTGAAATTCCAATCGATATGCTGCGCAGGTAAATGTTTTGTTTATACTGCACCGACTTTTCGGTAAATTCAGGCAATTTTCCTGTGTATTTTACCTCCCTTTCAGTTTCAAAAAGCAAAAACAGAGGTTTGTATTGTTCATGTGCAGGCTTCACTTTTCCCGAACCGAAATAAGTTTTCAGTTCTTGTTCTTCATCTATGCTTGATTCTGCCCTGAAGTATTTTTCAAGTATTTCATCTATCCTATCCATAATTTTCGTTCCGGTATTTTATTTTCAATTAAAATCTGTTCTCTTATTTTTTGTCTTGCTCTCGAAAGATTTACTGTAATAGCATTAGCAGTAAGTCCTGTGGTTTTGGCAATTTCTTCTATTTCAAATCCCTCAACATCCCTGAGCTGAATTACTGTACGCTGAAGTTCTGGTAGTTTTTCAATTAGTTTTTTTATTCTGATACTCATATCAGATTGTTCTACAATTTCGTAAGGTTCGGGTAATTCAGAAATCATTTCATGGTCGGGTTCTGTAGTATTACGACGTTTCCTTATTTCGTCCAAACAGTGATTACGCATCGATTTCATTGCAAAAGCCTGTAAATTATCTACTCCGTCGAGTATATTACGTTTCTCCCACAGTTTTAAACTCATTTCCTGTACCGCATCTTTTGCTTCCTCGCCATCCTGCAAAATCGACCTGGCAAATCTGTATAATCGATCGGTCATGGGTAAAATTAATTGCTTAAAATTCCAGGCATCCATGCAGTACAAATTTAGTTTTAATAATCTCTTCTATTGGCGTTAATTTATGCTTTCAAATATACGACGAAAAGCAGTGATAAATATTACATCAAATATTGATTTTTTTCTGAAAATAATATCGATAAGTCATTTTTCAAAACAATTGTCGTTTACGAAAATCATCCTGATATGATGTTTTTCACAAACTAAACAGTAATTTTTCAAACTTCAATCAAAAAATAATGAAATGATTTGATTTTTTTGTAATTTTCGGGCTGAATAGATTTTGTATACATAATCTTAATTGAGCAACTTAATTTACAATTAAAATGAAAATCAACATAAGTCGAAATAACTGGCAAAATATATTGAAAAGCTTGATATTCATAGTATTAATTATTATAATAGTTCAGCTTTTCCCCGAACGTAAAACCTTTAATTATCAATTTGAAATTGGAAAACCGTGGTCGTACGAACTTGTTACGGCTTCGTTTGATTTTCCGATTTACAAAACCAATCGACAAATTGAAATTGAAAAACAGGAAATTCTCAAAAATTTTGTCCCGTATTTTTTTATCGATACAATAGTAAGTAACACCCAAATTAAGAAATTCACTGAAGATTTTCAAAAAGCATTTCCTTATCAAATTTTTCAAACAGAATTTTTTCGAAAAAAATTTTTTGAAATTTATTCCAGAGGTATCATTTCGGTTCAGGATTTTGAGAAATTAAATGCAGATCGTAAACAACAAGTAATAATTATTAATCCTGACAGAACAAGTAAAACCATCGAAATTACAGAACTTTATACCCCAAAAAATGCTTACGAGGCAATATTAAGTGCTTCACCGGAAACACTTAAATCTCTTAATCTTAATCTTTATATAACAAACAACCTAAAATATGACAGCCTTAAATCGGAAACTGCAAAAACTGAATTACTAAAAAATTTTTCACTTACCAGTGGAATGGTGCAAACAGGTGAAAGAATTATCGATCGTGGCGAAATAGTTACTGCTGATACATATCAGATACTTATTTCACTTAAAAAAGCTTCAGAAGAACGTAAAGTAAGTTATCGGCAAACTGCATTAGTTACTATTGGTCGTATTTTGATTATAAGCGGAGAAATCCTCCTCTTTTTTCTATATGTTTATCTTTTTCGCCCGCGAATTTTCGATGAGATTCGAAATTTAATTTTAATATCATCCCTAATGGTGTTAATGATAGCATTAACTACTTTTATTATTAAAAATACCGGATTCAATTATTTTATACTTCCTTATGCGCTACTACCCATAATGGTACGTGTTTTTTACGATTCGCGCACAGCTCTTTTCGCGCATATCATTACCATGATGATTATTGCTTTGATGGTTGATAATTCTTTTCGATTTTTGATTTTACAGATTTTTATAGGTATGGCAGCCGTTTCGAGTTTGAAAGATATGACCCAACGCTCACAGTTAGCTCAAACTGCATTTATAATATTTCTTTGCTACACAGGAATTTATCTTGCCCACGAATTTATTATTGAAGGTGAAATTCGAAAAGTGCATTGGCTGCCAATTTTGTATTTTGCCATAAGCAGTACTTTTTTACTTTTTGCTTATGTACTGATTTATATTTTTGAAAAAGTATTTGGATTGATATCTGCTGTAACACTGGTGGAACTTACTAACATTAACAGCGACTTAATGATGGAATTTGCCGAAAAAGCTCCGGGTACTTTTCAACATACACTTCAGGTTTCAAATCTGGCAACAGAAGCGGCAAAAAAAATTGGCGCAAACAGTTTGCTCGTTCGTACAGGTGCACTTTATCACGATATTGGTAAAATGAAAAATCCTGATTTATTTGTCGAGAACCAAATGGGTGAAAAAAATCCGCTTATCGATATGGATTACGAGGCAGCAGCTCTTGAAATAATTAAACATGTAAGCGATGGTGTTGAAATTGCCAAAAAAAGTCATTTACCTGAGCAAATTATTCATTTTATCACTACGCATCACGGTCTGAGCAAAACCAAATATTTTTACAATTCATTTATTAATGCACATCCCGAATTAAAACCCAACGATGAGGCTTTTACGTACCACGGTCCGCTACCCGACAGTAAAGAAACTGCGATACTCATGATGGCCGAT
>CAZDSY010000014.1:35323-36581 GCA_964508285.1 uncultured Paludibacter sp.
GTACCACGGTCCGCTACCCGACAGTAAAGAAACTGCGATACTCATGATGGCCGATGCTGTAGAAGCACGCTCACGAAGTTTGAAAAACTACACCCCAGCAAGCATCGATGAAATGGTTGATAGCATGATTGACAGCCAAATAGCTGATGGACAATTCAAAAATGCTCCAATAAGTTTCAGAGATGTGGAAACCGTGAAAGATGTTTTTAAACAGAAAATTAAGAATATGTATCATTCACGCATAGTGTATCCGGAAGTAAATAAGAAAAATTGATAAATTTTTATAGGGGTTCGGGTTTACGGGTACGGATTTTACTACTCTTTAGGAAAATATTGTATTCGACACTCGTTACCTGGTTCCCTTTTTTTCCCCATTCCCTCGTAACTCGTAACTTGTTTATTTTCTCCTTTCAAAAAAACACTCTGTAATCACATCCTTCTTTCCATCGGCTACAACCATAAGCAGTATTGCCTTTTATCATTTTACCCTTGCCACATTTGGGACACGTTGTTCCAACAATTTTATCAGAGATATTTACATTTTTTTGTTGAGAATTTATTGTTGAGTTATCATTTTTTACATTCTCTACAATTTGAATTACTAACGTTTTGAGTTCATCAATAAAAACAGATGCCTGGTAAGTCCCTTTTTCTATCATTCGAAGTTTTTTTTCCCACAAGCCCGTAAGTTCTACCGATTTTAGTAAATCTTCCTTAATAACTCCAATTAAATTCCGCCCCGTTTCTGTTGGGAAAATATTTTTTTTATCTTTTCGAATATAATTTCTTTTAAACAGAGTTTCTATGATTGCAGCACGCGTCGAAGGTCTTCCAATACCGTTTTCTTTCATTGCATCGCGCAATTCTTCATTATCGGTTAATTTCCCGGCTGTTTCCATTGCTCTGAGTAAGGTTGCTTCCGTGTATGGTTTGGGAGGCGAAGTCCATTTCTCTGCCAGCAAAGGTTCATGAGGTCCGCTTTCTCCTTTTACAAACAACGGGAGTGCTTTTTCTTCATCTTCCATTTTAGGTTCTGTATCACTCGATTCGGAATTATTATCTTCTTTGGTAAAAACCAATCTCCATCCCGGTTCGAGGATTTGTTTTCCGGTTACTTTAAATTCTACTTCGGCAGCTTCGCCTAAAACTGTGGTATTAGAGACTTTGCATTCTGGATAAAAAGCTGCAATAAACCTGCGTGCAACCAAATCGAAAACTTTTTTTTCGCTATCGGACAAACCAGTCGGATGAACGCCTG
>CAZDSY010000015.1:0-36267 GCA_964508285.1 uncultured Paludibacter sp.
TTTTTCCTTTCACGCCGCGAATTCGGAACATTTAATGTTGGTGGAGAAGGAAAAGTTAAAGTTGATGGCGTAGTTTTCGAGCTAGGTTATAAAGAAGCGCTTTATCTTGGTGCAGGGAATCGTACAGTAACTTTCGAAAGTGTGAATTCTGAGAAACCTGCAAAGTTCTATTTCAATTCTGCACCAGCGCACAAAACTTTTCCTGACCGTAAAATTACTAAAGCCGATGCCATTGTAATGGAACTTGGTTCGCTTGAAACTGCCAATCATCGTAATATCAACAAAATGCTTGTTTGTCAAGTGCTTGAAACATGTCAACTGCAAATGGGTATGACCGAACTTGCTCCTGGAAGTGTTTGGAATACCATGCCGGCACACGTACATAGTCGCCGAATGGAAGCTTATTTCTATTTTGAAGTTCCCGAAGATCAGGCTGTATGTCATTTTATGGGTGAAGTTGACGAAACTCGTCATATCTGGATGAAAGGTGATCAGGCTGTGATTTCGCCTGAATGGTCGATCCACTCTGCAGCTGCCACCTGTAACTATACTTTTATATGGGGTATGGCAGGCGAAAATCTCGATTACAGCGATCAGGATTTTTCGAAAATAGTTGATTTGAAATAATGATATGTTTAATCTAAAAATCAAACTTAATAAACTTTCAAACTTACAAACTTTATAAACTTAAAAATATAATGACACAATTTGATTTAAACGGAAAAATCGCCCTTGTTACAGGTGCATCGTACGGCATTGGTTATGCTATTGCTAAAGGATTGGCAAATGCCGGAGCAAAAATAGTTTTCAACGATATTAATCAAGATATGGTTAATAAAGGTTTGGCTGCGTACGAAGCTGATGGAATAAAAGCAAACGGTTATGTAGCTGATGTAACCAACGAAGAGCAAATCAATGCAATGGTTGCTCAAATAGAAAAGGAAGTTGGTGTAATTGACATTTTGGTGAACAACGCAGGAATTATAAAACGCATACCAATGCATGAGATGACTGCAGCCGAATTCCGTCAGGTTATTGATATTGACCTGAACGGTCCATTTATTTGCGCTAAAGCTGTCATTCCTTCAATGATGAAGAAAGGTTCGGGCAAAATCATCAACATTTGCTCAATGATGAGTGAACTCGGTCGTGAAACAGTTTCGGCTTATGCAGCAGCAAAAGGTGGATTGAAAATGTTAACCAAAAATATTGCTTCGGAATATGGAGAATACAATATTCAGTGTAACGGACTTGGTCCTGGCTACATTGCCACACCACAAACCGCTCCATTGCGTGAGTTGCAACCCGATGGTTCACGTCATCCTTTCGATCAGTTTATTATTGCTAAAACTCCAGCTGCTCGGTGGGGTACTCCTGAAGACCTTGTAGGTCCGGCAATATTCCTTGCATCACCTGCTTCCGATTTTGTAAACGGACACGTGTTGTATGTTGATGGAGGTATTCTTGCCTATATTGGCAAACAGCCTAAATAAATTCAATCAATAAAAATCGATATGAAAACAAAAATGTCCTTATTCATCATAAGTTTGATACTTGTATCGTGTGGCAGTATTGAACGTGTAGTAAAGGTTTATAATCCTTCTACATTCGATCGTGAAAACGAGATGGTTGAGGTTAAAGCTTCAGAACTTAAATTAAAAACTACTGAAGTTATAATAAAAGATGCTTTAGGAAAAGAAATAGCATATCAGTGGATATACAATGGTGAGAAAAAGCCCCAATCTTTGATTTTTCCGGTTAATCTGATCAGTAAAGAAACAGCAGTATTTTCTATTTCCAAAGGCAAGCCGGCAACGGTTAAAACCATAACTTGGGCAGGATTTATCCCTGAAAGAAAGGACGATTTTGCATGGGAAAATGATCTAGCGGCATATCGAATGTACGGACCGGCTTTGGCAAATGAAAACCCCAGCAACGGTGTTGATTTGTGGTTGAAAAGTACTTCGGACACTGTTGTTACTAAAAGATACCGAGATGAATTGAAAAATGGTTTATCATATCACATTGATAGAGGAACCGGACTTGATTGCTACAAAGTAGGTCATACACTTGGAGCAGGGGGTATTGCACCTTATTACAATGATAGTTTATGGATTGGTAATCATTTCAATAATTATAAAATTCTTGATAATGGACCATTGCGTTCAACTTTTAGTCTTACTTATGATGCTGTAAATATTAATGGAAATTCGTTTAAACAAATCATAACTATCAGTACATCAGCAGGAAGCATGCTTAATAAAGCCGAAGTAAAGTACGAGAGTAGCAAAATACCCATGAAACTTGCTGCTGGTATTTTTTTGCACGACAATAAAGGAATAGCCTATCAGGATAGTACAAAAAGTATAATTGCTTATGCCGAAAATGCTGTATCAGATGCAGGTGTACCTGCCGGTAGAAATTATGTGGGTGTTTTTATTCCTGTGCGAAATACTGTAATACAGCGCAATAAACAACACTTGCTTATTCTTGCCGAATATAAAATGAATGAGCCCTTTACTTATTACTTCGGCGGAGGTTGGAGCAAATGGCAGTTTCCTACAGATACCCACTGGTTTAATGCTTTGAGCAAATTTGCTGAAAAAGCAAATGATCCGTTAATTGTTACAGTAAAATAATCATCATTCAATTTATAATATAACTTGTCCTGAATTGATTTTTTTTAAGTTTTATTTTTAATGTAAACTACTAATTTTAAACCTAACAGTTTTTTATGACCTGTTAGGTTTTCTTTATCACAGAAACTTTTTTAGAGAATTATGATAATTTTAAATTTAGAGACTTCAACTTCTGTTTGCTCTGTAAGTTTGAGCGAAAATGACCAATTACTTTTCAAAAAAGCTGATTTTAAGGGAATGAATCATGCCGCGTTGCTAAGTCTGTTTATTCAGGAGGCGTTGGATTTGTTGAAAAAAGATAATAAAAAGCCCGATGCTGTAGCTGTAAGCGCAGGTCCGGGTTCTTATACCGGATTACGTATTGGAGTTTCTACAGCTAAAGGTTTATGTTATGGGTTTGGTATTCCATTAATTTCAATCAATACTTTAGAATCGATGGCTTATAGTACTATTAATCATATTCTTGATAAAAATGCTATTTATTGCGCCATGATTGATGCGCGCCGTATGGAAGTATATTCGGTTTTTATTGATAGTACAGGAAAAATTCTTCGTGAGGTATCAGCCGATATCATTGATGAAAATTCATATAAAGATATTTATGAAAAGCAAGTAGTTTATTTCTTCGGAAACGGTGCTGAAAAATGCAAACCTCTCCTAACGCACTCAAACGCCCGATTTGTTGAGAATGTTTATCCCTTGGCAGAAAACATGTTAGTTCTTGCTAATAAAGCATATTTAGAACAAAAGTTTGAAGACGTAGCATATTTCGAACCTTTCTACCTGAAAGAATTTCAGGCAACCTCACCAAAAGTAAAACTTTAGTAATCAATAAGATAACTTCAAAGCAACCAACCCTCTCCCTATAAATGTGATAAATTGTGGGGAAGTTATAGAGCGTTTCTTAGGGTTAATTTGTAATTTCAAACTTCTTTTAAAACACATTTAAGCAAAAAAAATTGAGTAACATTCTATAATCCCTTAACGTTCCATCTTTTTTAGGGTTAGGGGGTATATTTTTTTACAATTCAAACTCCTCACCCACTGCCGGTATTTCAATATTTCTGAAGCCGTTTTCCTTCAGAGTTTCCCTGTAAGTTTGCTGAACACTCAATTCACCATGCACCAGAAATATTTTTCGTATCAATTCTTTGTCCTGACAATTTAAGAACTGAATCATTTCTTTATAATCACCATGACCTGAGAAAGCCTCAATTTTAGCAATATGTGCATTTACTTCATGAATTTCCCCAAAAATAGATATTTCATGTAATCCGGGCTCCTGTATGCGAGCACCCAACGAAGTTGGAGAACAATACCCTACGATCAAAATTGTATTTCGCCAATTAGATATATTATTGGCAATATGATGTTTTACGCGTCCAGCTTCAGCCATTCCCGAAGAAGAAATAATGATACAAGGTTCATCGCTGTCATTCAAGGCTTTCGATTCATCTACATTTTTTATATAAGTTAGTGAATTAAAGCCAAATGGATCAGGATCATTCTTCATTACCTCTTTTACCTCTGTATTCATCGTATCGGTGTGCATTTTGTAAATCTCGGTAGCATTTACACTAAGCGGACTATCAACATATACTTTTATGCGTGGCAAGCGGTTTTGATTGTACAGATTATTTAAAACAAAAACTATTTCCTGTGTTCGTCCTACAGAAAATGATGGAATGATGACTTTACCGGCCTTTTTTACACAAGTATCTTCAACAATTTTCAATAATTCTTCGGTACTTTCATTTTCGGTAGCATGTAATCTGTCGCCATAAGTTGATTCTGTTATCAGAAAATCGCATTGTGGAAAGGGTGAAGGAGGTGCAAGAATACGGTTAACCGGTCGGCCAATATCGCCGGTAAAGCAAATTCGCTTTTTCTGTCCGTTTTCGGTTATTTCAAGGTTCACTGCAGCACTTCCCAGCATATGTCCGGTGTTTGTAAATTTCACATTTATTTTATCATTGATATAAAATCGGCGGTTGTAACCCACGCTGATAAAAAGTTTCATACATTCTTCTGCATCTTCAATGGTATATATAGGTTCAACCGAAGGCTGACGTAATTTAGCCATTTTCTTGTTATACCATTTCACATCAAGTTCCTGTATGTGTGCACTATCCGAAAGCATGATGGAACAAAGGTCACGTGTAGCATTGGTACAAATAATCGACCCCCTAAAACCGAGTTTGTACAAATAAGGAATTAAACCCGAATGGTCGATATGCGCATGAGAAAGAATCATATGGTCGATTTCCTCGGGATTAAATCCCAGATTGCGGTTTAAACTATCAGTTTCCATTCCTTTACCCTGATACATTCCGCAATCGAGGAGAATTTTTTTACCATCTTCGGTAATTATCAAGTGTTTACTGCCGGTTACTTCGCGAGCAGCGCCAAGAAATTTTATTTTCATTTGTTTATAATTTATATATCTGCCCCCTAACCTCCTAAAGGCGGTATAAGAGAGATTTGTAAAATTCTTATCATCTCCATTTGTGACCAAAGTTTTTGTTTTGGTCATGAGTATTTCATTTTTTATTTAATATTAACTGAACTTTCGCAAGTATATAATTATTAGAAATAGTGAAATTTAAAAATTATTTACTATTGACTTTCAGTTGGTTATAGAAATTTAATCTTTTTAATTTTTATCATAGGACCTCTCCCCTAACCCCTATCCACCTCTATCGCCATTTGGGCACTTTCTCCTCAATGAGAAAGAAAAAGGAATAATAATTTTATGAGGGGAATATTTCAGTGCAAGTAGAAAATCTAAAACGCCATTGTAAATTAATGAATTTCAATTTTTTATACATGCAAAAATTGAAATATTAAATATTAATTGCTACTCTCATTAGTATTTACTGTTTCTTCCTTGCTTTTTGTTTCTTCAATTACATCTTTTTTGGTTTTAAAGAGTTTAGCTGTAAAAAATCCAACAAAGTAAGTAAATGCGATTAAAATAATTAAAGGCAAATCGAAACCAAAAAACAAAAAATTCAGTTTTACTGGAGTTACATTTTGTGCTGCAAAAATTAACAGTAAAAATATCAATACAATATCGATAATTTGCTTGGTTGTAAGTTTTTTCATATCAGTTATATTTTTTCTTATGAATTATTTTTTGGTTCAAGAAATAAAAAGTTATTTATCAGTATTCGAAATTGTTCTCTAAAATTTTAACACAAGCCATATTTTGATTAAGCACTCAAAGTTATAAATATTTATGATGAAATACGAAAATCAAAGGTAATATTTTAAATTTTGGTTTTTTCAGAACATGGTAAAAAAAGTTATAAAACGAATAGAGTTAATAAATACTTAAAAATAATTCGTTCAATATAAGCGTTTTAAGCTTAAAACAAATAATTACTTTTTTTGAGTAAGGTCAGATTTGCGTATTTTTACACGAAAATAAACATAAATCAGAAAAATTATACATGCTATCAGTCGACAGTTTAACAGAAGAATTCAACGGAAAAACGCTTTTCAAAGATATTTCATTTGTAATTAACGAAAAAGACCGCATTGCACTGATGGGAAAAAACGGTGCGGGAAAATCCACTTTATTAAAAATACTTGCCGGTGTACGTGAGCCCAACAAAGGCAGAGTTTCTTATCCCAAAGGCACTATTATAGCATATCTTCCCCAGCTTTTATTAACCGAAGATAAACGCACAGTATTCGATGAAACGGCGCAGGCATTTTCCGAAATTCATGCAATGGAACGTGAAATTGAAGTTTTGAATGAAGAACTTGCCACTCGTACCGATTACGAGTCGGAAAGCTATTTGGAGTTGATTGAAAAAGTATCATCACTAAGTGAACAGTTTTATGGTCATGAAGAAATTAATTACGATGCCGATATCGAAAAAACGTTACTCGGTTTAGGTTTTTCGCGCGAAGATTTTACGCGAAATACTTCTGAGTTCAGTGGCGGTTGGCGTATGCGCATTGAATTGGCAAAAATTCTATTGCGTCGTCCGGACATTATTCTGCTCGATGAACCTACCAATCACCTAGACATTGAATCTATTCAATGGCTTGAGGATTTTCTTATCAATACAGCCAAGGGAGTAGTGGTAATATCACACGACCGCGCATTTGTGGATAATATTACCACACGCACCATAGAAGTTACGATGGGGCGTATTTACGATTATAAAGCCCGATATTCGCACTATCTTGAATTGCGTATGGAACGTCGCGAACAGCAACAGAAACAATACGATGAGCAACAGAAAATGATAGCTTAAACCACAGAATTTATCGAACGCTTCAAAGGTACCTATTCCAAAACGCTTCAGGTACAAAGCAGAGTGAAAATGCTCGAAAAGCTCGTATTGGTAGAAGTTGACGAAGTTGACACATCACGCCTTCGACTAAAGTTTCCTCCTGCCCCGCGATCGGGGAATTATCCGGTTAGAGCTGAGTATGTTGGAAAACGTTATGGTGAAAAACGAGTTTTTGCCAATGCCAGTTTTATGATTGAACGTGGCGAAAAAATCGCTTTCGTTGGGAAAAACGGAGAAGGTAAATCGACCCTCGTAAAAGCTATTATGGGTGAAATAGAACACGAAGGCAAACTCATACTCGGACACAATGTAAAGATCGGCTATTTTGCTCAAAACCAGGCTTCCCTGCTCGATGAAAATCTTACAGTTTTTCAAACAATTGATGATATTGCCGAGGGCGAAATTCGCATGAAAATAAAAGACTTGTTAGGTGCATTTATGTTTGGCGGCGAAGATTCGCTTAAAAAAGTTAAAATACTCTCCGGCGGCGAACGTACCCGTATCGCTCTACTTAAACTCTTGCTTGAACCTGTAAACCTGCTTATTCTCGACGAACCTACCAACCACCTCGATATGAAAAGCAAGGACATACTGAAACAGGCACTCGTTGATTTTGATGGCACACTTATCGTAGTTTCGCACGACCGCGATTTTCTTGATGGTCTGGTTACAAAAGTCTTTGAATTCGGCAACCAGAAAGTAACCGAACACCTCGAAGATATCTACGGATTTCTTGCTTAAAAGAAAATGGATAATTTGAGGGATATTGAGCGGAAAAACTTAATGTGATTAATTCTGATATTTATTTACAAATTTTGATTTCGATAGTTCGTACTAACGCCCCGAAATATTTTTTTTTGAATTGTGTTGTGTAAAACCTTGACAGGTATAACTACGCTTATCAAGGTTTTAAAAATCGAGATTAGCATGAAAGATAATGTAAAAGCCTGACGTAATAGTTTTATTTCTTTTTACGACAGGCTTTTATCTTTTCATAATTATCAGTAAGTAGAATTTCATTTACTATAAACATTTAATAAATCAGAAGTTTGGCTTATTCCCAACATAAACACTGTATTCACATCCCATAAATGCATCGGTATCGATATAACAACCATTCAGATTAGGATCGTTTACACTTTTCTTCACAGGGATATTGATGCGTGTAAGTTTTCTGCAAAACTTGAATGCTTCCTTTCCTATTCGTTTAACACTTCCGGGAATATCGAGCTTACCTGTTAAACCTGTACATTCACTGAATGCCAGATTGTCAATTTCAGTCAAACCATCGGGCAAAATCAATCCGCTTAATCCGGTACACCATACAAACGATTGAAAACCGATTTTGGTAACACCTTTGGGTATCTGAAGCACACCTGTAAAACCTGAACAAAGCGCAAAAGCTCCTTTTTCAATTTCAGTAATTCCGACAGGAATTTTTAGTTCACCTGTGAAACCTCTGCAACCAATGAATGCTTCTTTACCGGTTTTTTTTAGATTGACTGGAAGGGTTAGTGTACCGGTTAATCCATCGCATTGTGAAAAAGCATAATCGCCAATAAATTCTAAATGAGCAGGAAAAGCTACTGTACCGGTTAATCCTTTGCAATTATTAAAGGCATGATGATAAATCGCTTTCAGGTTTTGCATTTTGTCTATTCCTAATTCAGTAAAGGCAATTCTCTTTGTTCGCGGACACATATACAGAGTATCCTTGTTTTTACTGTACAATATATCATTATCAATAATAAAATTTTTACTGTCAGCAGATACTGTTATTTTGGTCAGTTGCTGACACCAGGAAAATTTTGACAAAACAGATGTCGATAATGCATCAGGGATATTCACACATTTCAAACCGCTGAAGCTGAAAGCACCTTCATCGATAAATGTCAACGTTTCAGGTAAAATAATTTCATGCAGATTTTTTGTATATGCCAAAGCCGATTTACCAATTGAGGTCAGATTATCAGGCAGAATAATCTTTGTCAGACTTTCTTTAGAAACAAAACTATAATCAGGAAGTCGATTTTCGGGAGATTGTTCATAGCCAGCTATACTGGTCGCGCTTAAATCGAGTGTTTTCAAAGCAGGCATATTTTTGTTCATCACTTCAATATCACGAACATCGATACTTCCGTTAATTTTCAGGTGATTAACTTTAAGTTTATCAGTTGTAGTAAGCAGGGTAGTAAATGTTCCGGGTGTTTTTACCGTAACATTTTTAACAAGTGCAGCTGTTTGACTTACATTGTTCTTTGTTTGGGTTGAAGTACGGGTTGATGTTGTTTTGGTATTTACAATCTGAGCATTTAACGAAAAAAACACAGCAGTAAAAATAATGATTGATGATAATAGTTTTGTTTTCATGGCTTTAAAAAATGAATGACAGTATATTTTACAAAATTGTATTTTATGTTCAAAAATAATAATTATTTAACAAAATGTATATCAATATAAATATGGATTTTTATGTCAATTGAAAATTCACAAAAAGTGAATTGATACAACGTATGATTTACGAAAACTATAAAAAATATTTACGGAATTACCCGTTACTTGACGTTACCGCTCAAATTAAAGAATTCATTTCAAAGTAATTTATACAAATACTATAGGATTCCTGAATAAGTATTTGGCAAAGGGTAAGATAACTTATATGGCTGCATCAAAAGAAATTTACTATCTTAAATTTCTTTTGATGCAATTTCCAAAACAATAAATTCTCAATAATAAAATTTCTTTTCTTTTATTTCAAAGGGTACATAAAGTCATATCCTATCGTCATAATCCGAAACATAAACTAAAAAAATCATTGAATGAGTTATTGCAAAAATATTTTAGCATTTGTGGGATTATTTGCAATGAATATTTCGTTTTTTGCGCAATATCCTGTAATTCCGGAAAATATAAAAGCAATTGGTGAAAAACAAGCTGCTGAAATTCAGAGAAAATCGGATTTTGCATGGCAGAATGCCTATCCTGTAGTACTTGCCGAAGAGGCATTGGGACGACCCTATCGCCCCTGGGCTGCAAAACCCGAAGATTTAATTCAAAGTAAAATACCAGCATTTCCCGGGGCAGAGGGCGGTGGAATGTACACATCCGGCGGTCGTGGTGGAAAAGTGATTGTGGTTACTTCACTCGAAGATGCAGGACCGGGCACTTTGCGTGAAGCCTGCGAAACCGGTGGAGCGCGCATTGTAGTGTTTAACGTAGCAGGCGTTATCCTTCTGAAATCACCAATCAATGTAAGAGCGCCCTATATTACCATAGCCGGACAAACTGCTCCGGGCGATGGTGTTTGTGTAACGGGCGAAAGTTTCCTTATCGATACACACGATGTTATAATTCGTCACATGCGTTTCCGACGTGGCGCTTCGGATGTAAACCGCCGCGATGATGCACTCGGTGGCAATGCAGTAGGAAATATTATAATAGATCATTGCTCGGCAAGCTGGGGACTCGACGAGAATATGTCCATTTACCGGCATGTATATCAACGTGACCAAACCGGAGCAGGTCAGAAACTTCCCACAGTAAACATTACCATACAGAATTCTGCATTTACCGAAGCGCTCGATTGCTACAACCATGCTTTTGGCGCAACCATTGGCGGACATAACAGTATGTTCGCACGTAATTTGTTTGCCTCAAATATCAGTCGTAATGCTTCCGTAGGCATGGATGGCGATTTTAACTTTGTGAACAACGTAGTTTTTAACTGGTGGAATCGTTCGGTGGATGGAGGTGATGATAAGAGTTTTTTCAACATTATCAATAATTATTTTAAACCAGGACCAATCACTCCAGCCGATAAACCTATTGCTTACCGCATTCTGAAACCGGAATCGAGTCGCGACAGAAACAGACCCGATACTTTCGGTAAAGCATATGTAAACGGCAATATTACTGTTGGCAACGACCGAGTAACAAAAAACAACTGGGCAGGCGGTGTTCAGGTGTATGATATGCCCGATGCAGGCAAATTTGAAGCACAAATTCGGGTGGATAAACCTATGCCGATGGCACACGTAACAATAATGAAAGCTGAAGAGGCTTATAAGTTTGTTACCGATAATGTTGGTGCTACAATTCCCAAACGGGATGCAGTTGACCAGCGTATTATCAACACGGTAATCACCGGCAAACCGTTTTATGTAGAAAACGCGCCGGAATTCGATCCGAAATATGTGAAAAGACGTTTACCTGCTGATTCCTACAAACAGGGAATTATCACCGATATCCGTCAGGTAGGCGGACTTCCCGAATACAAGGGAACGCCCTACACCGACAGCGATATGGATGGTATGCCCGATACATGGGAATTGAAATACGGTCTGAATCCAAATGATGCCTCTGACGCTTTAAAAGACTGCAATGGCGATGGATATACTAATATCGAAAAATTTATCAACGGCATTGATCCTACAAAAAAAGTAGACTGGACAAACCTGAAAAACAACCAAGATACACTGGCAAAGAAAAAGAGCCTTTTATAATTTAATCAAAATATTTATCCTGGATGTTTTCAAACTAAAATTTGCGTAATATTTTCTTATTGAACGTTATAAATGAATAATTTGATTAGAATTTTGATGATGTTTAAATGAATTATACAATAAACCATCATTGATGAATATAATAAAAGCCGGTGTAAACACCGGCTTTTTTTGTTAAATCAAAAAATATAGTAAATTGAAATTTTACGTCTAAACTTTTAAAACAGCATTTTCCTAATTTTGCCATCTCTACATTGCAAAATTCAAATATTTTGCTTATTTTTGCACTCGAAATACCACATAGTATATGGAGGCGTTCTACAATACTCATAATTACCTGATTGACCATCTTCAATCGCCTGTAAGACGATTGTTAATGGATGAGATTGATTGGTCGCATCGGCTTATTGGTATAAAAGGCAGTAGGGGAGTTGGAAAAACAACATTCCTTTTACAGTATGCCCGCGAAAAATTCGGACATGATCGCAGTTGCCTATATGTAAATTTCAACAATTTACACTTTACACAACATACATTAGTTGACTTTGCTGCTGAATTTCTTGCTCAAGGAGGCAAAACTCTTTTGCTTGATCAGATTTTTAAATATGAAAACTGGTCACGCGAACTCAGGCAATGTTACAATCTTTATCCCGAATTACACATTGTTTTTACAGGTTCGTCGGTAATGCGTTTAGTGGAAGAAAACGACGACATTCAGGATGTAGTCTCGGCGTACAATCTCCGTGGCTTTTCTTTTCGTGAATACCTGAATTTATGTGCAGGAACAGATTTTAAGCCATTTACGATTCAGGAAATAATTTCCGACCACGAAAAAATTACGAGGGAAATATACAGTACTTTCAATATAGAAGATCATTTCAATGATTATCTTAAATTTGGTTATTATCCATTTTTTCTTGAAAAAAGAAATTTCACGGAAAATCTGTTGAAAACCATGAATATGATGTTGGAAGTGGATATTTTATTGATCAAGAAAATTGAGTTGAAATATTTGCCAAAAATCAGAAAGTTGCTATATATTTTAATGCAAAATGCACCTGCAGGTCCAAATGTTAGTCAATTAAGCAAAGAAATTGAAACTTCGCGTGCTACCATAATGAATTACATTAAGTATCTCAAAGATGCGCGACTGATAAATCTTCTTTATTCATCAGGCGAAGATTTTCCCAAAAAACCAAAACAAGTTTACGTGCACAATACAAATCTGATGCATATAATACAGGAAGAAAACCGCAATACTGAAATTGAGCATAAAACATTCTTATATAATGCTTTACATGCAAGACACAAAGTAAATCAAGGAAAAAACGAATCGGATTTTCTGGTTGATAACGAACTTATTTTCAGATATGAAAATAATCAGTTACGAAAATATGCAACCAAAACTTATTTTGTGTCAGATATAAGACAATCCAATACTAAAAATATTATACCTTTGTGGATACTCGGTTTTTTATATTAGGATAGATAAAGGAAAAAGACAATTGACAACAGTAAAGACAACAGATAATTAAACTTCTAGAACAAGGACAACAAATAAAAACACAGTAAAATAAACACAAAACTCGGAACCAGAAACGCAAAACAAATTACTCAAAACAAAATAATTTTCGAAATGGCAAAAACAAAAAAATTTTTAACCTGTGATGGTAATCAGGCTGCATCGCATATCGCGTATATGTTCAGCGAAATTGCGGCTATTTATCCCATCACGCCTTCGTCGACTATGGCTGAATATGTTGACGAATGGGCGGCATACGGTCGCAAAAACATGTTTGGCGAAACTGTTCAAGTGCAGGAAATGCAATCGGAAGGTGGCGCCGCTGCAGCTATGCATGGTTCACTTCAAGCTGGTGCTTTAGCTACAACTTTCACAGCATCGCAGGGTTTACTGCTGATGATACCCAATATGTACAAAATGGCAGGTGAACTTCTGCCGGGTGTATTCCATGTATCGGCACGTGCTCTTGCTTCACATGCACTCTCAATTTTTGGTGATCATCAGGATGTAATGGCTGTACGTCAAACAGGATGTGCTATGTTTGCTACCGGTTCAGTACAAGAAGTTATGGACATTGCAGCCGTTGCTCATCTTGCTGCTATAAAATCGCGAATACCATTTGTTCATTTCTTCGATGGTTTCCGTACCTCGCACGAAATTCAGAAAATTGAAGAAATCGATGCTGAAGCTGTTCAGGCATTGGTTGATCAGGATGCATTACAGGCACACCGCGACCGCGCATTAAATTCAGGAAGTCCCGTAGTACGCGGAACTGCTCAAAACCCTGATATTTACTTCCAGGCACGTGAAGCTTGTAATCCTTTTTACGATGCAGTTCCAGGAATTGTAGAAGATTATCTGGGTAAATTGAGCGAAATTACAGGTCGTAAATATGGCTTGTTCGATTATTACGGAGCGCCCGATGCCGACCGTGTGGTTGTGGCTATGGGTTCGGCTACCGAAGCCATCCGCGAAGGGATTGATTATCTTACTGCCAAAGGCGAAAAAGTTGGTTTGATTTCAGTACACCTCTATCGTCCTTTCTCTGCAAAACATTTTCTTTCAGTACTTCCTAAATCGACAAAACGCATTTGTGTACTCGATCGTACCAAAGAACCTGGAGCCGGAGGCGAACCATTGTATCTCGATGTAAAAGATGTTCTTTACGGTCAGGAAAATCAACCTTTGATAGTTGGTGGTCGTTACGGACTTTCATCGAAAGACTTTACACCCGCGCAAGTAATTTCAGTTTATCATAATCTTGCTTTACCTTCACCAAGAAATGGTTTTACTGTTGGTATTGTTGATGATATAACTTTTACCTCTCTTCCCTTAGGCGAAGAAATTTCTATGGGAGGTGCAGGAACTTATGAAGCAAAATTCTACGGACTTGGTGCTGATGGTACTGTAGGCGCTAATAAAAACTCAATTAAAATTATTGGTGATAATACCAACAAATACTGTCAGGCATATTTTGCTTACGACTCGAAAAAATCGGGTGGTTTTACCTGCTCGCATCTTCGTTTTGGCGATACTCCTATCCGCTCAACATATTTGGTTACAACTCCCGACTTTGTGGCTTGTCATGTTCAGGCATATCTCCGATTGTATGATGTTACAAAAGGTTTAAAGAAAAATGGTACTTTCCTACTTAACACAGTTTGGTCACCTGAAGAAGTGAAACAAAATCTGCCTGTTAACGTTAAAAAATACCTTGCAGCCAACAATATCACACTTTATACCATTGATGCAACCAACATTGCACAGGAAATCGGACTTGGTAATCGCACCAACACCATTCTGCAATCGGCATTCTTCAAAATTACCAATGTAATTCCTTACGAACTGGCAGTTGAAAAAATGAAATATGCCATTGAAAAATCTTATGGTAAAAAAGGACAGAAAATTGTTGAAATGAACTACGCAGCTGTTGACCGTGGTGGCGAATATGTAAAAGTTGAAATTCCTGCAGAATGGGCAAATCTTCCTGATGAAGATGGTCTTATCAACCAAAATATACCCGCTTTTGTAAGAGACATTGTAGTTCCTGTAAATGCTCAAAAAGGGGATGATATTCCGGTATCGGCTTTCAAAGGTCGCGAAGACGGAACATGGAATCAAGGAACGACTAAATTCGAAAAACGCGGTGTAGCTTCTACTGTTCCGGTTTGGGAAATGGATAATTGTATACAGTGTAACCAATGTGCTTATGTTTGTCCTCACGCTGCTATTCGCCCGTTTGTACTCGATGAAAACGAACAGGCTAAAGCTCCATTTGCAGCACTTAAAGCCAATGGAAAACAGTTTGCCGGTATGACTTATCGTATTCAGGTTGACGTACTCGACTGTATGGGTTGCGACAACTGTGCCGAAGTTTGCCCAGGCAACAAAAATGGTAAAGCACTCAAAATGGTTTCTATCGAAACACAATACGAAGAACAAAACAATTGGGATTTCTGTGTTGAAAATGTCAAATCAAAACAACATTTGGTAGATGTAAAAGCCAACGTAAAAAATTCACAGCTTGCAACTCCGCTCTTCGAGTTCTCGGGTGCATGTGCCGGTTGTGGTGAAACTCCTTATGTAAAACTTGTTTCACAACTCTTTGGCGAACGTCAGATGGTGGCAAATGCTACAGGTTGTTCTTCAATTTATTCAGCGTCGGCTCCTTCAACTCCTTACACAACCAACGACGAAGGTCGTGGACCGGCATGGGCAAACTCTTTGTTCGAAGATAACGCTGAATTCGGTTTGGGTATGCTCTTTGCAAATGAGCAAATGCGCGACCGTATTGAAAGACTGATGAAAGCGGCTATCCAAGAAAAATGTTGCTCTGAAGAGTTACTCGGCTTATTTGGCGAATGGATTGAAAACAAGGAAAACGGCGATGTAACACTTGAACTTTCACGCAAGATTAAACCTCTTGTTGCTGAAGAAAAATGCAGCTATTGCAAAGAAATCAGCAGTATAAGTCAATATTTGGTAAAACAGTCGCAATGGGTAATAGGTGGCGATGGTTGGGCTTACGATATTGGTTTCGGCG
The DNA here is from genome assembly GCA_964508285.1 of uncultured Paludibacter sp. Lineage (GTDB taxonomy): Bacteria > Bacteroidota > Bacteroidia > Bacteroidales > Paludibacteraceae > Paludibacter. Next base: position 16,014 of record CAZDSY010000015.1, read on the forward strand.
GACTCGATCATGTAATTGCTTCAGGTAAAAATATAAACATTCTTGTACTCGATACCGAAGTTTATTCAAATACAGGCGGTCAGTCATCAAAATCTACTCCTGTAGGAGCAGTAGCTAAATTTGCTGCTTCAGGTAAAAAAGTACGCAAGAAAGACCTTGGTATGATTGCCGCTACTTACGGATATGTTTATGTAGCTCAGGTAGCTCTTGGTGCAAATCAATCGCAAGCATTGAAAGCTATACGCGAAGCTGAAGCTTATGATGGACCTTCAATTGTCATAGCCTATTCGCCTTGTATCAGCCATGGTTTGGTTGGTGGCATGGGTAAATCGAATAACGAACAACAGGAAATGGCTGTTAAATCGGGTTACTGGCATTTGTATCGTTACAATCCGCAATTGGAAGCAGAAGGTAAAAACCCAATGCAACTCGATTCTAAAGAACCCCAGTGGGAACTATTCCAAGATTTTCTGAGAAGTGAAATTCGATATACTTCATTATTGAAACAATTTCCTCAGGAAGCAGAAGAACTGTTTGTTGCAGCCGAAGAAAATGCTAAATGGCGTTATAACTGGTACAAACGTATGTCAACAACACAAGAATAACGAATAATAAATTAGCCGTTATATCAATTAGAATACTCCGGATTTTTGAAAGATTTCCGGAGTATTTTTTTTAAGTAAATTGAAATTTGTTCATAAACGATACAACTTTCGTGAATTGATAAAATATTAAAGTTATATTTAAACATAAACTGTTAATTTAAATTACAGTAAATAAACAATTGTATTACAGATTTCTAATAATTAATTATCATTATTTTTAATAATTCGTTTCTGAATCCACTACATTTTAAATTGTAATAAAATAAAAACTTTGCCCTATAAACAGTATCTTTGCAAAATTATAAAATAAAGAAAAAGCATGACAATTACCACATTGATTTACAAAGCACTTTACTGGTATATCAGTACTGTTGATAAAAAGAATGAAATACTTTTTATGAATTATGGCTATCACCACGAAAATGAATCACTACCATTGAGTAGCCATGATGAAATAAACCGTTATTCTATTCAACTTTATCATCGAATGGCGCAATTAACTGTTATAACGAATAAGAACATTGTAGAAGTTGGGTACGGAAGAGGTGGAGGTCTTGCTTATTTTACCCGAACTTTTAATCCTGCATCAGCTCTTGGAATTGATTTGGATGCAAAAGCAATGAATTTTGCCGCCAATCATTATAATCTTCCAAAATTAGAATTTCATCAAGGAAATGCTATGCATCTTAAATTACCTGATAATAGTTGTGATGTGTTACTTAATGTTGAATCATCGCACAGATATCCTTTAATGGGTCTGTTTTTGGATGAAGTATATCGAATTTTGCGCCCGGGAGGTTACTTTTTGTTTACTGATTTCCGTCCAAAGCATAAATTTGAAGCTATGAAAAAAATGATTGCAGGAAAGAAATTTATCTTAAAAGAAGAGCAAATCATTAACAAAGAAGTAATCAACGCATTAGAACTTGATACTCCACGTAGAGTAGAACTTGTAGAAAGATATGCACCACTTTTTTTAAAAAAACACATTCATGATTTTGCCGGAAATATAGGTTCACCAACTTACAAAAAAATTAACAGCGGCGATTTCGTTTACTTCGTTTACTGTTTTCAAAAACCTGAATAATAGCTTAAACAATTCACTCAACAGATTTGTTTTAAGTAAAATTTTCAATTTATTCTTTAAATTCTAATCTGTATGAAATCAGAAAATTTCCAAAATTCTGGAGTTTTAATTTTTCTTATAACTATAGGCTGTTTGTGGGGTATTACCGAATTTTTCATGGGTACGCTACTTAAAAATCTGTACCCGGGTAATATCACAGGTTCAGTGTTAATCGGGTTAAGCTTTTTTTTTCTTTCGGCTACCTACTATTTAAATGAGCGTATCAGTTCTTTAATTATTATTTTAATCATCTCTACGCTATTTAAACTATCAGGAACCATCTTAATCGGCAAATCACTTGCAAGCCCGTTTTTTATAAATCCTGTACTTTCTATGTTGCTTTCGGTATGTCTTTTTATTATACTTCAACGTTTGATTTTAAAAGACAAAAAAACTACAGGCATAAATTCATTTTTTGCAGGAGCTATTCTTGCAGCTGTAACAGCCTTGCTATTCCCATTATTAAATTACATATCAGGTTATCCACTTTGTTTTAAAAGCAATACTAATATTCCATTGTCGGTTTGGTATATTCATATTTCTACATTCATTGGATTTTTTGCTTATCCGGCAGGTGTTTACATAAATTCTCTTTATAAAAATATAATTCTACAACGATTATAACATATTTTCATTTGCTTAATTATTTCAATTTTGTATTTTATTCATCATTCAAAAATATTGAATAAATGATTATCAATACAATAGTAAATAATGATATTGTATCGCTTACATTACCGTCAGGAGCGGTAACACTTGACGTAATACGCGATCATCTCCATTTAAAAGGAACTAAAGAAGGTTGTCGCGAAGGAGATTGCGGGTCGTGTATGATTCTTGTGGGTAAACTAAATAAAGATGGTATACAATATCGGATAGTAAATTCATGCCTCCTTCCAATAATTGAAACTGCCTATGCGCATGTTGTTACTATCGAAGGTTTAAATTCTAAAGAATTAACACCAGTGCAACAATACTTTGTTGACGAAGGTGCTTCACAATGCGGTTTTTGTACCCCGGGATTCATAATTTCAATAACCGGATATTTATTGTATTCAAAAAATCTGAATATTGATGAAGCCACAGCTTTTCTTTCAGGCAACATTTGTCGTTGCACGGGTTACAAATCCATAGAACGAGCAATAAAAAAACTTATCGAAGGATTAAACCACAAATTGTTTGAAGAGAGCTATGAAAATGACAGAATTAACTTTTTGGTTGAAAAAAAAATTTTACCGGAATACTTTTTACAAATTCCTGATAAGTTAGCTCAACTCCCCTACTCTTTTGATATTCATTTGATTTCTACAGACACAAATACCATTGCCGGAGGCACGGATGTATATGTTCAAAAAGGGCATGAATTAGAAGAGAGTGATATTAATGCTTTGGATTTTAATGTAGAACTGAAAAAAATTTTTATGACAACGGAGTACTGTTATATCGGTTCTGCTGTAACAGTAACTGAACTAAGTGAAAATGAAATAATTAATAAACTAATTCCTGACATTACGAAGTACACGCAACTTATTTCTTGCACCTCCATTCGCAACAGGGCTACTATTGGTGGCAATATCGTAAATGCCTCACCCATTGGTGATGTGAGTATAATGCTAATCGCCTTAAACGCAGAGTTGGTTATTGAAAATAAGAATAGCAAAAGAGAAATTCCCATTGCAAATTTTTTCAATGCCTATAAACAAATCGATTTGAGAAAAGACGAATGGTTAAGTTATATCAAAATTCCGTTATCGAATGAGAAGAAAATTTTTCATTTCGAGAAAGTATCAAAACGTACTCATCTCGATATTGCAAGTGTCAACACAGCAATAAGTTTAAAACTCGAAAATAATATTATTACAGATATCACCCTTTCGGCCGGAGGAGTTTCACCGGTGCCATTGTTGCTAAATGAAACCTGTAATTTTTTGAATGGTAAAGAATTAACTTCAGAAAATATTAATAAATCGATAGAAATTGCACAATCAGAAATTCAACCAATTTCGGATGTTCGTGGTTCGGCGGAATATAAAAGCTTATTATTAAAACAATTAATAAAAGCTCATTTTGAAACAGTTATGAATAAAACGGGGAAACAAAATTTTGCATTATGAAAAACAAAGATACAATAATGCATGTGCAGGGATTATCTTTATATACCGGTGATATTACTTTACCTGCACGAACACTGTTTGCAACGGTTTACACATCTCCTTATTCGCATGGAAAAATTACTGAAATCGATTTTTCGGAGGCCGAAAAGTGCGAAGGAATTGTCCACATTATAACTTGGAAAGATATCCCCGGACAAAACCAGATTGGACATATTATTCACGATGAACCCTTGCTTGTAGAAGAAGAATTTACCTACAAAGGACAACCTATAGCCATTGTTATTGCTGATAATGAACGCCTTGCTCGTAAAGCCTTAACAAAAATCAATTTAAAATTCGAACCATTACCTGTTATAACCGATGCAAGAAAAGCCTACCTTAAAGGTGAAATAATCGGTACAGAAAGGATATTTTCTTTCGGAAATATCGACGAAGCAAAAAAGCAATGTGCACATATAATTGAGGGAACTGTCGAATCGGGTGCTCAGGAACACTTGTACCTCGAAACACAAACTGCTCTTGCTTATTCTTTGGAAAACGGCAAAATTAAAATTATTTCTTCAACACAATCGCCTTCGGCTGTACAACAAACAGTATCTGATGTACTTGGGTTACCGTTAAATGCTGTGGAATCAGAAGTTCTACGTCTTGGCGGAGGATTTGGAGGAAAAGAAGATCAGGCAAATGCATGGGCTGCTATGGCTGCTTTAGGTTCTCTTTTTACAGGTCGGGCTGTGAGATTGGTACTGCCTCGCAAAACCGACATGAGTATTACGGGAAAACGTCACCCCTACTCTTGTGATTTCAAAATTGGTTTGTCAAATGACCTGAAAATATTGTTTTTTGAAGTAATGTATTTTCAAAACGCAGGAGCTTATGCCGATTTGTCAACCGCAATACTTGAGAGAACCCTTTTTCATGCTACAAACAGTTATTTCATACCCAATGTGAGGGCCAAAGCTGCATCGTGCAGAACCAATTTACCTCCGAATACTGCTTATAGAGGATTTGGCGGTCCACAAGCAATGTTTGTGATTGAAAGTGCTATTTACGAGGCTGCTCGTAGTTTAAATATTCCTGCATTTTTCATTCAACAAAAAAATTTAATTCACATAGGTCAGCAGTTTCCGTACGGGATGAAAATGCAAACAGACAATGCAACATTATGTTTTGAAAAAGCATTCAAAGACTATAATGTTGAAAAGAAAATAAAAGAGATAGAAGTTTTCAACAGTCAAAATGTGAATTTGAAAAAAGGAATATCACTAATGCCTGTTTGTTTCGGAATTTCATTTACAAGTACCTTTTTGAATCAGGCCTCGGCATTAGTTCATGTTTACAACGATGGTAGCATAGGGATAAGTACTGGTGCTGTAGAAATGGGTCAGGGTGTGAACGAAAAAATCAGAAAAATTGCGGCACGTGTTTTAGGAATTTCTACTGCGCGCGTGATTACTCATACAACTAATACAACACGAATTGCGAATATTTCGCCAACTGCTGCAAGTACTGGTACTGATTTGAACGGAAATGCAACACGCCTTGCATGCATCGAAATTAAACAAAGACTGATTAAATTTCTTCCTAAATTAATAGGCGAAGGTAACGAAGATGAATACGATATTGTTAATGAATTTATCTTTCTTAATGGTAAACCTTTGAAAATAAATTGGAATGAATTAATAATGAATGCTTACAAAGAACGGATAAACCTTTCCGCTCATGCTTTTTATGCAACTCCGGAGATATTTTTCGACCGAAATGTCGAAAAAGGAATACCTTTTGCTTACCATGTTTGCGGAACTGCAATAAGCGAAGTAACGATAGATTGTTTGCGAGGGAATTATGTAATTGACAGAGTTGAAGTCGTTCACGATGCCGGAACAATGATTGATGAAATTATAGACAGAGGACAAATAGAAGGCGGTATTGTACAAGGAATTGGGTGGATGACGATGGAAGAAATACTTTATAACGAAAATGGTTCACTCCTAACCAATACACTAAGCACTTATAAAGTACCGGATGTTTTTTCGGTTCCTAAAATTATTGATGTACGGTTTATAGAAAACAATCAATCGGAAAAAGGTGTTTTCGGTGCTAAAGCAACCGGTGAGCCTCCTTTTATGTATGGAATAGGAGTTTACTTTGCATTATTGAACGCTGCGAATGCTTATAGGGATAATTTGAATGTTGCATATTCGGCTCCGTTTACCAACGAAAAATTGTTGTTGATGCTTTATGGTAAGAGCATTAAAAAGAACTGATTAATAATTTAATCACTATAAAATTGAAACTCGGAATAACAAAAAAAAGTATTATCAACGGATTAATTATTTATTCCTTAGGAGATACTGTTGCAGCACTTATTTTACAGCAATTTTCACTTATCCGACTTATTGGGATAAGTTTAGTAGGAGCATTTGTTTATGCTTTCGAAATACCGAGTTATTTCCAATGGATTGACAAAAAAACAAAATCAGAACAGCCTGAATTTAAATCAGTTAAAATATCGCTGTTTCGCACCGCATTGGCACTATTGTATTTCAATCCTATCTGGATAGCCCGACATTTATTGTTTATTCAGCTGTTTTCAGGAAATTTTACTGCTATAAATTTATCTTTACTACTGATAGCTTCAAAATCTTTTTTGATTAATATTCCACTCTCATTAACAGCAAATTATTTCATTCAGAATGTTTTATCTTACAAATATCGATTTGCCGCCAGCGCAATTTTTTCATCGCTCATGGCAATTTATTATGCCATGAGTGCTGTTTGGTTTAAATAATCAAGTTATTAATGAAAAGAACATCTATCTGGAGTTTTGTTGAAAAGGAAATCAGGATAATCGGTAAAGTTTACATTATAATCATTACCGAAACCGTAGGTTATGCCCCCGGAAAAACAGGAGCAAAAATTGCCATCAGTTTAAGCGGCAATACTTTTGGAACAATCGGGGGTGGCAAAGCTGAATTTGATTTAAAAAATCTGGTAAATGCATTGAAAGTAGGAGAAAAATTTGCACAAATTATAGAATATAAATTTGATAACGAGTACAATTCTCAAAGTGAAAAAGCAATTTGCGGCGGAAAACAAAAATTTTTAATTTTTGAAATTACAAATTCACAACTTAAAACCATACGAAATGTAAAGTTACATATCAGGAATCACATTCCGGCAATTATCAATTTTATGAGTTCCGGTGAAATTGAATTAATGGAATTAAACACATCAATCGTACCTAAAAAACATATCCCGAATGAGAAAATATTTTACCACGAAATGATTGGCAATGAACCATTGGTACACATTATTGGAGGAGGTCATGTGTCGCTGGCTCTTTCGAAACTACTGAGAATACTTAATTTTTATGTGATTGTTTACGAAGAACGACCAAATATGCCCACTATCATACAAAACACCTTTGCAAATAAAATTATTTGTACAAAATTTTCGGAAGTTCACAAAAAAATGAATTTGACACACGAAGACTATATTTTAATAATGACTCCCGGACATACTTCAGACGAAATTGTGTTAAGAAACATACTTAATTTGAAATATAAATATCTCGGATTAATGGCAAGTCCACAGAAAAGCAAACTTTTAAAGCAAAAGTTACTCGATGATGGTTATGAAATTGAAAAATTGAACAACATTTACTCTCCTGTTGGCATTCCCATAAATAGTCATACTCCCGAGGAAATTGCAATAAGCATTACAGCACAGATAATCAGTTTACAAAATTCTTAATGTAGCAATTTTTTTTATTCCGAAACGTAACAAAGGTTTTATTCCGAAGTAGTTAAATTTTTTTATATATTTTATTCGGCAAAATATTTTTAATTTTGAGCAAAATATCATCAAGCCTGTTCCAAAAAATAGAATGAAAGAACTTTTAAAAAAGACGGTATCGGTAATTTCGCCATTATTCAGCATTCATTCGTTAATTAAAATTTCAGGACAAGGTTTGATTTTACCTTTTTATCACGTTGTAAGCGATAATGATTTACCACACGTAAAACATTTATATCCTGTAACTTCGGTTAAAAGGTTTAATGAAGACATTGATTTTTTTGTAACAAATTATAAAGCTACAAATTTCGAACACTTAATCAAATGTGTTAACAATGAACGATTAAGGAAAGAGAAAGTGTTTTTTCTGAGTTTCGACGATGGATTGCGCGAATTTCATGATGTTGTTGCTCCCATTTTGATTGAAAAAGGCATTCCTGCCGCTTGTTTTGTTAATCCTGCTTATGTGGATAACAAAGACATATTTTATCGGTTAAAATTCAGTATTTTAGCTGAAATAATTAAAACAAAGGGAATATCAAGGGGACAAGAAAATAAGATTAAGGAAATTTTTGCTTCGCATGGCCTGTTATATACAACTGGTGATGATTTGTTTCGGGTAAAAAATGTACAGAAATCAATTGCAGAAGAAATTGCTCCGATTCTTGAAATCGATTTTAAAGACTATCTTGATAAAAATAAACCGTATTTGACACTTTCGCAAATACAAAATCTTATAGAGAAAGGTTTTACAATTGGAGCGCATTCCATGACACATGCATATTTTCCTGATTTATCCGTAGAAAATCAAATCACTGAAGCAACTGAAAGTCTGCGATGGATAAAAGAACGTTTAAACCAGAAAATCAGTTTATTTTCATTTCCATACACCGATTTTCAGATAAAAAAAACATTTTTCGATAAATTGGAAAAACAAGTTGATCTGACTTTTGGTACAGCTAATTTAAAACTTGATGCTCAGAAAACGAATTTTCAACGCATTCCAATGGAAATACCAAACAGCAGAAATGCTGAACAGATATTGAAAAGCGAATATATTTATTTTATACTGAAGATGTTGGTAAACAAACATATTATAAGCAGAGATTAATGCAAATACTATCATATAATAAATTACAATTGAGTGAGTACATACATTCCGACTTTTTTAAAGTACTCACCCAAATTCCTATAAGTTATCAGCGAGCGCTTTCGCAAATAAATAATCCTTATGCAAGCGATGAAGATATTTTACTTTGGGCTGCATATCAGAATGCATCTCTAATTGGTTATGTCGGTGTTTTACCTGATGAAATTGATTTAAACGGAACTAAAAACAAAATATATTGGGTAAGTTGTTTTTGGGTGAGCGATGCATATCGCAACGAAAACCTTGCTTCACAGTTATTTTTTCTGATGCTCAAAGCATATCGGAACAACTTATTTTTGTCCAATTTTCTTTTCTCACTTGAAAAAACATATCAGAGTTTAGGAGTTTTCAAACCTACTCAATATATCTATGGAAAAACTTTTTATCGCAACCTCTGCTTTGAAGAATTAATCGAAGCTCGTTTCCCCGATTGGGCAGATTATATGCCCTTTTATCGGGCTGCTGAAAAGTTTATCAACAAAGCATTACGTTTTCGCGACATTTTCGTACGAAATTACCGTACAAAATTTAAAATTCTAGAGAATAACGTTTATGATAAGGAATTTGACATTTTTCTTCAGAATTATAAAACTAACCATCCTGATAAAATAGTTCGTTCAGCTAATCATTTCGACTGGATTTTGACTTATCCGTGGATACTTACGAATATCTCTGACCAGGAAGCAAAAAGATATTACTTTTCTTCCAAATCAAATCGGTTTGGTTATTTATCACTGAAATTATATAATAAAGATAAACTCGAAGGATATGCACTGTTGAAAATTCGAGATAAAAATCTTGCTGTTTCATATCTTTATGCAGAGGACGAACATATTAATTGTATCTCAAATTATATTTCAGTATTGATGAAAAAAGACAATTTCGACACTGTTACTTGTTTTGAATCAAGACTTTCAGAATCTTTAGCACGGAAACATAACGGCTATATTTACAAAAAAACAGCAAAGCGTCCCTACATTTTCCCGAAAAACATTGAAATAAATGCCATTGTGTTTCAAGATGGTGATGGAGATAGTGTATTTACATGAAATAAATTGAAATGAAGAAATTAGCAGTTTTAAGTAATATAAATATCGATCCGCTAAAAAATTTTCTTAATGGAAATGATTTAGAACTATACTTTGCAGGCTATAACCAATGGCAAATCGAACTAACCAATTCAGCTTCAAATCTTTATAAATTCAATCCAGATTTTATTTTTCTTCATCTTGACACGGAAGAACTCCAAGATAAAACGGATGATTTAATTAAAACTGTTGAACATTATTTAGTAATGTTTCCCAAAACACACTTCATTTTATCAAATCTGTTTTATCCTCCTTATTCTATTGATTCATACTTAAATACAAGCGTAAATAAAACTATTGATTTAAATAATGAACTATTAAATTTTCGGAATAAATATCCCGGAATTTTTATTTTTGATTTCAACCGTTTGGTAACATTGCATGGTTATCGGCAATTTTTCAGTCACAAATTTTGGTATCTTGGTCGGATTAAATATACAAACGCGGGATATAGATATATTTCAAAGGAAATTAAAAACGTTTTAAATTGCATACAAGGAAGAACCAAAAAAGTGCTTGCACTTGACCTTGATAATACGCTGTGGGGAGGAATTTTAGGTGAAGAAGGTTGGAACAATATAAAATTATCAGAAGATGGCGTTGGTAGAATTTATGCTGATTTCCAACGAAATATTAAGAAGATTTCCGAAACAGGCATTTTACTTGCTATAGTTTCTAAAAACAACGAAGCTGATGTCAAAGAAGTGTTTGCATGCAATCAAAATATGCAATTAAGTTGGGACAACTTTGTCTCAAGAAAAATTAACTGGAACAATAAAACTGACAATCTCCGTGAAATAGCCATCGAATTAAATATCGGGCTTGATTCGATTGTTTTTATTGATGATAATGCTTTTGAGCGTGATTTGGTAAAAAAAATGCTACCTGAAGTAACTGTTCCTGATTTTCCGGAGGATATAACTGAGTTAAATTACTGGTTTATAAACGATGTAGTTTATACGCATTTTGCTAAAATCAAAATAACAACCGAAGATTTAGATAAAACTGAACAATACAGACGCAATAAAGAACGAGCAAACGAAAGTAAATTATATTCGTATGATGAATATTTAAAACAACTTGATATAAAAATAGATATTAAAAGCGTTGATAATAATACAATTAGCCGAATATCGCAACTTACGCAAAAAACAAATCAGTTTAATCTGAATGCAAAAAAGTACTCAGAATCTGAACTTGATGAAATGATAAATTCTAAAGAATTTAATCTATTTAGTTTGTCGTATAGTGATAAGTTCGGAAACGAAGGAATTACCGCTGCAGCCATAATTAAAATAACTGTTAATATAGCCGAGCTTGATATTTTTCTGTTAAGTTGCAGAATATTAGGTAGAAATGTTGAGTTTAAATTTCTTGACTATATTATTAGTTCTTTAAAAGAAAACAATATCAAAAACCTGAAAACTTATTATTTTGATAATGGCAAAAATAATCAAGTAAAGGAGTTTTTATTGAAATATGGGTTTAATACTACAGATAATATAGAATTTAAATTAAATATTGGATAAAAATATGGATAATGAAACAATAATTAAAAATACATTTGCTGAGGTTTTTGAAATTTCTGCAAGTAGTATTGATTTAAAAATGAAACAAAACGAATTGAAAGGCTGGGATAGTCTGGGTCAATTAAGATTGATTATGACACTGGAAGAAAAATTTAATATTTCATTTGATATTGATGAAATTGCCACCCTAAATACATTCGAGAAAATACTAAATAAAACACTCCAGAAAATTTCGAATATAAAAGCATAAAATTAATTAAATCAACAATTTGACTTTTATTCCTTTGAATAATTATTGAATAAACATTACATTTTTATTCCGCTAATTATTTAAAATAAAAAATTTTCAAAAATTAATAGCGTTACAGTAATTTCACTATCTGAAAATAGCAAAATTTCCACTATATTTGCAATGAAAACATGAAACTGCTGTATTACAATAAAAATTACTTTATATTCAGCTTATTTTCAGTAAGTTGTCAGGATAAGTATCGCCAAAACGAAAGAAACCAATATGAATCAAATTAAGATTTATATTGGTTTTTTTCTTATTTAAGTCAGCCAATAAATTGAGTTATTCAACAAAAGTCGAAAAAATAAAATATGAGCAAAAACAGTTTAGTTTCAATTTCGGATTACAGCAAGGACGAAATTCTGTCCATACTTGAATCGGCTGCCAATTTCGAAACAAATCCAAACCGAAAGACACTTGATGGAAAAGTTATTGCGACTTTGTTTTTCGAACCCTCAACTCGCACCCGTTTAAGTTTCGAAACTGCAGTAATCCGACTTGGAGGATCGATAATTGGTTTTTCAGATGCAGCCACAAGCAGTTCTTCGAAAGGCGAAACATTGAACGATACCATTCACATGGTAAGCTGCTATGCCGATGCTATCGTTATGCGACATCCACTCGAAGGTGCAGCCCGTTATGCTGCTGAAGTTTCACCAGTACCAATCATTAATGCCGGTGATGGTGCGAATCAACATCCTTCGCAAACACTGCTCGATTTATATTCTATACTGAAAACGCAGGGAACACTTGAAAACTTAAAAATTTGCATGGTAGGCGATTTAAAGTACGGACGCACCGTTCACTCTTTGCTTATGGCAATGTCGCATTTTAATCCAACTTTCAAATTTATTGCACCTGATGAGTTGAAAATGCCCGAAGAATATAAAACCTTCTGTATTAAAAATAACATTCCGTTCACTGAATCAAACGAACTGGCTGACAACTTTAATGATGCAGACATACTTTATATGACGCGAGTTCAGAAAGAACGGTTTATGGATTTAATGGAATATGAACGAGTAAAAAACGTTTACACATTGAAAAACGAAATGCTCTTGAATACTAAATCCAATTTAAAAATACTACATCCTCTTCCTCGTGTTACTGAAATAGATCCTGATGTGGACAAAAACGAAAAAGCATATTATTTTCAACAAGCACAAAATGGGTTGTATGTAAGGCAAGCTATTGTGAGTAAAGTGCTGACAAATGTGCAAATTATTTAATGTGCCAATATACCAATCAATAAAACCACTGCAATTTATGGAAATAGAAAAAACCGGTAATAGGATTGTAAGGTTTGACTTTTTATTTAATAAAAATATCAGATTCAAAAAAACTTGAAGAAAAAGAAAATTCGCAATTGCAAATCAGTTTTCCAAGAAGTGAAACATAAATTGGAGCTAATATCAGAGTAGCTCAAAACTGTAAAAGTAAAGCAGATTTTATACATAAATTTAAAATTGCAGCCAAAGAGGTAGAGGAAACTGAATATTGGTTATTATTATATCAGCATTCAAATAATTATCCTTTTGAGATTGAATTACTGGAAAATATTAAAGAAATTCAACGAATTATTAACAGCATTTTAAATTCTGCAAAAACAAACAAGCCAAGCAATTAATTGGCACATTAGCATATTGGCACATTAGCATATTGATTTATATGGAAAAAAAATTAAAAGTAGCGGCACTTAAAGATGGAACTGTAATAGATCATATACCATCTGATAAACTATTCAAAGTTGTGCAAATACTACATATCGACTCTTGCACGAATCAGATTACATTGGCCAACAACCTTGAGAGTAAAAAAATTGGATCAAAAGGATTGATAAAAATTGCAGACAGAGCTTTAGCCGAAACCGAAACCAACAAATTGGCTTTGATTTGTCCAAATGCAAAAATCAACATTATTAGAGATTATGAAGTTGTTGAAAAACGTCCATTAGTTTTACCAGACGAGATCCGGGAAATAGTACAATGTGCCAATCCTAACTGTATAACGAATCATCAACCGGTAAAAACCAGATTTTTTGTACTGAAAGAAGAAAACCCGGTTCGTTTAAAATGCCGATATTGTGAGCGGGAAATTAAAATTGAAGAAGTGAAAATAAAATGATTTAGCATTTTTCATTTACAAATAATGTTTAATACTTAATAATCCATGAGTAAGATTAGCTGGAAACCCGGCACAATGATATATCCGTTACCCGCGGCACTTATTTCGTGTGGAAGTAACCCCGATGAATATAATTTGATTACATTGAGTTGGATGGGTACAATATGCAGCAATCCTCCAATGTGCTATATTTCTGTGCGACCGGAAAGACATTCGTACGAAATCATTAAACGTACAGGAGAGTTTGTAATAAACCTCACCAACGAGGAAATGGCTTTTGCCACCGATTGGTGCGGTGTGAAAAGCGGACGCGATTACAATAAATTTGCTGAAATGAAACTCACACCCTTTAAAGGAGAAAAAGTTTCAGCACCTATAATTAAAGAATCACCCTTATGTATTGAATGTAAAGTCAGAGAAATAATTCCTTTGGGTTCACATGATATGTTTATATCCGACGTTGTTAATATACAGGCTGATTCTAAATATATCGATCCTTCGACCGATACTTTTAAATTATCTGAAGCCAAACTTATTGCCTATTCGCACGGACATTATTACAAATTAGGTAAAGAAATTGGGAAATTTGGTTGGACAGTGCAGAAAAAGAAAAAACAACAATGAGCCAATATGCCAATGCTTCAATTAAACATAAGACATGAAACACCAAATAGATATTTCAAACTGGAAACGCAGAGAACATTTTGAAGTTTTCAATACTTTTGATGAACCTTTGTTCGGTGTTGTAGTTCGTGTTGATTGTGCTAAAGCACGTGAAGTAGCACATGAGAAAAGATACCCTTTCTCATTGTATTACTTATATTTATCACTTAAAGCAGCAAATGAAATTGAAGAATTTCGTTATAGAATTGAGGATGATAAAGTTGTTTGTTATGATAGTGTTGGCGCTGCAACAACTATATTTAGGGAAGATGAAACGTATGGATGTGGATATTTTCCTTACAACGAAAATATTGAAGCATTTATGCAGCAAGCAAAAGCTGAAACCGAAAGAGTAAAAGTTGAGTTTGGATTAAAATTTCCGGATCCCGGTCCGGAAGTCATTCATTATTCAACTGTTCCATGGGTAGATTTTTACGCTGTGAATCATGCTCGCAAGTTTAGCGCTTCACGCAGCATTCCAAAAATTACTTTTGGAAAAATTACTCGTGATGGAGACAAATTGTGGTTGCCGGTTGATATTCATGCAAATCATGCCTTAATGGATGGTTTTCATGTAGGTAAATTTGTGGATAGATTTCAGGAGTTGTTAGCCCTTCCAACCTGTCCAAATAGGAGGCTTTAGAAATGCTATTAAAATCAAATTATTAAACAAAATATTAAAATAAAAAACTAATCAAAAGACCCTCCATTGGAGGGATTTAGGGAGGCTTAAATGAAAAGAGACCAGATTATTTTTGACATTATTGCACGCGAAAAACAGCGTCAAATGAAAGGTATTGAATTAATTGCATCTGAAAATTTTGTTAGCGATCAGGTATTGGAAGCAATGGGGTCAGTGTTGACAAATAAATATGCCGAAGGTTATCCAGGCAAACGCTATTATGGTGGATGCGAGGTAGTTGATCAAAGCGAACAAATTGCAATCGATCGGTTGAAAGAAATTTTTGGTGCCGAATGGGCTAACGTGCAACCTCACTCGGGTGCTCAGGCAAATGCTGCTGTTTTCTTAGCTTGCTTAAATCCCGGCGATACTTTTCTTGGATTAAATCTGGCACACGGAGGTCATCTTTCGCATGGTTCATTGGTAAACAGTTCGGGTATTCTTTATCGTCCAACTGAATACAATGTACGTCAGGATACTGGTCGTGTAGATTACGACCAAATGGAAGAAGTAGCATTGCGCGAAAAACCAAAACTCATTGTAGGTGGAGGTTCTGCATATTCACGAGAGTGGGACTATAAACGCATGCGGGAAATTGCGGATAAAGTTGGTGCTTTGTTAATGATAGATATGGCTCACCCTGCCGGATTGATTGCAGCAGGCTTACTTGATAATCCTGTTAAATATGCTCATATAGTTACTTCAACAACTCATAAAACTCTTCGAGGCCCACGTGGAGGTATTATTTTAATGGGTAAAGATTTTCCTAATCCATGGGGAAAAACTACTCCGAAAGGTGAAATAAAAATGATGTCTGCCCTACTCGATTCTGCAGTATTTCCCGGTATTCAAGGCGGTCCACTTGAACACGTTATTGCTGCAAAAGCTGTGGCATTTGGCGAATGCTTGCAACCCGAATACAAAGAATATCAAGCTCAAGTGCAAAAAAACGCGGCAGCTCTTGCAAATGCATTGATCGCACGTGGATTTACTATTATTTCGGGTGGAACTGACAATCACTCTATGCTAGTTGATTTACGTTCAAAATTTCCGGAACTAACCGGCAAAGTGGCTGAAAAAGCATTGGTTGAAGCCGATATTACTGTAAATAAAAACATGGTGCCATTCGACAGTCGTTCGGCATTTCAAACTTCTGGAATTCGCTTGGGAACTCCGGCAATTACTACACGAGGTGCGAAAGAACCACTAATGGATGAAATTTCAGAAATGATTGAAACTGTACTCTCGAATGTGGAGAACGAAGCTGTGATTAAATCGGTTCGCGAGCGAGTGAATAAAACAATGGAAGCTTATCCTTTATTTGCATACTAATAAACATAGGTAAGCGATAATTAGCAAGCAGTTAGCGGCAAGAGGCAAGTGGAAAGCAGTAAAATACAATATGATAGCATTTTCAGATTTTAATGAAAAGTACCGTGAAAGGACAAAAAAGTTTGCGGTACAAGTAGTAAAGTTTTATTCTTTAAATTGTAAAATACTGATGAACTTCGTATTCTTGGAAAACAATTGCTTCGTTCAGGAACATCAGTTGCTACAAATTTCAAATCGTATATCAGAGGAAGATCATAAGCTGAAAAGTATTCCAAATTGTGCATAGTGGTAGAAGAAGCAGTTGAAACACTGATTTTGCGGATGCGGCTTACTGCTTGTGGCTTACCTCTTACTTTCTATAATTATGAATGAGGCTATTTTCGAACTTTCCGAACATACCGATACAACTGTTTTTTACGGTGTAAATAACGCCAATATTCAGTTGTTGAAAAACTTGCATCCCAATTTGCGATTAACTGCACGTGGACATATTGTAAAAATATCGGGTAGCAATGAAGATATAAATCGGTTAGCAGAAAATATAAAAAAGATTGAAGACTATTGCTTAATCAACAATAAGTTATCCGAAGAAAATATTATCGAAATTGTAAAAGGAAGTTCTCCTTCCGAAGTTAAGTTCGATAATCTTATTCTACATGGCGTAAATGGAAAATCCATCACAGCAAGAACAAAAAACCAACAAAAACTTGTCAAGGATTTTGAAACCAACGATTTGCTTTTCGCTATCGGTCCGGCAGGCTCGGGAAAAACTTATACTGCTATTGCATTGGCTGTGCGCTCATTGAAAAACAAAGAGATTAAGAAAATTATTTTAAGTCGTCCGGCTGTGGAGGCTGGTGAAAAACTTGGGTTTTTGCCCGGAGACATGAAGGAAAAAATTGATCCGTATCTTCAACCGCTCTACGATGCTTTGCAAGACATGATTACGCCTGTAAAGCTCAAAGAATATTTGGAAAACAGCACCATTCAAATTGCTCCACTGGCTTTTATGCGCGGACGAACATTGAGCGATGCAGTGGTGATTTTGGATGAAGCGCAAAACTCTACTGTTTCGCAAATTAAAATGTTTCTGACGCGTATGGGTTTGAATACTAAAATGATAGTAACCGGTGATATTACACAAATAGATTTGCCATATCAACAAAAATCCGGCTTAATAGATGCCTTGCAAATACTGAAGAACATAAAAGGTATTGCAAAAATTGAATTTGATGTGAAAGATATTGTGCGCCACAAATTGGTACAACGCATTGTGGAAGCTTATGCTGCACCCCGCCCTCATGAAGGGGAAGCTAGTGAAAATGCTAAGCTTTCAAAAAAAGAAAGATAAAAAAATTTGAATCTTAAAAAAATCTACAGAAAAAACACTCCGATTTTTTTTAGCAGAGAACTTATAAAGAAAAGAAAATAGATTATTGATACAATTACAAATTAATTTAATTCGATTAAAAAACCCTTTTTTGGAGGGATTATGGAGGCTTTATGAACGCACTTACAAAAACCGATTTCCATTTCGATGGACAAAAAAATGTATATCACGGCAAGGTACGTGATGTTTATACAGTGAAAAACGACTTGCTCGTGATGATTGCCACCGACCGAATTTCGGCTTTTGATGTGGTATTGCCCAAAGGAATTCCTTACAAAGGACAAATGTTGAATCAGATTGCAGCCAAATTTCTGGATGCAACAGCTGATATTGTTCCCAATTGGAAACTTGCTACACCCGACCCTATGGTCACCGTAGGTCTTCGTTGCGAAGGTTATCCTGTTGAAATGATTGTTCGTGGTTATCTATGCGGAAGTGCCTGGAGAGCCTATAAGAGCGGTGTACGCGAAATATGCGGCGTGAAGATTCCTGATGGCATGCGCGAAAACCAACGTTTTCCAAAGCCAATCATTACCCCTACTACTAAAGCAGAATATGGTCTGCACGATGAAGATATTTCACGTGAAGAAATTCTTAAACAAGGATTAGTTTCACCGCAAGAATATGAACAGCTTGAAAAATATACAATGGAACTTTTTCTTCGAGGTACTGAAATTGCAGCCAAACGTGGTTTGATATTAGTGGATACCAAATATGAATTTGGAAAACGCGATGGAAAAATCTATCTTATTGATGAAATTCACACGCCTGACTCTTCTCGATACTTCTATGCAGAAGGTTATGAAGAAAGATTCGAGAAAGGGGAACCTCAAAAACAGCTTTCGAAAGAATTTGTTCGCGAATGGTTAATGGAAAATGGTTTTCAGGGTAAAGAAGGTCAAAAAGTACCTGAAATGACAGATGAAATTGTAACCGGAATAAGTGAACGCTATATTGAATTATTCGAAAATATTACAGGAGAGTGTTTTGAAAGAGCTGATGTAAGCAATATTTTAGAGCGTATCGAAAAAAATGTCAAGGAATATTTAAAAACAGTGTAATTATTTACGATTCATAAATTGATGATTTACAATTGAATTTACTACATAAACGAAAATTGTAATAAGTAATTGAATAAATAGCCAATTAACTATTTGTTATTTTCAGAAAAAGACGTATCTTTGCACCGCTTTAGAAAAAAGCATGCCAATGGAGAGATGGCAGAGTGGTCGATCGCGGCGGTCTTGAAAACCGTTGAACTGAGAGGTTCCGGGGGTTCGAATCCCTCTCTCTCCGCCAAATAGCTAAGACATTTAGCGACAAAGAACGGTAAAACCCTACAAATTCAGTGATTTGTAGGGTTTTTTCTTTGTTTTACGTTCCCACAAAAAGGACATAAAAACGACAAAAATCGACCTACTTTATTTCCTAATTCATACCCCTTTTCTGTTTTCCCCAAAAGGGGTACGATTTGTCCGAAATAGGCACTTTCCTGTCTGATATTGGCATCCTGCATAACTCTCATAAACAATTTATTAAGTCTAACTTTGTAATTCAATTTGAGATTATGAAAACAACATTCAACGTACTCTTTTTTCTGAAAAGAGACAAACAGAAACAAAATGGAACTGTGCCACTTATGTGTAGAATTACTATTGATGGTATTGAAACACGTTTTACAATGAAAACTGACATTGATCCTGGTCACTGGGACGTAAAATTGGGAAAAATGAGTGGAAGAAGCGCAAAAGCACTTGAAATCAATGCCCTTATTGATAACACGAAATCAGTTTTAAACAGAATCTACCACCAGGAACTGGAAAGAATGCAGTCAGTGACTGCAGAAAAAGTCAAGAATATTTTTCTGGGGATCAATACAAAACAGCATACCTTGCTTGAATTATTCAAGAAACATAATGCTGATGTAAAAAGCCTTATCGGAATAAGTAAATCCAAGGCTACCTATCAAAAATATGAGGTTACATTGAAACACACTACCAGCTTTCTCCGGAAAAGATATAATTTATCCGACATTCATTTTGCAGAAATAAACCACATGTTTATCTCTGATTTTGAAACCTTTCTAATGGTAGATTGTCAATGTCAATCTAATACAACTGCCAAGTTTATGCAGTTTTTCAAACGAATCATACTGATTGCCCGTAATAATGGTTGGATGCTCCATGACCCTTTTGTAAACTATAAGATTAGAATAAATAAAGTTGACCGTGGATACCTGACTAAAGAAGAATTGGAATTAATATTCAAGAAAAAGATCGAGATACCAAGATTGGAACATGTACGTGATATTTTTGTATTTTCCTGCTTCACCGGACTGGCATATATTGACGTGTATAACCT
>CAZDSY010000016.1:0-36243 GCA_964508285.1 uncultured Paludibacter sp.
AAGTTTTTCTTTTGCGTGAACTAAACCGTGAAATGCGCCTATGGGATGTTTTGGTAGAACCTGCACGCAAAATCCGTATCGGTAATAAACTATATTTTGGCGACGATGATTCAGTTGTGGCAGAAGTGATTGATAACACTACTTCACGAGGACGCACACTTCGCTTTCTTTTCGATGGGACACACGAGGAATTCAAGAAAAGCCTTTTTGAACTTGGAGAAACACCTTTGCCTCGTAATATGATTTCAAGACCAGTAGAACCGGAGGATGCTGAACGCTTTCAAACCATTTTTGCTACTAAAGAGGGTGCGGTATCGGCACCGGCGGCAGGTACTCATTTTAGCCGGGAATTGTTTAAACGCATGGAAATTAAAGATATTGACACTGCATTTCTTACTTCTCACATGAGCCTTGGAAATTTCCGTGAAATTGATGTAGAAGACCTTACGAAACACAAAATGGACTCAGAACAAATGCAGATTTCTGAAGAAACTGCTCAAAGAGTTAACCGTGCAAAAGATGAAGAAAAAAATGTATGCGCTGTAGGTGTTACTGTTATGCGTGCTCTCGAAACTGTGGTAGGAACAGAAGGGCGCATCAAAGCTTACGATGGATGGACTAATAAGTTCATTTTTCCACCTTATGATTTTACAGTTGCAACAGCAATGATAACCAACTTTCATTTACCACTATCAACTCTGCTTATGCTGACGGCTGCTTTTGGTGATTACGACTATGTTATGAATGCATACGATGTGGCATTGAAAGAAGGTTATAGATTTGGCGTATATGGAGATGCTATGCTAATAGTTTAAATTTTTTAATATTATTTTATTGAGGAGGTATCAAATTCCTTCAGGTTATTTTAATTCATGCGAATATCAAATTTTGCTTCATTCGCCATGAACATAGATGGTGATATACTACAATTAAACGATTGATCACATGATATAACTTCATACAAAAAGAGGCTGTCAATTTGAGACAGCCTCTTTTTGTATGTATATTTTGAAGTGATTATTTCAGACCGAGTTTTTTCTTCACCTGATTTGTAATGTCGACTGCTTTTGGTGAATTATAAAGAATAGTATTACCACTCAAATCAAAAATATAAGTATAATTTCCTTCGGCTCCAACTTCACTGATAGCTTTCTTTACTTTTTCAACAATAGGTGCAATTAATTCCTGTTGTTTTTTTTGTAAATCGGTGTAAGATTGCTGCTGGAAATTGCTAATACGCTGTTCAATATCCTGCATTTCACTTACAAGTGCCTGCTTGATACCATCAGACATTGTTGCTTGCTTTTCCTGATATTCTTTAAGTTTTGCAGTATATTCATCCTGCATTTTATTCAAAACAGATTTCCATTGCGTATTTAGGTCTGCAATTTGTTTTTCCACGTTGTCAAGTTCAGGCATCGCTTCAAACAACTCCTGATATTTAACATGAGCAATTTTAGCATCTTGAGCAAAAACTGAGAGAGGAAGTGCTATAAGCACTGTAAAAAGAATTTTCTTCAACATTTTAGTAAACGATTTTTTTTTGACATTAATTAATAATTATTATTCCTGTAAAAATTTAGTGCAAAATTATTGTTTTTATTTCGAATAACCTAATTTGCTCAATACCAAGTCACTTATATCCAATGATGGTGTAGTAAATATAATGCTCATGGCTGAACTTTTGTCGAAAACCAGATTTAAGTCTTTTTCTTTGCTTATTTCCTGAACTGCAGAGTAAATTTCGTCTTGAATGGGTTTCATTAAACTTTGACGTTTTTTAAACAATTCACCTTCGGGTCCAAAATAATTTCTCTTTAATTCCTGTGCTGCTTTTTCTTTGGAAACAATTTCTTCTTCGCGTTTTACTTTCATTTCTTCTGATAAAAATACAAGTTCAGTTTGATAGTTTTTATACATTTTCTGAACTTCCTGCATTTGTGCTTCAACTTCTGATTGCCATTTTTTCGACAATTGGTTCAGTTGTTCGGTAGCCGATTCGTAAGCCGGAATATTTTTCATAATATATTCCATATCAATCATGGCAAATTTCTGTGCAAAAGCTCCAAGGGATATGCCTACCATCAGGCAAATTGTTAAAAATGTTCTTTTCATAAAGATTATGCGATTTAGTTGTTTATTTGATTTGTAGATAATACAAATACTTTGCCAGATTTTTTTTGATTCTTTACCTACAATTTAAATAATTGATATTAAACGTTGTATGAAATTCGACAGCTATAAATCAAAACATCAGCAATAATACTTTTGAAATTCTTAATTTATAAAATTCAGATTATAAAAATTACAATTCCTGACCAAGCACAAAATGGAACTGACTGCCACTTACATTACCTGTGGAATTTACTCGGTCGAAGCCATAACCCCAGTCGATGCCCATCATACCAAACATAGGTAAAAATATACGTACACCCACTCCGGCTGCTCGTTTAAGCTGGAATGGATTGTAATCTTTCATTTTATTGAAACTGTTTCCTGCTTCGAGGAATGTAAGTGCATAAATGGTTGCTGATTGTTCCAGCGAAAGAGGATAACGCAATTCCATGGTAAATTTATTGAAAAGGTAACCTGTCATGCTCGAACTGGTTGCCGAATTGTATGGAAGCAAAGAACCACTTTCGTAACCACGCATCGAAACATATTCAGTACCATAACTGGTATAAGCGGACATACCATCGCCACCCATATAATATGTTTCGTAAGGTGAACGTGCATTTTCGTTATAATGCCCCAAGTATCCAAACATAACACGAGTCATAAGTACAAGTTTACTGTTGGAACTAAGCGGAGTAAACGTTTTTGCATTAAAAGTCCATTTATGGTATTCAATCCATTTATAACGTTCCGCATTGGTAAGTTTGGTATTTGTATAATCAATGCCATTAAATGATGAATAAGGAGGAGTTATTTTTAAACCCAGTGAAAAGGACGAGCCACTACGCGTATAAATAGGATTGTCGATAGAATTTCGGCTTAAAGTTAGATTTAAACTGAGATTGTTATAACTTCCATCAGTAAGTGGAGGTAAATACAACCAATTTTTAAGCATAAATTTCTGAAACGACAATTCCCCGTAAAATGTAAAATAGTCATCAGGCCAGTTCAGACGTTTACCATACCCTAATGAAGCACCCAGCGTACGCATATATTTTTCAGGATCTATTTCTGTCTGATAATAATCGCTGTAACCTGTATTTCCATATCCGCCGTAACCGCCATAACTACCATAACCATACCCGGAATAATAATTATTATAGTAAGATGACATATAATTACTATAAGATGAACGGAAACGATCGCTTACATCGGATTGCGATGAATAATAAATTGAAGCCGAAAGTGAGTTTGGACGTTTGCCGCCTAACCACGGTTCAAGGAAAGACATACTGAATGATGTATAGGATTGTCCGTTTGTCCGAGCATTCAAAGTAAATGTTTGTCCCTCACCCTGCGGAACAATGCGATATGTTTCAGGTTTAAAAAGATTTTGTATAGCAAAATTACTGAATTTCAAACCAATGGTTCCCACAAGTCCGGTTGAACCCCATCCTGCTGAAAATTCCACCTGATCACTACCTTTGGTTTCGAGTTTATAAGTGATATCAACTGTTCCGTTTTCTGGGTCAGGTTGAATGTCAGGCACTAATTTTTCAGGGTCGAAATGTCCCATTTGAGCAAGTTCACGCAACGAACGCATGATGGCTTCCTGGCTATAAAGTTGACCGGGTTTTGTACGTAGTTCACGACGAACCACATGCTCATAAACACGGGTATTTCCGGTAATATTTATTTGATTTATAGTTGCAGGTTTTCCTTCTATAATGCGCATTTCAAAATCTATAGAATCATTTTCTATCAAAACCTCAACGGGATCGACCTGAAAAAACAAGTAACCGCGGTCCTGATACAACTTACTCACAGCATCATTTTCATCTTTTTCAAGTCTATCCATCAGATGTTTATAGTTATAAACTTCTCCCTTTTTGATGTTCAGCACAGCATCTAAAAAATCATAAGGATAAACCGTATTCCCTATCCATTTAATATTTCTGAAATAATATTTACGTCCTTCGTCAACATTGATATAAACAATTACACTCTTATCATCGTATGGAACAACACTATCACTTACGATGTATGCATCGCGGTAACCAATTTCATTGTATTTTTCGATAAGAGCCTGTTTATCTTTCTCATAGTCTTCTTTTACAAATTTCTTGGTTCTGAAAAAATTCCACAAACTATTATCGTTTGTTTTTTTCATAGCTTTGTTAATCTGATTGAAAGTGAGCGCACTATTACCCGAAACAAGAATTTTGTGTACTTTAGTTTTAAGCTTTTTATCCACTTCTATATCTACTATAACATGACCTGGTTTCGATGGGTCATTTCGTTGATATACATGTGCTTCTACATTCAAAAAGCCTTTATCAGAGAGATAATTTTTTATTACCTTCTCGGCTCTGTCAGAAATATTGGGGGTAATCTGATTACCTTTTATTATTCCGATTTTTTCTTTTAAATCGTCAATTTCTCCCTTTTTCAAGCCATTGAAATTGATTTCTGAAACTCGTGGTCGTTGTTTTAAAGCAATTTCGAGCCAAACTTTACCATCCTGAATTTTAGTAGCAAAGATTTTCACGTCGGAAAATAGACCTTGTTTCCAGAAACGTTTCACGGCATTGGTTATTGCTTCACCTGGTATAGCAATAACATCGCCCACAGAAAGACCTGAAAAGCCAATTAACACAAAATCTTCGTAATTTTCGGCACCGGTAACCTGAATATCAGCAATTTCATATTTCAGAGCTACGCCTGCATAATCGATAACGGGAATTTTTGAAGTGTCATTTTCAGAGATGCCTTGAGCATGAGCAAATAAAACACAGAGAGATAACAAAGCTACTGAAAACAAAATTTTTAAACGCATATATTAAGTGTGGTATCTAATCTTTCAAAAAAATTTATTGGAACAAGAAAACTATTTTCCAAAACGCCGTTGACGTTGCTGAAATGAAACAATTGCTTCATAAAAATTTTCTTTTCTGAAATCGGGCCAGTTGATTTCAGTAAAATAAAGTTCAGTGTAAGCAAGTTGCCATAACAGAAAATTGCTAATACGTAGTTCTCCGCTTGTGCGTATCATTAAATCAGGATCGGGTATTCCGGCTGTAGTGAGGTAACTGTCAAACCTCGTTTCATTAATATCCTCGAAAGAAATATTTCGATTCTGTACATCAGCAATTATTTGTTTCACTGCATTTAGGATTTCCCAACGTGAAGAATAACTTAGTGCCAGAACTAATGAAAGCCCGGTATTTTTTGCCGTGCTATTAATACAACGCATTAGTTTTTCTTCAAGGTTTCCAGGTAATCTTTTCAAGTCGCCAATTGCAAGTAATCGGACATTGTTATTATTCAGCGTGAGTGTTTCTTTTTCAATTGTATCAACCAATAGTTCCATTAGTGCATTAACTTCAGACTGTGGACGTGACCAATTTTCAGTAGAAAACGCATAGAGGGTTAAATACTCAATTCCTATTTCAGCAGCAGCTTCTGTAACTTCACGCACTGCTTTTACTCCGTTTTGGTGTCCAAAAACACGGGAAAAACCCCTCTCTTTTGCCCACCTTCCATTACCATCCATAATAATGGCTACGTGTCGGGGTAACTTCGATTTATCTATTTCTTCCTTGTATGAAGGCATTGAATATTTTCGTTTTAAAAACTGATATTAAAATTTTGTCTTACAGTCGCAAGGGCGTTTCCAAAAATCGTAACTCAAACCAATCGTAAATGTCGATATTAAATCTTTATTCATGAAATTTGAACCGTTTAAAGCACTTTCTATACCTTCAAGTTTATCTGTATTCAACATTAAACGGTGCGCCCACTGTGCATTCAGATTAAAGCGACTTCCCAGTTTATATTTAATTCCTACACCAAAAGGAATATTAAAGCCACTTGTTTGTTGGTTAAAAGCAAAACCGGCTCCTGCAAAAATATATGGAGAAAAATTAGTGCTTCTGGGTTTATATTGTCGTTTTATCAGATCAAAAAAATTAAATTCACCACACAAATCAATTATGTTTAACATTATGGTATCAAGTGGATTAAAATATATATTTCTTGTATTGTTCCATGCCAAATGTGCTGAAAGTCTTTCATTGAAATTATGTCGGTATATCAGACCCAATTCAAGAAAAGTATTATTGAAAGGAACGCTATTTTTATCGTCCAGCAGATACGAAATACCTCCATTCACACCCAATTCAGCAAGATATTCTGACTGAGATCGTACAGTAGATACCAATAAAAACAGACAACCTGAAATAAAAATTATAAATTTTGAATTATGCATGATATTCGTTTATTTTTGAAGATGTTAAACCAATAACGGGATAACGTAATAATCATCAAAAAATTTTATTGAACCAGCCTCAAAAAACAGCAACAAAAGTAACATTTATCTTTTAATCTTTTAAATATGTACTTGCAGGCAAAGGTATATTTAACATAAAATTGCAAAATTACCGAGAAACTTGCATTCGAACCAAAACATGATACTTCATTTCTACGTTTAAAGCATTATTTTTAGTTGTTCAAGCGCTTCGTTTTCCTTTTGTTGCATAATGCTTCTTTCTTCTTGAGTAGCATCGTTCTGACCACAAAGATGTAACACCCCATGTATCATAACACGGTGTAATTCATCCAAAAAACTAACGCCATATTTTTCAGCATTTGATTTCACAGTGTCGATACCAATAAAAACATCACCTGAAATCAACATTTCATTTCCATAATCAAAAGTAATAATATCGGTGTAATAATCGTGATTTAGGTACTTGATGTTAATTTTCAACATATTTTCATCATTACTGAAAATATAAGCAAGTTCGCCCACGCTTTTACCGTATTTTTCGGCTATTGTTTTAATCCAGCTATTTATCTGACGTTTCTTTATGGCTGGCATTTTTACATCCTGAGCTATGTATTGAATCATATTTTTATGAATTTAATATTTCGCATTTTGAGTTGGTAATTAGTATCTAGTATAATTTTGAATGATTAACCATTTATAATTCAATTTATTTCCAATTTTTCATTTTTTATCTTTTAATGAAAAAATAAATACCCGAGAAGTATTGCTGCAGTAATTCCTGCAAAATCAGCTATTAAACCTGCAGTTACGGCATATCGTGTATTTTTGATACCTACTGAACCAAAATAAACAGCCAAAATGTAAAAAGTTGTATCGGTTGAACCCTGTATAATACTCGTCAATCGTCCCACGAAAGAATCTGCACCATATTGTGTCATGGCATCAACCATCATTCCACGGGCACCGCTCCCACTCAATGGTTTCATAAATGCTGTGGGCAAAGCATTTACAAAATCAGTATTAAAACCTGTTAGTCCTACCAACCATGCAATGCCATCGGTAAGCATGTTAAGAGCACCCGAAGCCCTAAAAATACCGATAGCAACCAAAATAGCTATCAAATAAGGAATTATACCGATTGCCACACTGAAACCTTCTTTTGCTCCTTCGATAAATGAATCGTAAACATTCACTTTTTTTACCATTGCCATAATCACAAAACTGATAATGATAGTAAAAAGCAACATGTTGGCAATCAATGCCGAAAATTGAGTTATTTGTTCTTTTGATAAAAGACTTGTGAAATAAATAAGTGCACCGATAAATGCGGTTAAACCAAGAAGAGTAAATAAAATAGTGCGATTAAAAAGATTAATTTTTTGAATTATTGCCACAGTAATCATTCCGGTTAACCAGGCAATAAAAGTTGCTATCACTATTGGCAAAAATACATCGGCAGGATTTACAGCCCCAAGTTGAGCGCGATAAACTAAAATGCTGATGGGGATAAGACATAGTCCCGCAGTATTCAGTACCAGAAACATTATCATAGGGTTCGAAGCTTTGTCTTTTTCGGGATTAAGCTCCTGAAGCTCTTTCATAGCCTTAAGTCCCATGGGAGTTGCTGCATTATCCAAACCAAGCATATTAGCCGAAACATTCATAAATATACTACCTAAAGCAGGATGATTTTTGGGAATATCGGGTAAAATACGTGTGAAAAATGGAGCTACAATTCGCGCAAATATATTGATAACGCCTCCTTTTTCACCAATTTTCATTATCCCCAACCACATGGCAAGTACACCCGTGAGCCCTAAAGATATTTCAAATCCGGTTTTTGCCGAGCCAAATGCAGCCTGAATTATATCAGTAAATATTTGTGTATTGCCGTTTACTAATAACTGAAAAATGGCTACGATAAAAGCAATCAGCAAAAAACCGATCCATATATAATTTAATACCATATTTTTTGTTATAAGTTTAGTGAGTTCATAAAGTTTATAAAGTTCATAGATTTTAAAGAGTTTAAAGAGCAAAAATTTTAAATTTCTCAAGGCTAAAAGTATTATAAAAATTCTACAATTTTACCTCTTATTCTTGAATTTGCATCATCCTTACTGAAATCTATTCCTGATAATAAACACGTTTTACCCTGCGGGAAACACCCGTTAAAATTTCATAAGGAATGGTATCAAGTTTATCAGCTATTTCTGAAATCGTGATGTTATTTCCAAATACTTCTACCTGATCACCTTCCTGTATATCCATATTAGTTACATCTACTGTAATTAAGTCCATTGAAACATTTCCTATTATTTTTGCTCGTTGTCCGCGAATAAAAACTTCACCTGTTCCATTCCCTAAATGCCGGTTAAAACCATCGGCGTAACCTACCGGTAATACTGCGACAGTAGTATCTTTCATTAACACACCATTTCGATTATAACCTACTGTTTCTCCTGCAGGGACTTGTTTAATTTGTAAAACTACTGTTTTGAGTGTGCAAACTTGTTGAAGTAACAGGTTCGAATGCGCACTTACTCCGTATAATCCTATTCCCAGTCTTACCATATCGTATTGATAATCAAGGAAACGACCTGCTCCTGCAGAATTTAGCAAATGATTCAAAATTGGATGATTGAATGCTTGATTAAATTTACGGGAACATTCATCGAAAACTTTTGCCTGTGCATGCGTAAAATAATCGAGTTCAGGAGAGTCCGCACCGGCAAGATGAGAAAATACAGAGCGAACTTTAACTTGATCTTGTTTTTTCAACAACTCAATAAGTTTAT
Source organism: uncultured Paludibacter sp. (assembly GCA_964508285.1). GTDB lineage: Bacteria > Bacteroidota > Bacteroidia > Bacteroidales > Paludibacteraceae > Paludibacter. The sequence goes on from CAZDSY010000016.1 coordinate 9,202, forward strand.
CAATATCTGATGCCTCAAAACCTAATCGGTGCATTCCGGAGTCTATTTTTATATGCACCGGATAATCTGTAATTCCATTACGTTCTGCAGCTTCAATAAAAGATTCAAGTAATCGGAAACTGTAAATTTCCGGTTCGAGCTTATGTTCAAAAATTACACTGAAACTGCATTTTTCAGGGTTCATTACAACAATTGGAATGCGAATACCTTCACGACGTAACTCTGCTCCTTCGTCTGCTACCGCCACTGCTAAATAATCGCATCGATTATGCTGTAAAGTACGCGCCACTTCCACTGAACCGCTTCCGTAAGCAAAAGCCTTAACCATGCACATAATTTTTGTAGTAGGGTTCAAGTGATTCCTATAAACATTTAAGTTATGTACAAGTGCGTTCAGATTTACTTCGAGAGTTGTTTCATGCGAAAGCAATTCTAATTTCGAAGAAATATCCTCAAAATGAAAACTTCGCGAACCTTTTAACAGTATTGCCTCGTTTCGGAAATCAAGTGAACTATTACTGCGTAAAAAATCTTCCGTATTTTCGTAAAAAGCACTTTTTATTTTCCCAAACAAAACTGAATTTTTTGATATTTCTTTACCTATACCTATCAAACGTTCTACGGAATTAGTATTTAGAAGCTGTGCTACAGCCGAATACAAATCAGTTGATGATTGTCCGCTTTGTAAAATATCCGATAAAATCAACGTTCGTTTAAGATTTTTTACGGCTGCCTGACGTTTCAAAAAATCGAGCGCTATATGTAGTGAATTTAAATCGGAATTGTAACTATCATTTATAATCAGGCAATTCTGCATTCCTTCTTTAAGTTCAAGACGCATAGCAACGGGTTCAAGTTTGCCAATCCGTTCATTTATAACATCCGAACCATAACCCAAATGCAACAGATATGCGACACAAAGCATTGCATTTTCGAATGAAGCATCATCGGTAAAAGGTAAATTCAGTGTAAACTCATTTTTGTTATACGCAAGTTGAATTATTGTAGCATTATTACCTATGACACGTTCTTTAACTTTAATTTTTGCATCTTTGTTTTTACCCCATGTTAAAGTGGCAATATCAGGATACATTTGCGATACTGTAATATCTACCAACTTATTATCGGAATTATATATTAGCAATTCTGCATTTCGAAAAAGTATTAATTTTTCTTCGCATTTATGTTTCAGACTTACAAAATTTTCCTGATGTGCATCACCTAAACCAGTAAAAATACCTATTTGGGGTTGAATTATTTTTTCCAGATGCTCCATTTCACCTGGCTTTGAAATTCCGGCTTCAAAAATTCCTATCTCATTATTTTCGTTCAACAACCAAACGGAAAGAGGCACTCCAATTTGCGAATTATAACTACGTGGAGACCTTAATACATTCACATCGAGGTGGAGCAACTGATACAACCATTCTTTAACGATAGTTTTTCCATTGCTTCCGGTGATTCCAATAATGGGAATTTTAAATAATGATCTATGTGCAATCGCTACTTTTTGTAAGGCTACAATTGTATTACTAACTCGCAAAAATATTGCATCAGTCAACTTTTCAAATTCCTCAAGAAAATTGCTGATTACAAAAAATCTTAATCCTCTGGAATACAATTCAGTTACATATTTATGCCCATCATTTCGCTCGGTACGTATGGCAAAAAACAAACTCTCGTGAGGAAATGACAATGAACGGCTATCGGTAAGCAGCCATTTTATTTCAACATCATTTGCAACCTGCAAATAATCAGCATTTATTATTTGAGCTAATTTTCTTAAATTCATCTCAATAATTAAAATTTAATTCGTCCGACTTTACCATCTAAATTTGTAATCAAAAATTCTCTATGCTTGAGTGGGGTAATTGTTTGTATTGAAGTATTACCTACTTTATGTTGCCAAAGCAGTTTTCCATCGTTCGAACCTACTCCGCAAATTAGTCCGTTTTTGGTTCCAAAAATAATAACTCCGTTCATGTCGATAAGCATTGAGGGATTATGATCATAACCAAATTGGGCGGATGTTTTCCAACGTAAGGTATAATTATTTTCACGAGCATCAACGGCGAGGACACTATCGGTCATACATCGGCTGTAAATTGTATTTCTATCCGTTGCAATACCAATCGTTTCCCGAACAGTATGCTTGTTTGTGCGCCAAATTGTTTTTCCTGTTTTTATGTCGATTGCAGTAAGAAATCTGTCAGGTGCAGTGATAAAAACTTTACCGTGAGCAGCTACAGGCCATACGGCAGCCGGTGAAAAATGAATTTGTTTCGAGCCATTGTTCCATTTCCAAAGTAATTTACCCGTTTTCGCATCCAAAGCGTACAGAAAAGCATCCCAGGCTCCAAAAATAATTTTACCATCCGCATAAACGGCTTTCGTTTCGACATATCCATCTACCTCGCAATATTCCCAAAAAACTTCCCCTGTATTTAAATTCAATGCCCTAAAACAACCATCGCTTCCTCCTATAAATACAGTATCCGCAACAACAATGGGATTGCCCATTACAGCTTCACGTGTAAGGTATTTCCAGATTAATTTTCCCGATGAAGCATCGAGACAGTAAATATTTCCATCAGTGGAACCAAATACAATTTTTTCCTGATTAATTACTGGCGTTGAAACGATACGACTTCCGGTTTTATAACTCCATAAGTTACTTCCGTTATTAACATTTATACAGTGTAAAAAACCGGCATCATCACCAAAATAAATCATTTTTTTGTAAATCGCCGGCGAACCGAATATCGCTATGCGGGTATCTGTCAACCATATTGGTTTAACCTTTTTATATTTCTGATTTACAACAAATCCGGGTATCTTAACTGCAGTACTATTATCATAAGTTCTTTTTTCGAGCAACAAAGAAAGCCATTGAATCGGAGGTTGTCCTATAATTTTTTCAGCTATATGCAGCGAATCGTTAACAGTAAATACCGAATATCCTCCTGAAGGAGCATTTGCTCTTAAAGTTGAACGTAAAACGATACCAGGAATCTGATCGTAATTGAGTAATGCATTGCGATGATAATGTCCACTGAGGACTGCCTTAACATCATATTTTCGAAGCAAATCGGTCATCAAGTACCAGTTATCAACATCACCCTGAAGTAAAGGATAGTGCGTTACGATAAAAACAGGTGAATTTTCATTTGTTTCTTGCAGTTCCTTTTCAACCCAGTCAAAATCCTGCGGATAAACATGTCCATCGCCCATTTTAATGAGCGGTCCTGTATTGAAACCTATAAACCGATAGCCTTTATGTTCGAACATAAATTTATCATCACCAAACACTTTACCGAAAGCTGTACCTCCGCTCGGTGTCCATTTTGTATCGTGATTTCCTGAAGTTATATACCATGGTACTTTTAAACCACTGATTATTTCTTTTGCTTTCTGAAGCGATGCAAGATCGCCAGTTTCGGTAATATCTCCGTTGATTAACACAAAATCAATGTTAGGTGATTGATTTACATCGTCAACTGCCTTACGTAAATCCTCTTCAGGTAAAGGATTTGTTATTTGTATATGTAAATCGGTAAATAATGCGAATTTGAAACTTTGTTCTGCATAAATTACTAATGTACAAAACAATGATAAATATGTTACGATAGTTTGTTTCATTTTCTATTCAAATGCCGGGCAAAGATACTATTTTCATTTTTATTAATCTGAAATTTTTCTGAAAAGAAAAAAGCCAAAATTTCAAAAAAAATAAACCATGGAAATGATAATCGTTGTGAGTTATTTTACTCCTATTAGACGATAAACGATTTACAATATCAACCAAATAAGTCAGGGATAATTTTCAATATTTGACATAATTAAGAACTTGCAATCAATTTGAATAACGATAAACCATGCTAAAAAAAAAAGGAAAACCTGACAATTCAAGTTTTCCTCTTTTTATTAAAAATATTTTGAAATTATTTACTAAGTCTGTATCGAACACTTAAACAAATACCATCATAAGAACCATGAAATGCTGGTAGAACATAAATACCTGGTCTGTAATCGAGTGATAACTGCAATGGGATATTAAAATTATACTCAATCCCAATCTGTCCCAGAATACCAGCACCAAAATAAGTATTATGAATTCCTACAGCTGCTCCAACGCCATAATACCAGTTCACACCATCAGCTAAAGAGGACAGATCTTTGACCCACTGATAAACACCATTCAAGGCTAAACCCCAACCATTAAAACCCAAATCTGCTTCCAGTCTGTTTGCATTTCCTAATGGGTGTTGATACGAAACTTCAGCACCGTATCCGAATCTGATACCAATTGACTTACTCAAATCCTGCGCATTCATTACTAATGAAGTAATTACTACTAAAACCAGTGTTAATAATACTTTTTTCATACCGATTGAATTTAATGAATTAAAATTTTTTATTTTCTGAACTAAATACATTGTTTATGCAAATGTATAAAAGTTTTTGATTAAATAATCAACGAACGTTAATAAAATAGCGTTCTACGAATGAAAAAATTGTATTTCAATAATCTAATTCATTTATTTTAAAGGCTATACACCAAAATTCGAAAATAAAAAATAACATTAATCTAATTAATACGCAGATTTAAACTGTTCAAGAAATCTTACATCATTTTCAGAGAACATACGTAAGTCCTTTACCTGATATTTGAGATTGGTTATACGTTCGATTCCCATACCAAAAGCATAACCACTGTAAATTTCAGGATCGATACCACAGTTTTTTAACACGTTAGGGTCAACCATACCACATCCAAGGATTTCTACCCAACCGGTATGCTTACAAAACGGACAACCCTTTCCACCGCAAAGATTACAGGAAATATCCATTTCTGCACTTGGTTCTGTAAACGGAAAAAATGATGGACGTAAACGTATTTCAGTCCCAGCTCCGAACATTTCTTTAGCAAAATACATCAGGGCTTGCTTTAAATCAGCAAATGAAACATTTTTATCAATATATAATCCCTCTACCTGATGGAAAAAACAGTGCGCCCGATATGATATTGCTTCGTTACGGTAAACTCTTCCGGGAAAAATCATACGTATGGGAGGTTTGCGATTTTCCATAATTCTGATTTGTACCGAAGATGTGTGTGTACGTAATACAACATCAGGATTTTGTTCTATAAAAAATGTGTCTTGCATATCCCGTGCCGGATGGTCTGCAGCAAAATTTAGTGCTCCAAACACATGCCAGTCGTCTTCAATCTCGGGACCTTCAGCAATTGTAAAACCTATCCGTGAAAATATGTCTGCTATTTCGTTTTTAACCAGCGAAAGTGGATGTCTCGTCCCAATTTTTATTGGATCAGGTGTGCGGGTTAAATCGAATTTCTGTACGTTTAAATTCTGATTGCCAACACTTTCTCTTAACTGATTAATTTTATCCTGTGCTAAAATTTTCAACTCATTTAACAGTTGTCCAACTTCCCGTTTCTCTTCGTTTGGCACATCCCTGAAATCATTGAACAATAACGAAACTTCTCCTTTTTTACTTAAATATTTGATTCTTAACTGTTCTACAACTTCAGCAGAATTTGCCTGTAATTTGTTTATCTCTTCTTTTAACTGGTTTATCCGGTTTCTCATATTTAATAATTTTATTCTGAAAGGTGGAAGTGTACGATATACAGTTCGTTATACACTTTTATATTGAAGCGCAAAATTAATCAATTTTCCTAAAATTAGGGTTATCAAAAAAAAATAGCTATCATAAAAATTTTTTATCTGAATTTTATTCTATTTTTGTAGAGTCAAGAATTTTATTTTACAATTAAAGAAAAATTCCTACATTATCTTTTCAATAAAAGTAGGATGTATTTCATAACTCTTAATTCTTTTAAAGATGAATGTTGAATTAATACTACAATTTTTATCAAAACTTAAAAATAATAACAACCGTGAATGGTTTACTGAAAATAAAAAAAGCTACGAGGCTGCGAAATCAGTATTCGAAGATATTTGTACTAAGCTAATTATTGAAATTGCACGATTCGACGAAGACATTAAACTTGTAAATGTCCGCGATTGCATTTTCAGAATATATCGCGACATAAGATTTTCGCATGATAAAACTCCTTATAAAACACATTTTGGAGCATTTATTGCTGCTGGCGGAGGCAGAAAAAGTAATCGTGCAGGTTATTATCTTCATTTAGATCCAGATGGGTGTTTTGTTGCATCGGGCATTTGGTGTCCACCTCCTGAATTATTGAAAGCTCTACGCAGAAGTATTTACGATAATATTGAAGAATTTGAGGAAATAATTTCAGATGCGGATTTTAAAAAGTTCAACAACAAATTTTATGAAGCTGAAAAACTAAAATCAATTCCTGCAGGTTTTGCGAAAGATTTCAGACAAGCAGAGTTATTAAAATTAAAACATTATATGGTTGAATCAAAACTTGATGTAGATTTTTTTGCTGATGAAAAATTCATTACGAAACTTGCCGAGATTTTTAAAAGTGCATATCCGTTGATGAAATTTCTTAATTATACGGCAGATGAGGTTTTATAATTTCAGGAAGAAAATTTTAAAATTGAAAATTGGTTGATCGTAATTAAAAGAAATTTAGCAATGTAATTGTAACTTAAATTCAATTAAAAACATTTTCCAAAATTTACAACAACACGAAATACAAAACAATAAACACAAAATAAAATGATACACGATTCATTAAAAAATGCAGCCAAGTACATAAATGTACATCCACGATTCAAAAAAGCTTTCGATTTTTTGAATGGAAATGATTTAAACGCACTTGAAACAGGCAAAATTGAGCTTGAAGGTTCTGATTTGGTGATAAATATTGTGGACATAACCGGAAAAACTGCTGATGTTGCACGTATGGAAACTCATAACAATTTTATTGACATACAAGTACCTATTGGAGCTACTGAGACAATGGGTTGGAAAGCAGCTCATAATCTTACCGAAATTTCTGAAGCTTACAACGAAGCTAAAGATGTAACTTTTTTTGCCGATAAAGCAACAAGTTTTGCAACTGTAGAACCGTTCGAATTTGTAATTTTCTTTCCTGAAGACGGACATCAACCAGGCATAGGGATCGGTACATACCGAAAAATAATAGTAAAAGTAAGAGTTTGATTTCAATTTTTTATATAAATCTGACAACTGAACATTCGATTTTCATAAATTTTCAGAATTAATATTTACCTCTTAAAAAAATAACAATGAAACTACTTCCGGTTGTAAAAAACGATCCTTATCTTGAACCGTTTGCTGAAGCAATATACGGTAGATATGAATATAGCATTCAGATTGAAAAGAAACTTACAGGTGAAAATCAAACTCTTTCTGATTTTGCTACCGGATATTTGTATTTTGGTCTTCATCATCATTCGGAAGGATGGACATTTCGGGAATGGGCACCAAATGCAACTGCAATTTATCTGATTGGCGATTTCAACAACTGGGAGAAAAATTCTGATTATCAGCTTAAAAAACTACAAAACGGGATTTGGGAGATCAAACTGCCTGAATATGCATTAACTCATTTGCAACTTTATAAACTTTTGGTTGAATGGGAAGGTGGTGGCGGTGAACGAATTCCAGCATGGACACGCAGAGTTGTGCAGGATGAGCATACAAAAATTTTCAGCGCTCAAGTATGGAATCCTATCAAATCCTATAATTTTAAAATAAAAAATTTCAAACCTCAAAAAGATCCCCTTCTTATTTATGAATGTCATATTGGCATGTCAAGCCAAGAAGAAAAAGTATCGACATACGAAGAGTTCAGGCAAAATATTTTGCCACGTATAAAAAAAGCCGGTTATAATTGTATTCAAATAATGGCTATTCAGGAACATCCCTATTATGGTTCGTTCGGTTATCATGTTTCAAGTTTTTTTGCTCCATCTTCGCGTTTTGGCACCCCGGAAGAACTAAAACGATTAATTGATGATGCTCATAGCATGGGAATAGCGGTTATCATGGATATTGTTCATTCACATGCTGTAAAAAATGAAGTTGAAGGACTTGGACGCTTTGATGGAACGCCATATCAGTATTTTCATGGTGGACCTCGAAGAGAACATCCCGCATGGGATTCACTTTGCTTCGATTATGGAAAACCTGCTGTATTACATTTTTTACTTTCAAATTGTAAATACTGGCTCGAAGAATTTAATTTTGACGGTTATCGTTTCGATGGCGTTACCTCAATGCTTTACCGCAGTCATGGTTTGGGTGAAGATTTTGGCAGTTACGAATCATATTATAATTTGAACCAAGATGGCGATGCAATATGTTACTTGACTTTGGCCAATAAACTTATTCATGAAATTAAACCATCAGCTATTACTATAGCAGAAGAAGTGAGTGGTATGCCTGGTCTCGCAGCAAAATATGCAGATGGCGGTATTGGATTTGATTTTAGAATGGCAATGGGTATTCCCGACTTTTGGATTAAATACATTAAAGAAGTTAAGGATGAAGATTGGAAAGCCGGACATATTTTCTGGGAACTTACTAATCGACGTGCTGACGAAAAAACCATTAGTTATGCCGAAAGCCACGACCAGGCTTTAGTTGGCGATAAAACCATCATATTCAGATTGATAGATGCAGAAATGTACTGGCATATGCAAAAGGGAGATAATACATTAATTGTGGACCGCGGTATAGCTTTGCATAAAATAATTCGTCTGATTACTGCTACGACCATAAACGGAGGATATCTTAATTTTATGGGTAATGAATTCGGTCATCCTGAATGGATCGACTTCCCCAGAGAAGGTAATGGATGGTCATACAAATATGCACGCAGGCAATGGAGTCTTGTGGACAATGAGAAATACTTGTATTATAATCTTGGTTTGTTTGACCGTAATATGATTGAACTAATAAACTCTGTTCCTAAATTTAATAAAACCACTATTTATAAGCTTTGGGATAATGAAGGAGACCAGATTGTGGCTTATCAGCGTGATAATCTGATTTTTGTTTTTAATTTCAATGGAACAAAATCGTTTACCGATTATGGAATTTTAGTTCCAGAAGGTGCTTATAAAATTGTTTTGAATACTGATAATGTTGATTTTGGAGGTTTTGGTTTAATCGATGAATCACTAACTTATTTTTCTATACCGGATAAAAATCAGACCGCTCCCGGTAAAGATTGGTTAAAACTGTATATTCCTGCCCGAACGGCTTTTGTTTTACGTAAACAATAAAATAATTTCATTTCAACAAAAAACCTGACAAGTGAAAACTTATCAGGTTTTTTGTACTTTTTCAAACAGCATTTTAAAGCAATTAGGAAATAAAACTATTTATTTTTTGAGCAATACTCTTCATTTCATCAGTGGTAAGTTTCAATTTTGGTTTTCTGAAATCCATATCGGTTTCTTTCATAATAGGCACTAAATGAATGTGTGCATGTGGAACTTCCATACCTAGCACAGCAACACCTACCCTTACACAAGGTACTGCTTTTTCGATAGCCAATGCCACTTTTTTTGCAAAAACTATCATACCTGAAAGTGTTTCATCATCGATATTAAAAATATAATCTTCTTCAATTTTCGGGACTACAAGTGTATGCCCCAATGTCATTGGATTGATATCAAGAAAAGCAAAATACCTTTCGTTTTCTGCAATTTTATAGCAAGGTATTTCTCCCGAAATAATTCTACTGAAAATTGTCATTTTTTATTAGTAATTTTTAGCAGTTTAAATTTAAAACACATATATTTTTTTTGATTTATGTATCATTACAATCCAATATCAAGTACTTCAAAGTCCATAATACCTGATGGAACTTTAACAGTTGCAATATCACCTACTTTTTTCCCAAGTAAACCTTGTGCAATAGGTGTAGTTACTGAAAGTTTTGCTTCTTTAAGATTTGCTTCACTTTCAGACACAATATGGTAAGTCATTATTTGATCGTTTTTCAGGTTTTTAATTTTTACTTTCGTGAGAATTTGCACAACACTAGTATCTATTCGAGATTCATCAATCATGCGGGCTGAGGCAATTGTTTCTTTCAACTGCATAATTTTCATCTCGAGCAATCCTTGTGCTTCTTTGGCTGCATCATACTCAGCATTTTCTGAAAGGTCACCCTTATCACGAGCTTCAGCAATCATTTTCGAAATTGCAGGTCTTTCCACGGTTTCAAGTATATTCAAATCATCAACCAGTTTTTTATAACCATCAGCGGTCATATAAGTTATAGCCATAGTCATTCAATTTTTATGTTTTTCTTTTAAGTGTAAACAAAAAAGAATTCCGACAATTTGCCGGAACTCCTGATTGTAAATTTTTGCAGTTGCAAATATATAAATTATTTTTTACATAGGGAACATTCTACTCAAGTTTTTTTTCAAACTTTCAGTATTTTCTGTTAATAATTTCAGATAAAATGATTGCACGACGTGCATCTTCAGAGGTTTCAATAGCGTAATCTTGGACTTCATTATCAGAAAGTTCTTCAAAGTTGAATGTTTGTTTTTTAACTTCAGTTTTTACGGGTTTAACATTAGTTCTTGCTTTAATTTTTGTGAAATCTGCTGCAGTCTCATAACTATTAGTAATACCTTCGAAAACTGTTTTCGGAGTTTTAGTTTCAGGTTTTGTAAACACAGGCCCATCAATTATAGGAGGAACTGTTTCAGGTTTACTCTGAGCACTTTCCCAATCATCAATTGGAGGAAAAATCACAACATCTTTTTCATTGTATTCCTCATCCTCTTCCATGGTTTCATGCAAAGGTTTTACTGCTTTTTTCTTTTTTAGTAAACCCACTAATGAAAAAAATATTAACAGTATCAGATATAAATAATCTCCAATGTCTTCCATAAAATGTTTTTTGTAAAATGTGTCTGCAAATATAATCAATAAAATACGAAATTCAAATGAAACATCGAATCATTAATTTATCGGCGATCAACTATTTCAAACTTAATAATGAAAATTTTTGTGAGTTTACTTTAAATTTTTTTGTGAGTTATGTTATAGACTCAAACATTTTGTTTCTCATAAAAGTATATTAATAATTACATCAATCTGAAATAGAATTATATGATTTTCACATAAAGGTCGTATTAATAAGACATTAAATTTAAGTTTTATTATTCAGATTTGATGATGTATTTTTGTAGGCTTAAATAATATGTGAAACAAAAATGAAAGAAAACAAATTAAATGACCAAATATCAGCCAATTCATTTAACGACAAAAAACTGTACATAGAAACATATGGCTGCCAAATGAATGTGGCTGACAGTGAAGTAGTTGCATCAGTTATGCAAATGGATGGTTTTGCACTCACTGAAAACATAAACGATGCAAATGCGATATTTTTAAATACATGTTCTGTAAGAGACAATGCCGAACAAAAAATAATTCATCGTTTGCAACATATCAATGCCATGAAAAAGAAAAAGAAAAACATGATTGTTGGCGTCATTGGTTGCATGGCTGAGCGTGTAAAAGATGAACTTATTAAAGAACACAATGTTGATGTTGTGGTGGGCCCGGATGCCTATTTAGATATTCCTAACTTGATAAACAGCGTAGAACAAGGCGAAAAAGCTATAAATGTCGAACTTTCGAAAACTGAAACCTATAAAGATGTACTCCCTACCCGTATCGGCAAATCAATTTCAGGCTTCGTTTCGATAATGCGTGGATGCGATAAGTTTTGCACCTATTGTATTGTACCCTATACTCGCGGTCGTGAACGTAGTCGCGAAGTGGAAAGCATCCTGAATGAAATTCGCGACCTGGAATCGAAAGGTTACAAGGAAGTTACACTGCTCGGACAAACTGTAAACTCCTATAAATATACTGATGAAAAAGGTTCAACCACCGATTTTCCTGCATTACTCAGCATAGTTGCCGAAATGGTTCCTTCCATGCGAATACGATTTACTTCGCCACATCCAAAAGATATGACTGATGAAACCATACAGGTAATGGCAAACTACAAAAATATTTGCAGGTATGTTCATCTGCCGGTACAGTCGGGCAGTAATAAAGTGTTGAAAGCAATGAACCGAAAATATACGCGCGAATGGTATCTCGACAGAGTTGCAGCATTACGCCGAATGATACCCGACATTGCAATAGGAACAGATATATTTTCAGGATTTTGTGGAGAAACCGAAGAAGATCATCAATTATCACTAGACTTGATGCGAGAAGTTAAATTCGATCTGGCATTCATGTTTAAATATTCCGAACGTCCCGGAACACTTGCAGCAAAACGACTCATCGATGATGTGCCTGAAGAAGTTAAGATCAGACGCCTGAACGAGATAATTGCACTTCAAAACGAAACTACAAAAATCAGCAATCTGAACGATATTGGTAAAACGTTCGAAGTGCTGGTTGAAGGTTTTTCTAAACGTTCAAGAGAACAAATGTTTGGTCGTACTTCTCAAAACAAAGTAGTTGTTTTTCCCCGCGAAGGCAGACATATAGGTGAATTTGTGAATGTAAAAATTGTCTCGGCAACTTCTGCAACACTAATGGGTGAAATTGCTCAGAATCTTTAATTAATATTTTTGCTCATAATTTGCGAAATAATAAATTTCAATATTTGATAGTGAAAATTTTCTATTTTTGAATAATTTATTATTTACTCACTCTATTCGTATTGACAATCAATATATTATAATTTTACAAAGCAATAATTTGACAATTTGATGTTGGTATTAATTCTGTGCACAAATTTTTACATCAAGGTTTGTTTTTCTGTTTGTAATAAATAATAGAAGGATTATTACAAACTAAAAAGAATATCTATATTGATGATTTTTTGATATTTAACTACTTTATAAGATTCGATATAACACAGACAATTGTTTTCTTTCTGCTTAAAATGGATTGCGGAAATTTTTCCGTAATATTTGCCGGAACAAAACTTTTTAGTACTTTTGCATAACTTTTCACAATAAGAATTTTAATATTTAAAAGTCTGTATTTTAACTAATTACAACAACTATTCTACCAAAAAAAATTCAAACAAAAAAACAAAAAATTTATGTGGTTAATTGATTCTTCCATTGGGCGAAAGCTCATTATGAGTATCACGGGAATTTTTCTCGTGTTATTTCTAACTTTTCATGGTGTTATGAACTTCGTTGTACTCATATCGACCGAAGCTTATAATTCCATTGCTGCTTTTTTAGGCGCAAACTGGTATGCACTTATTGGCACAAAAATTCTTGCATTGGGTTTTGTAGTGCATATCATTTATGCCATTTACCTTACATTACTCAACATGAAAGCGCGTGGCAATGTTAGGTATGAAGTTACTAAACGTCAGGAAGGTGTAAGCCTGGCTTCGAAAAACATGCTTGTTCTGGGTATCATTGTTCTTGGTTTTATGGGCTTGCACCTGTATCAGTTTTGGGCAAAAATGCAATTGGTGGAAGTTACTCACAAACTGGGCGGACATGTAGAACAACAATTGCTTGAAAAAGCAACAAACGGAGCATTCTGGATTCAGTATTATTTTAGCCAACCTGTTTATTCAATACTTTATATTGTATGGCTTGTAGCGCTATGGCTTCATTTGACACATGGAGTTTGGAGTGCTTTACACACTTTAGGTCTGAATAACAACACATGGTTACCAAGAGTAAAAGTTATTTCAAATATCTTGGCCACACTCATTATACTGATGTTTATTTCCATTCCAGTTTACTTCTTGCTGGGAGGCGGAAGCTCTTGGAATGTATAAACCATTTAGAAAAAAAGAAATTTATATTATGGCAAAAAAAGAAAATACTACTTCAGTAGAAGAAATTAAAATTGACGCCAAGATTCCGGCAGGGCCATTGGCTGAAAAATGGAGTAACTACAAAGCTCATCAGAAACTAGTTAACCCTGCAAACAAACGAAAACTCGATATTATTGTAGTAGGAACCGGTCTTGCAGGTGCATCGGCAGCTGCTTCGCTTGCCGAACTTGGATTTAATGTTTTGAGTTTCTGTATTCAGGATTCTCCCCGTCGTGCTCACTCTATAGCTGCACAGGGAGGTATCAATGCTGCAAAAAACTATCAAAACGACGGAGACTCAGTATATCGTTTGTTCTACGACACAATTAAAGGTGGTGACTATCGTGCACGCGAAGCCAATGTATATCGCTTGGCAGAAGTTTCAAACAGCATTATTGACCAATGTGTGGCTCAGGGAGTTCCTTTTGCCCGCGAATATGGCGGTTTGCTCGACAATCGCTCGTTTGGTGGCGCTCAGGTTTCACGTACTTTTTATGCTCGCGGACAAACCGGACAGCAGTTATTGCTCGGTGCTTACTCGGCTCTCAGTCGTCAGATTGGCAAAGGTGCCGTGAAATTATATGCACGTCATGAAATGCTCGATGTGGTAATTATCGATGGACGCGCTCGTGGAATTATCGCCCGAAATCTTGTAACCGGAAAAATCGAACGCTTCTTTGCTCATGCAGTAGTAGTTGGTACTGGGGGTTATGGAAACACCTTCTTCCTTTCAACCAATGCAATGGGCTCAAATGGCTCCGCAGCTATTCAGATGTACAAAAAAGGCGCTTATTTCGCAAACCCGGCTTACGCTCAGATTCACCCAACCTGTATTCCCGTACATGGTGATTATCAGTCGAAACTGACGCTTATGTCTGAATCTTTGCGTAACGATGGACGTATATGGGTGCCAAAAAAGAAAGAAGATGCCGAAGCTATCCGCGCCGGAAAACTCAAACCAACCGATCTGAAAGAAGAAGATCGCGATTACTATCTTGAGCGTCGTTATCCTGCGTTCGGGAACTTAGTTCCGCGCGATGTTGCTTCACGTGCAGCCAAAGAACGCTGTGATGCCGGTTATGGTGTTGGAAATACCGGACTTGCCGTATATCTCGATTTCTCATCGGCCATAGAACGTCTTGGCGAAAATGTTATCCGTGCCCGTTACGGAAACCTTTTCCAGATGTACGAAAAAATTGTGGACGACAATCCCTATAAGACTCCAATGATGATTTATCCTGCTATTCACTATACAATGGGTGGTATTTGGGTAGATTATGAACTGCAGACATCAATACCCGGACTTTTCTGTATTGGTGAAGCTAATTTTTCGGATCACGGTGCAAACCGCTTAGGAGCTTCGGCACTTATGCAGGGTTTGGCTGATGGATATTTTATACTTCCATATACAATTCAAAACTATTTAGCCGATCAGATTCAGGTACCCCGTATGAGTACTGATTTACCTGAGTTTATCGAAGCTGAAAAAGCAATCAAAGAACGTATCGACAAAATTATGAAGATTCAGGGCGATCGTTCGGTTGATTCTATTCATCGCGAACTTGGATTGGTTATGTGGGATTTCGTTGGTATGGGACGAAACAAAGCCGGTCTGGAACATGCTCTCGAAAGAATCAAGGAAATACGCAAAACATTCTGGACAAAAGTTTATGTTCCCGGACAGAGTACCGATATGAATGTTGAACTCGAAAAAGCGTTGCGCGTAGCTGATTTTATCGAAATTGGCGAACTAATGGCACGCGATGCCCTCATGCGTGAAGAATCGTGTGGCGGTCATTTCCGCGAAGAGTATCAGACACCGGACGGTGAAGCATTACGTAATGACGAGGAATTTTCCTTTGCCTCATGCTGGAAATTCAACGGTGAAGGTGAAGAACCTACATTATTGAAAGAACCGCTGGAATACGAATTTATCAAACGTCAACAACGTAACTATAAAGCGTAGTTAAGAAACAAGGAAACGAGGAAACGAGGAAACAAATAAACTTCAAGACTACAAAAATATAACAAAATGCAAACACACAAAGATTTAATTCTTTGGCAAAAGTCTGTAGATTTTGTAGTTGAAGTTTATAAACTAACTAACTCTTTTCCGAAAGAAGAAATATATGGATTAACATCACAAATCAGAAGATCTGCTGTATCAATTTCATCCAATATCGCTGAGGGATATGGCAGACATTCTGATAAAGAACTAGTTCGTTTTCTGTTTATTTCTTTAGGTTCCGCCTCTGAAATTGAGACCCAGTTGCTCATTTCTCAGCGTTTGAATTTTTTAGATAATGAGAGTTTTGAAAAACTAAACCGTGATATTTTAGAAATCATCAGAATGCTTTCAGCTTTGATTAAATCTAAAAACCAAGGAGGTTTAATTCACCCAGATAATTTTGAATAAAGATAATAATTTATTAAAACTTAAGTAACGCAAAACATACGAAGCATTTGTTTCCTTGTTTCCCCGTTTACTTGTTTACTTCAAGTCTTATGGAAAAAAATATAAATGTAACACTCAAAATATGGCGTCAGGCCGGTCCGAAAGCTAAGGGAGCTTTTGAGACATATAAAATGGATAATGTATCCACCGATAGTTCGTTCCTCGAAATGCTTGATGTATTGAACGAACGATTGATAAAAGAACGTAAAGAACCGATTGCGTTCGATCACGATTGCCGCGAAGGTATCTGTGGCATGTGCAGTCTTTATATTAACGGTCACCCACATGGTATGGACCCTGAAACTACTACCTGTCAGCTTCACATGCGTCGTTTCAAAGATGGCGAAACAATTACGGTTGAGCCATGGCGCTCGGCCGGATTTCCGGTAATTAAAGATTTGATAGTTGACAGAAGTGCTTATGATAAAATAATTCAGGCAGGCGGATTTATTTCAGTTAATACCGGCGGTGTTCCCGATGGAAATGCGATACCGATTCCTAAATATGCTGCCGATGAAGCAATGGATGCAGCTGCATGTATTGGTTGTGGTGCATGCGCCGCAGCCTGTAAAAACGGTTCTGCAATGCTATTCGTAGCTGCAAAAGTTAGTCAATTGGCATTATTGCCACAAGGAAAAATTGAGCGTGCTGCCCGTGCCAAAGCAATGGTTGCCAAAATGGACGAACTCGGATTTGGTAATTGTACCAATACCGGTGCTTGTGAAGTAGAATGTCCTAAGGCTATTTCTATTTCGCACATTGCCCGTTTGAACCGGGAATTTTTATCAGCAAAAATTAAAGACTAAAAAGTAAAATATTAAATACGAAAAAGAGGTTCTTTCTGAAATGGCAAGAACCTCTTTTGTATATTTTGTCGAATGGTTTTTCTGATAAATACAGATAAATTCTATGAATACGTCGGAGACAGCAAGTAACATTTTATTTCAAATTATCAAAAAGCTAATCCTACTCCTAAAGTTATTCCATCTGTGCCAACCAATGCTCTAAACAAGAAACCTCCTAAATGTTTTTGATACCGATAGCCCAGATTTGCAATTGGATAATAAAAACAACTATAATCAAATTGTTCCGCAAAAATAGTTCGTACGCCTAAATTAATTTCGAAATGATTTTTACCCATGCCTTAAAGGAAGCTTACAGAAACAGGAATCTGTATTCCACTCCATTCGCCACCACCTACATCACCATAAATGCTATATCCAACTCCTACTTTTCCAAAAGTTGTGTAAGTAGAACCACAATATATTAATCTTTCATAATTAATGGCTGAACTAAAACTTGCTAATATTACAATATAAGTGAAACTACCGTCTGTAGTTAATGTGTTATGTGATAATTATGAACCAGTATTCAGTTTACTATCCTGGCAAAACACCCTTGAACTTAAAATTATAAAAAGTTAGAATAAATTTTTTGATTTCATGAAATTCATATTTTTAAAAATTCAGTCTTTCCTCTGCAATTCTGCAAAATTCTGCATTTGTTTCAAAGCCTATAAAGTTTCTCCCAAGCATTTTTGCAGCTACAGCCGTGCTTCCTGAACCCATAAATGGATCAATAACTAAATCGCCCGGGTTACTGCTGATTTCTAAAAAAGGAATGCAAACTTTCAGCGGTTTCTGGGTTTTGTGTGCGGTTCGTTCTTTCCCCATACAAATTGGCGCTTCTATAAAATTATGCATCTCGTTAACATGTTTATGATTCCATGTTTTTGGTGTACCTTTTGAGAAATGTACAAGTAATTCCATACTGTTGGCAAACATTTTACGCGTGTAAATTGCCGGAAAAGGATTCGTTTTATGCCAGTGTATTACTTTACGAAACTGGAAACCTACTTTTTCCACAATACGATTAATGTACGAAACAAAATCGTCGCCACACCAAATATAACCTGCAGCTCCGGGCTTAGCAATCCGGAAACATTCTTTTAAAACATCTTCGAGAAAAGACAGATATTCCTCTTCCGTTTTAAAACCATCAAATTCGAATTCAGTAACAACATCTTTATGATTTTTCAACCTGCTTACATTTTTAGCACGGTACTGAAAGTAAGGCGGATCGGTAAATATCAAATCTACCGAATTGTTTTTCATTTTTTTTAAACCATCAATACAGGATTCATTGTAAATTACATTCACATTAAGGCTCATAAATTTTCTGTTATTAAGTCCGAAAAATATGCATCGAGTAATTCACGGGCAGCAATAAATGATGTCATTTTATCAGTAAGAATTTTATTTTCATACTCTGTGAGTAAATTTTTTATTTTATTATTCTGATAAAAACCTGATTTTAATTTTTCGTTAATCGTTTCATACATCCAATATTTTGATTGTTCGTTACGATGTGAAATAAAAAAACCGGTTTGCTTTACGTAAGCTAGATAACGTTCAATCATATCCCACACCACATCAATCCCTATATTTTCAATTGAAGAACAAGTATGCACTTCAGGTACCCAACCTGAACTACTTTGTGGAAATAAATGCAAAGCACTTTGAAACTGTGCCTTAGCAAGTTTTGCTTTTTCAACATTTTGTCCATCGCATTTGTTGATAACAATACCATCGGCCATTTCCATAATTCCGCGTTTTATACCCTGCAGTTCATCTCCAGCACCGGTAATTTGTAATAATAAAAAGAAATCTACCATTGAATGAACGGCAGTTTCCGACTGCCCCACACCTACAGTTTCTACAAAAATTACATCATATCCGGCAGCCTCGCAAAGAATGATACTTTCGCGGGTTTTGCGTGCTACTCCACCCAACGAACCTGCTGAAGGTGACGGACGAATAAATGCGTTTTTTTCAACAGAAAGTTGCTCCATGCGTGTTTTGTCACCAAGAATACTGCCTTTGGAGCGCTCGCTGCTTGGGTCGATAGCTAAAACAGCTAATTTATGATTTTTTCGAACCAAGTACATACCCATCGATTCAATAAAGGTACTTTTCCCCGCACCCGGGACACCGGTAATTCCTATCCGAACCGAATTGCCTGCATATGGCAAGCAGCCCTCAATTACTTTTTGAGCAATTTCCTGATGAGCCGGCAACGAACTTTCAATAAGTGTAACCGCCTGACTGAGCACTGAAATGTTTCCGTTTAGAATTCCATCGATATATTCTTTTATTTCGAGCTGTTTCTTTCGTTTTACCCGTTTGAGATATGGATTTACTGATGGAACGTTTTCAACCCCTGAATTCACGGTTATAGCCTTGAATGAAGGATCATTTTCAGGATGAGAGTGTTTATAATGCACTTTTTATTGTTTTTTGCTGTTTTAAATTAATAAAATCGGTAACAAATATAATAAGTATAGCGAATAAAAAAGCGCGGAAAAAATTGTTTAGAAATTTTTCGCGCTCTTTTAATTCTTAGAAAATCTAAAATTTCAACCTAAAAAATATATTACTTATTTTTGAACTTTCCAGCTTAACATAATAGTTACTAAACTATTATCAGGATCATTCGTTTGTAAAGTAATATTTCTTTTGTAGTCTCCTTCATTTAGATTTTTTGTATCTAAAGTAACAGTTATAAAACCCTCCTTACCACTTGTTACGGTAAGTTTTTCTGGCAGGATAGCGATTTCCCTGTTGTAATTTATCACCCTGCGAATTTCAAGATTATCAATTCCCTTGTTACCAATTTTTATTTTTAAATGCTTTTTTGTACCCGCCTTTACTAGCCCAAAGTCATAAGTACGTTGTGCAGTTTCAAAGATTGGAGCTTTTTGTTTTTGCTCACGCGTCATTTCTCTGAAATTCTCAACAATATTGGAAAGAATCTTTACTTTATATTCTTCGTTTAGATTTTTTTGTCCATTTACAACAATAAAACCCTCATCAGTAAGCGGACCCCATCCGGAACAAAGTTTTGAATTGAAAGTAAATGAAATAACTCCGGTTTGCTCCGCATTAAGCACTTCGGGTATTACAGTGTATGTGATATGATTCGGCAAGTTTTCAACTGCTACTTTTACAGGCGCTTTTCCTGGATTCATTATTTCAAGTTGACGAACCTGATTTTTTCCTTTTTCAATATTATTCATCTGCACCAGTTTTGTTTTTGCTCTTAAATTGGGGCCAAAAGTCATTGGATAATTATCTGATGCTGATCTTGGTTGAGTAAGTACTTCCCCTTTAATGAACAAAGTAGTTTGCTCTTCGGTGGCATTACTGTAAACAGTAATACTTTTCGTGAATACTCCCGGACGTCCTGCAGGATTATAACTTACAGTGATGGAACCACTTTTACCCGGTTCAATTGGTTCTTTGGTCCAAGAGGGTGTTGTACATCCGCACGAAGCTTGTACGCGACTTACAACAAGTGGTGAACTACCTTTATTCGTAAATTTAAAATTGTAAGTTACAACTCCATCCTGTTCGTTGAATTTTCCAAAGTCCCATGTTTTTACTTCAAAATCAATTACAGGTTTTTGAGCATTTGCAAAAGCAAAGACACTTAAAACCAATAAAATAACACTAATTCTTTTCATATAAAATATTTTTAAGTTTAACTAAACTATAATTTTTAAATAATCTACTTAATAAAAAACGCTCTGAATATTCATTTTTTGAGCAGACAAAGTTATAAAAAAATATTTTAGCAAACAGACTTCACTTACAATTAAAGATAAATTTTAGTTAAATTACGTACATAGTTGGAATTTTAATTGCATGAAACTCATTTTCAAAATCTGTACCAGAAATATATATTACTTTTGTAGTCGATTTTTTCAAAAATATGAAACAATTATTTCAGAAATTCATAACCAAGAACTCAGATTTTGTAAAAGAAGTTTACAGACATCTGCATGCGAACCCCGAACTTTCGTTTGAAGAATATAATACTGCCCGTTTCATCCAACAAAAACTATCTGAAATGAATATCTCTTTCAGAGCAGGCATTGGAGGTAATGGAATACTTGCAAAAATTGAAGGAAAGCATCCTACCAAAAAAGTAATTGCACTACGTGCTGACATGGATGCTTTACCTATTAATGAAACAAATAATATGCCTTGGAAGTCAAGAAATAACGGGGTAATGCATGCATGTGGACACGATGCTCATACTGCATGTCTTTTAGGTGCTGCGAAAACACTTAAAAATTTTCAACAGCATTTTGAAGGAACGGTTTTGCTGATATTTCAACCCGGCGAGGAAAAAGCTCCCGGAGGCGCCAGGCTTATGCTTGAAGATGGCATTTTTAACGACATTGAACCGGAACTGATTCTTGCTCAACATATTTCAGTGGATTATCCAACCGGAACTGTAGGTTTCAGAGAAGGTACAATTATGGCATCGGCTGATGAAATTCATGTAAAAATAAGCGGTAAAGGTGGACACGGTGCATTACCTCATTTGTGTAACGATACTGTTCTTGCTGCTGCACAAACTCTTGTCTCACTTCAGCAGGTAAAAAGCCGTTTGTGCAGTCCATTTATACCCATGGTACTGACATTTGGAAGACTAATAGCCGATGGCGCACAAAATATTATCCCTCACGAAGTAAATCTATCAGGCACATTCAGAACTATGGATGAAAACTGGCGAAAAACCGCGTTGATAAAAATCACAAAAATTATTACAGAAACTTGTGAAGCATATGGCTGTAAAGCTCAGATTGATATTCCCGATGGTTATCCGTGTGTAATAAACAATCCTGATATCACATTCAAAGCACGAAGTTTTGCTGCTGAATATTTCGGAATAGAAAATATAAAAGAACTCGATGTAAGAATGACATCAGAAGATTTCAGTTTTTTTGCCCAACGATATCCTTCATGTTTTTATCGATTTGGAGCTAAATCCGAAAAAAACTATCATACAGGTGGACTTCATTCTTCCAATTTTATAATTGATGAAGATGCACTTCTTACCGGAACGGCAGGAATGACCTGGATTGCATATAAATTTCTATCAGAATAAAAATTATTTCAAAAATAATTTACTAACAAATAGTGCTCAAAGAAGCTTGTGAACATACTTATACAAAAAATATAATTTTTTTTTGAATAATTTTTGGATTTTCCACAATATGATATTATCTTTGCTGCGTAAACAAACAGATAAATTTTTCATAGTTAAGGTTAAGGTTAATTTAACAATGGGTGGCTGCGAAGTTACCCATTGTCTTTTTTTATATACTATCTTAATTCTTGAATTAAAATAAAAAAAGAGACCTCAGATGAAGTCTCTTTTTACGAGCGGAAGCGACGAGATTCGAACTCGTGGTACGGTTACCCGTACGACAGTTTAGCAAACTGTTGGTTTCAGCCACTCACCCACACTTCCGTGCTTTTGCGGTTGCAAATATACGAACGAAATCTGAAATATCAAAACACATTTTTTAAAATACAGTTTAAAGTTTACAATTTCTTTAAATTAAGCATGTTTAACGCTCATAACCTGCAATATATACAATCAAAACGCAAAAAAGAAATTATTTTTGCAGAAAAATAGTTTCCATTTGTCTATAAAAAATAAATAACAATAAATGCAAAAAAAATCATTCCAAAGGCTTTTTATTTACTTAATTATAAGCGGATTAGCGATATTTATTTATTTTATTTACGTGTTTTTTGTTCCGAACATTAAATCTGAAAAAGGACAAAATTCTTATCTTTATATCTACGACAAAAGTTCTTATCAGGTTGTAAAAGATTCGCTTGAACAACATTTGATTATACCTTCTACTTTTAATCTTGCAGCCAAAATAATGAAATATGGTAAAAAAATCAGATCCGGACGCTATGAGTTAAAAAAAGGAATGAATAACTTTACTTTGATCAGAAAATTGCGTAATGGTAGTCAAAGTCCGGTTCGTTTAACTTTCAATAACATACGTACCAAAGAACAACTTGCCCGACGTTTATCAGCACAACTCATGGCCGACTCAACATCGATTGTACAATTATTATCTGACAGCATTTTTTTGAGTCAATATGGATTTAACACTTATAATTCAGTAAGTATTTTTATTCCTGATACTTATGAAATTTTTTGGGATAGTGATGCATCTGAAATTTTTGAGCGTATGCTAAAAGAATATAAGAAATTCTGGACTACAGATAGAAAAACGAAAGCAGCTCAAATTCCGCTTACCTTAACAGAAGTAAGTACATTAGCATCCATCGTTGAAGAAGAATCAAATTTAAGTAACGAAAGACCTGTAATTGCGGGTTTGTACATAAACCGTATGAAAAAAAACATGCCTTTGCAAGCCGATCCTACTTTAAAATTTGCTTACGGTGATTTTAGTTTGCGACGTATTGGCGGAGAACTATTACGAATTAATTCGCCTTATAACACTTACAAAAACACTGGATTACCCCCCGGACCCATTCGAATTACTACTGCAAACGCTATTGATGCTGTATTGAATTACAAAAATCATGAATATATTTTCATGTGTGCAAAAGAAACGCTGAACGGAGAACATAATTTTGCTGTTTCATGGGCTGAACATCAACAAAATGCAAGAAGGTATCAGCAGGCTTTAAATGCACGGAATATATTCAAATAAAGCGAATTTTAATTTATACATAAATAACTTCGGGACGAAGTTTAATATTAAACTTTTGCTCAACAACATGTATTATTTCATTCGCAAGCATAACAATATCATCGGCTGACGATTTTCCCAAATTCACTAATATAAGTGCATGCTGAGGATGTACACCTGCTTTACCAAGGGTTCTCCCCTTAAAACCACATTGTTCGATAAGCCAGGCTGCAGGAATTTTCACTTCATCGTTACTAATCCGGTAATATGGTATATTTTGATAACGTTGTAAAAGTTCCAAAAACAGATTGTTATCAACAACAGGATTCATAAAAAAACTTCCTGCATTTCCATGCAATTTTGGGTCGGGAAGTTTACTGTTGCGAATTTGTAAAACAGCTTTTCTGATGTTTTCAAAATTTATATCACCATAATTCTTCACAACATCTTCAAGGTGGTGATAGCTTAAGTGAAACTCATTTTTTTTCGATAGTTTCAATTGCACCGATGTAATAATATAACGTCCGGGAAATTTCTTTTTAAAAATACTTGAACGATAACCATACTCACACTCATCAACACTGAATTCTTTTTGTGATAATTTTTGCGTATCGAATGTCTTTACTTTTTTAATAACATCTTTAATTTCAACTCCGTAAGCGCCAATATTTTGCACTGCAGCGGCGCCGGTCTCTCCAGGTATTCCCGAAAGATTTTCAATTCCACACATTTTTTTTTCTACACAAAAAGCAACCAAATCGTCCCAAATTACTCCTGCAGTAGCTTCAATTATTACATGGGTATCATTTTCGGATATAACTGAAATTTTTCTTTCTACGGAGTGCAAAATGATTCCGTCAAAATCACGCGTAAAGAGTAGATTGCTCCCACTGCCAATATGTAAAAATTTATTTGATTGAAAAATTTCTGATCGCAAAATATCGATAAGTTCATTCGCAGAAGAATATTCTACAAAATAACGGGCATTGGCGTCAATCCCAAAAGTATTGTAATTAAGCAACGAAATATTTTCATTGATAATCATGCATATATTTTTTTTAGTTTATACTTTGTTCGATTAATTGAATAATTTCGCTTACCTGATCGGGATGAAACCAATGAATATTATCATCGCGTTTAAACCAGGTTAGCTGCTTCCGGGCATAAACACGAGTATTTTTTTTAATTTTATTCACAGCAGTTTCAAGATCATACTCTCCTTCGAAATAACCAAAAAGTTCCTTATAACCTACGGTATTAAGTGCATTTAAATTTTTAAACGGCAAAAGTTTTTGGGCTTCATCGAGTAAACCATCGAGCATCATTTGATCTACACGTGCATTTATACGTTCGTAAAGTTCTTCCCTTTCGCGCGTGAGTCCGATTTTCAGAATTCTGAAAGGTCTTTCTTTCTGTAATCCCGTACGCAGCAATGAGAATGGTTTGCCTGCAATCGTACAAATCTCCAGCGCATGTAAGACTCTTTTATAGTTCGATAAATCAACTTTGGAATAATGCACGGGGTCGAGCCGTTTCAATTCATCCTGAATAAATTTCAAGCCATTCTTTTCAAACAAATCTTGCCAGTAATTTCTTGTTTCAACATCTACAGAAGGAATGTCGTCCATTCCCTTGCAAATAATATCTATATAGAGCATCGAGCCGCCTGCCATTAAAAGTACATCGCCGGTTACGAAAAGTTTTTCTATTAATTCAAGGGCTTCTTGTTCGTATATTCCTGCATTATATTTTTCGTGAACAGAATGACTTCCAATAAAATAATGTTTTACAGCTTCAAGTTGTGTTTCATCAGGAACAGCTGTACCGATTTTCATTTCCTTAAAAATTTGGCGTGAGTCTGCCGAAATTATCGGACAACTGAAATATTGTGCTAAACGAATACTGACATCAGTTTTACCAACTCCAGTAGGTCCTAAAAGCACAATCAATGTTTTCATTTAAAACTTTTTTAAATCAAAACTAAAAAAACAGAAAATCGATGAATTTTCTGTTTTTTAGTGAAATTGACAATTGCATATTTTTAAAATTTTGGATCTTCTGAAAAAAGCGAGCTGTCATCAAAATTCATATCGCCAAAACCTTCTTCATCGAGTTCGTCAAAATCGAAATCCTCATCTCCATAAAAATTTTCATCGACATTTATTCCTGAAATATATGCAGAATCTTCGTGAACAGATATTTGAGCAGGTGGATTTCCTTTTGAGAGAATACATTCAGGCTTATCAAGTTTTTTACCGGGAATAATTTCTGTAAGTTCCATGAAAAAGGCTCGCTCAGAAATAAGATCGAAAACATACATAAGTTTCTGTTTTTCGTCAGAAATCAGTTCTTCAAGACGGGTATCTTCCATTACCAGATTATCATATTCAGAACTCGATTCCATTTCTATCAACGTTATTTCCTGTCCCTTTTCCCAATCATCGGAACATATAAAGAAAGAAGTCATTTGGTCGTGAGTGAAATTTACAGCATCGAGAATTGCATTATGTAATTCGAAAAATGTGGCTTCCGAATCAATATTAATAACTCTTACAAAATTGTCTGCCTCATCGGACAGCAGGGTAAATTTGAAAATCATTTTTTATGCGTTTTAATATTATTTCCAGATGTAAAATTAATACTTTTTTTCGTTACTGCATTGCAAGTATAGCAACAAAAAACAAAAAAATATGAACTTAGATTAATGTAACACATTTATAAATTACATACAGATTTGGCGCATAACAACACAAAAACAGCTGATTATTTACCATATAATCAGCTGTAATCAATTATTCTTACTTACAAAAAACTATTTTTTTAGTCTTTCTTCTATTTCTTTCACGCTCGAGCGGAAATTTTTATCAATTTCCATAAGGTCAGTAACTATTTTACATGCATGAAGCACTGTTGCATGATCTCTTTGCCCTATCGCGTTGCCTATAGATGAAAGAGAATTTTTTGTGAGTTGTTTTGAAAGATACATGGCAATTTGGCGTGCCTGAACCACTTCGCGTTTACGACTCTTTGTTGATATTGAATCAACGCTTAGTGAATAATATTCACAAACAACATCTCTTATTTTTTCTACAGTATTTATTTTCGGTGTAATATTTACAATTCGACTGATAACTTTTTCGGCAAGTTTAATGTCAATAGGTATATCAGCCAGTGTTGAATGAGCCAGAAGCGAAACCAAGGTACCATTCAAATCGCGAACATTATCAACGACATTTTCGGCAATATAATCCACTACATCTTCGGGAATATCAAGGC
>CAZDSY010000017.1:0-35688 GCA_964508285.1 uncultured Paludibacter sp.
CCATCAAAATCAAATTGCTTTTCCTGACGATCGGGTCTTGGATTGAATTTTGGTTTATGAAATCCGTTCGATCCGTTTGTTTGCGATGTTTGTTGTGTTTCAGTTAATAATGGTAATGTTGCAACAACTTCGGAGTTAGACTCAGTTAAGAGTGCTGTTTTTATTTCTGTTTCTTCAGTTACAACCGGATCTTCCCAATTTGTAGTTTCGGTAAGTTTTTCCGCTTCCTCATCTTTCACTTCATTAAGATGGGGCTCAGTTGCAATCTCATTTTTAATTTCCTGTTTTGCAGGTTTCGTTTTTTTTGATTTTTGCGATTTTTCTTGCGTTTTCTTTTGTGTTTTTGATTTTTGAGAAGGATTTAACTTTTGTTGCTTTTCTTCCGGCTGTACATCAGATTTTACTGTCTGAGTTTGTTCGACTTCTTTTTCTGATATTTGTTGAACTGTATTATCAGTGTCAGCAGCAGGTTTATCGATAGTAGTATTCGGGAAAAAGTTTTTTTCAGTAGATTTTTTTACTGTAATACGTTGTCTTTTTTTCTTATCTTCTTGATTTGCCTGTTGTGCAATAGTTTTAGCTTGTGCACCAATAACAGCCTGTTCGTCGAGAATGGCATATACCATTTGATTTTTGGACATTGAATTGGGAATTTTAATACCCATTTCGCCCGCGATAGCACGTAATTCGGCTTCGCTTTTTGCATTTAACTGCAAAATGTTGAAATTACTCATAGAATAATGAATATATTTTGATAAGGTAAGTTTTCCACACAGTAAGTGGAATAACAAAAAATGGTTTGTTTAATTAAATTGTATAAATTAATTGATTGTTGTTCAAGAGCAGGAATGCTGTTGCCTGAGAAATCAATACAAAAGTAGATTTATTTTTTTGAATGACAAAGTTTTTATCTGTATTTTTTAAAAAAATATATTAATTTGATTTTCAGCAGTTATCTGATTTTATTAATCAGTTGTTATAATGTTCGATTTAAGCTTCCACGTGATACAGAAAAATAAATTCCACTGGCACACAGTAGTGTAAAACTCAAAAAACCTAATTGCATTACTTTTAAAAATATTTTATTATCAACCATGGCTATTTGCTTACCTTGAAAATATGCTGCAAAAAATAATGTAATAATTGTCATACTGATAATCTGACCCAATATACGCATAGAGGCAGCTGTACCTGATGCTAATCCAATGCTTTTCCTGTCCACAGAACTCATTATAGTATTCATATTTGGCGATGAAAATAGCGCAAAACCTGTTCCAATCCATAATAAAACGCTTACTATTATCCAAATAGGAGTGTGTTGATTAAAAAATGACATTGCTAAAAGCCCAACAGTACACATTATCATTCCGGATGAAGCTGGGTATCGAGGTTGTACTCTGTCAGATAATCGCCCAACGACAGGTGAAAATAGAGTCATCATTATAGGTTGTGCTACTAAAATAAGTCCGGCCTCTCGGGGTTCTAATCCTCTGATTTTTTGCAAATAAAGACTAAGAAAGAAAACAATGGCTGAAGTGGCTGCATAATTTATGAGAGCGGCAATATTAGAAAATGCAAAAAGCCTGTTTTTAGTAAACAGTTTTGTGTCAATCATTGGTTGTTTTGATTTATGCTCAAACATCCAGAATAAAATAAGTAAAACGATGCCTAATAACATTAATATCCATCCACGTATTCCCGGAATTTGACCTGAACCATAAACAAGCATAATTAAACCTATCATATAAACCACAATCCCTGTATGATTCAAATCGTGGGGATTTAGTTCGTTTTTCACAACCTCTTTTTCAAGGTTACTAAAAGCAATCACTGTAGCAATTGCTCCTAAAATTGTTGAAATTAAAAAAATTGATTGCCAACCTGCATATTGCGTCAAAAAACCACCGGCAAAAGGACCTAATGCAAGTCCGGTATATACAGAAGAAACCGAAATACCAATAACTTTTCCTCTCTCGTTTACGGGAAATGCCTTAACAAGTATTGCCTGACCCGTTGTGCTTGTAAAAGCGGCTCCGATACCTTGCAAAAAGCGAAGTATGATAAGCCAGAGACCATTCACAGCAAATGAACTCAGAAAGATTGATATGGTGAAAATAACCAAGCCTGCCTTGTAAAGTTTGTTGATTCCTGTTAAATCGGCCCAACGTCCCGCTGGTAATAAAAACATGGCTGAAGAAAGTAAAAATGCCGTAACAATCCAGCTCAATTGTAAGGAGTTAAGTTCGAAAGTATCTGCTATTGAAGGTAAAGCAATATTTATCGAGGAAATTAAAAAAGTTCCCATAAAAGAAGTTACAGAAACTGTTATTAATAAAGTAGATAATCTTGAGCGATTTGACATTTTTATTTTTTAAATGTTTGTACTTAAGTTTGATATATATGACTAAATCAGTACACAAAAATATGCAAAAAACTCTTATATGAATGTGAAGAGAAAAATTCGGTTTAAAAATAAAAAAATTGCCTGACAGAAATTACGTATCTATCAGGCATTTTAATAGTTAATATTTTCTCAAGAAATACAATTCTGAAAAATTAATATTCTGATTTTATTCTTTAACAATTTTGATAGTATTATTTCCGGATCTGAGTATAAATAATCCTTTGCCAAAACTACTCAAATTAATTTCATTCAAACCAATAACGCCCAATTTTTTATACAGTAATTGTCCTCTTAAATCGAAGATGCTTATCATATCACTCTCCTGGAGAACTACATTTAATTTTTCATTCGTAG
Organism: uncultured Paludibacter sp.; assembly: GCA_964508285.1. GTDB lineage: Bacteria > Bacteroidota > Bacteroidia > Bacteroidales > Paludibacteraceae > Paludibacter. Next base: position 2,759 of record CAZDSY010000017.1, read on the forward strand.
GAATCGGATAAACAACAAGTTTAGAAATTAGTGGATCTCCAATAGAGGTGCTTTCTGTGTTGCTTTTCATAACCAGGTTTGCAGTTACAGAATTTCTTTCGCCGGATAATTCAACTTTTGAGTTTGCAGAAGCTGTAGAAGTTTCACTGAAAATTATGAAACTTCCGTTCGGAACATTTTTGAAAACATAATTTCCATAAATATCTGTAATCGTCCAGGCTACTGTCTGATCATTCAAATCAAGTAAAAGTACAGGTACATCAACAGCAAGATTGAAATTTGCACTTGCAAAGGATTCACCAAACACATTTTTAATTGTTAAACTGTCGTTGAGATTATCTGTTTCATAATGTATATTTCCTGATATACGTCCTGTACCTGTTTTAAGTTCGTGGAAACGCATTTTTACATAAATCTCAGTGTTTTTGTCGGTGTTTACTTCAAAGAAGTCAGCATTTCGATAGAATAGCTTATCTACATAGAATGTAGGTACATACTGCATTAGTTCGGGATAGGCAGGAATTACATAAACTGTATAAACTGAATTTGGTATATTTTTAAATTCAAAATATCCTTCATTAATTTTACTTATTGCAAAAACTTTCCGTGTAGGCTTATGAATTAAAACGGCTCTCCCTGAATTTAGTTTTCCGCTTTCAGTAAGTGCATATCCGCTAACGCTGTAAGTTTTGACAAATGAAATCAGTTCGTAACACGCAACAATCCCTGCAATTTTACATGAATCGTATTGGGTATAATCTTTTTCAACAGCGCTAAAAGCAACCATATCACCAATTTTGAGTTTGGTTGTATAATTATCGGTGCGATACATGCCATCGAAATAATTAAAAAGATATAAACCTCCTGTGTTAATATCCCGCACAAAAACACGGTTTACACATGCATCTGTTCCGTTCACTATTATGCCTTTACGATTTAATTCGCATCCAACATTTGTGTCGATAACTTTGAGACATTCAGCCACACCATCAGTATAACATAAGCTTACACTATTGCTGTCTTTACTGGTTAAATATCCTCCAAAAATTACTTTGTAACCTGGTTTTATGCCTGAAATTGAGATATTCTCAGTGTATTTGAGTGCTATAGCAAAAAGACGACGGTTTTCATTTTCTCGAATGAAAAGTCTTCCCTGACAACCATCTATACCTTGTTCAATAACACCTTTCCGGTTCAATAAACATTCAGGAGAGGATTCAATTATCTTCCAACATTCAGCAATGCCAATAATTTTACAGTCTGTTACAATAGTAGTACTATTTGGTTGTATCTGAACAGCGCCAAATGTTACTAAATCTCCTTCTTTGAGTATTTCAAAATTATCATTATTTCTGAAAGCATATAACTGCAAAGTATTTTGAGCAGTCGGAGTTATTTCACTGATATATAACTGATTATTACAAGTAATTACCTTCCCTTTTCGGTCGGGAACACAATTTGGTACATCGTAAACTAAAGTTATGCAAACTGCCTTTCCTACTACAGGACAATTTCCTGTTCTGATAGAATCGTTAGTAAAAAATACAGGAGCAAATTTTACTACATCGCCCACACTCAAACGCTGCGAAATTGTTCCCTCTGCATTAATAGTTGCTTGATTTTCAAAAGCAAACAATCTGTAAACTTCGGTTGCATCGGTTAAATTAGTGATTTCTCTAATAAACAAATTGTTTTCACAGACTACCACTTCTCCTTTTCTGTCTGCTATACATGGTGGGGGAGTAGGTTCAATAATTTTTGCACAGAGAGCTACACCAACAATACGACATGGCAGGGTTGAACTCAATGAATCGGGTTGAATTTTATAACCTCCGAATTTGACACGGTCACCTTCCTTTAGTAATAAATTCGAATTTAATTTGATTGCATACAGTTGTTTTATGGCAATCGCTGCAATACTGAATTCTTCAATAAACAAATCATTATTACACTTTACTACAATCCCTTCTTTGTTTAATTCACAATCAGGTATATCGTTTATTAACTCAAAGCATTTAACTTTACCTGAAACAGGACATTGTGCATCAACATAGTTCTGTGCATTATCGAAAATTTCAGCGCCAAATAATACTTTGTCGTTCAATGATAATGCTGGTTTAGTAATTCCGGCTGCATCAGTTAATGCTGGGTTTTCAAATGCAAAAAGCTTCGGTTTGCTAACTTTTGCAGAATCATTGGTGGTTGTAAGTTCCTCAATAAACAACTGACGGTTACAAAGTACAACATTTCCTTTCCGATCTTTTACACATACCGGTGATGGTTCAACTAATGTAATGCAGTTTGCTTCTCCCACCACCGAACAAGGTGCATATACTTTTGTAAAGGTAGAAAATTTTGTTCCCGCAAATTTTACCTTATCACCTATTTTTAGTGTTAAATTGGAACTTTTGGAAATTACATAAAGTTGCATTACAGCCATTGGAGATATTTCCTGAATGTATAAATTACCATTACAATTTACCACAACTCCTTCTTTATCAGGCTTACATTGTGGTGTTATTTCAGTTAGGAATTTCCCATCCAAAAATACTTTCGTATTGGTTTTAAATAAACCAAGAAACATTTTAGCAGTAAAACTTGTAATAACCTGGGTACAAATTCTCCCCGTATTTTGTATTTTTCGCAAACTAACATATATCTCATTATATGTTATTGAGTCGCGTTGAAAATAATAATCCGGACAACCATCAATAGATACGTATGAATAATAAATATAAACTGAGTCGGTAGGAATTGGATTCGGAGGATAAACCAAAGGATTATTGGTATTTGAAGCCGTACTCTGCGAAAATGCAGAGATACCATAAGTCATGCTGAAAATAATCAGAATAACTATGGAAAGTACTGATTTTTTCATACAAGTAATTTTTTTGAAATGTTTAATAATATTGATTCCCGGTTGATTAAAATAATGCAAATTAAGTCATTGCTAATAAATATTGATGCAGAAATACATGAAAATTGATGCAGAAATACATGAAAAGTTACATGTGTAACTAACTTATTTTTATTTTTTTATGTTTATTTAACTTATTTAACAATTATATTTTAAAATTTAATGACAAAAATTCTCAAATTCGATATCTATATATTTTATAAACAAATATGAAATTACATTAGTTCAAAAAAATAATTGCGAACCAACATAGATTTTAAACTGTAAAATCCCAGTAAACACATCCGTTTTCAATTTTCTGTTTGATATTATTTGTGTTTTCATTAGTACTGAAAAAAAGTTTGGTTTTAAAAGTAAATTTTGGAATTCCTTTGAAAAATCTGTTGTACTCACTTTTATCGTGCGAGCCAATCGAAAGAAAATGATATTTTTGTTGATATGCGTATTTTCGAGCTTCGGATATGAGAAGTTTTAATGCTGCATCATGACCTTCTGAATAAGAAATAAAGCGAATATACAATATTCTGACAGGCTCGTTAAGGTGTGGTAAAAGGATTATGGGAGTAGCTTTATTCACTAAATTTACAATTTTACTTAAGATTTCAAGGTTTCGGGGAGCTTTTTTTAAAATTTCTTTTTTGTAGTTTTCAGTATCAGTTAATGCTATCGCAGCTACCGTTTTTCCTTCTAATTTTGCAGTAATAATTTTTGTTTTTTCGGAATCGCACTTATAAATATCAGTGTAAAATGCAAATTTCTCAAGGTAAGTAGTTCTAAATATTTCATTATCATTGCCAATGGATATTTCTGTTTTATATTTCTTATTTTTTGAACTATACCAAACGGGAATTAATTGGTAAACATTGAATAAACTTTCACCAAAAACTTCGGGAAAAAGCCATCGGCCCGAAAGAAATGGCATAACCGATTTATTTCCCAAAACTATTGTTGCAAACATCAATTTTGCATCGAGTTGTTGAAGTTGTGTGTAAACATATTTCCCAAAACGAGCTGCTAAAGTTGAACGAAAAAAATCAGGATGTACTCTAAAATCGCTGACGTAGTGCGAAATGAATGGATTTTTATCAACAAAAGTTTTCATTTCGGTTACAGAACACGATGCTATAATTTCGTTGTTTTTTTCGGCTACATACATATAATATTTTCCTCTTTTCTCAAGCAATCGAAAAAAAATCAGGGCTTCGGTCAATTAGCAGCGAGAATTTTCCATTCATTGGTGTTAAGCTATTCAGAAGTAGTAGTTTATTGTTGTCACTTTTATCAGCTGTACGAAAAATTATTTCAGATGATATTTTACCTTGCATAAAAAAATTAGTCTTTTAGCCTGAATTATTGATTTAAATATTTTATATAAATTGCTTTTATAGTGTAAATTAATACACTAAACATATATCATTTTCTTGGTCATTCCACCATCTATTGTAATGTTTGTTCCAGTGATAAAACTGTTTTTTTCGTCGGTTAAAAACATACAGGCGTTTGCGATATCTTCAGGTTTCCCAACTCTGTTTGCAAAATGTTGTTCATGATCGTTTTTTGTAAGTTTAGTATAATCACCGGTTTCAATCCATCCGGGACTAATGCAGTTTACTCTAATTTTATCGGGAGCAAAAGATGCTGCCATAGCATGTGTTAATGCTATAATTCCACCTTTCGAGGCAGCATAAGCTTCCCAACCCGGTTCAGACTGAAAAGCTCGAGTAGAAGCAATATTTACTACCGAACCACCACCTTTTTTGCGCATAAACTTAGCAACTTCGCGGGTTAATAGAAATATCGCCCTGAGGTTAGTATTCAAAACCAAATCCCATTCGTCAACAGATAATAAATACGCTGATGTAGAACGTGAAATCCCAGCATTGTTTATGAGAACATTTATACTTCCGTATTTTTCAATAGTTTTATTCACAAGTATTTGTATGTCTTCATATTTTGAAACATCAGTTTTAATATAATATGCTTCAAAACCTTTTCTTTTTATCATTTTTTCAAGTAGTTGCCCGTTTGTTTTGTCAATGTCAGCAATCACAGTGTTATAATTGGCAACAGCATAGGTTTCGGCAATACATTTTCCTATTCCGTTAGCAGAACCGGTAACAATAACAGTTTTAGAATTTATACTTGACATTAATCAAACTTAAAATTTATTTTTTCTCTGCTAATTCATATTCTTGCATTGCCTTAATGGTAGTTTCTATTAAGTAATCAAGTTCCCAATCCAACATATCAGCACCTTTTTGTATTACTTCGCGTGAACATCCTGCTGCAAATTTCCTGTCTTTAAACTTCTTTTTAAGTGAACTAACGGTTAAATCAAGTGTACTTTTACTTGGTCGCATTAGTATAGCAGCACCAATGAGGCCGGTGAGTTCATCGGTAGCGTAAAGCACTTTCTCCATGAAATGTTCGGGCATAACATCAGTTAAATGTCCGTAACCATGTGAAACCACCGCACGTTCAATTTCGGCATCTACACCTTCTTCTTCGAAAATTTCCTGTACTTTTATACAATGTTCGTCGAGAAAAAGTTCAAAATCCAAATCGTGGAGCAATCCGGCTAAACCCCAAAATTCAATTTCAGATTTGTAACCGAAATTTTCAGCAAAATAGCGCATTACAGCTTCAACGGTTTCGGCATGTTGTATATGAAAAGGTTCCTTATTGAACTTTTTAATTAACTCAAAGGCTTTTTCTCTTGAAATTTCCGGATTTATTCTTGCAGAGTTATCTTCAGGCAAATGATCCAATCTCATAATATTGTAAGTTCTGAATTAATTTATAACTAATTCTTCAAGTAATCGAACAGCATCGATAATACATTTTTCACAAACTTTTTCTCTTAAATTAAGTTTTGAATAAAGCGAATGACCAATTTCGCTGTTCAAATCGCAGTTAAGCAATAGTCGACAATCAGAATTTCCATTTAGTTTTTTAAATTTCTTGACAAAATCCTGCACCATTTCGTAAGTTTGTTCCTTACGAAGGGACAAGTCGGCAATTTTATTGCTGTTGTACATGCCCAGTACCATAACTGCACCGCTTATCGCTCCACATGTTTTCTGCAAACGTCCGATACCACCGCCAAAACCAATCGATAAATCCATAGCATGCTTGGCATCGTAACCAAAGTAATTGACGAATGCCGCAACAACGGACTGTGCACAATTTAGTCCGGAACGAAATTTTTCAATTGCAATTTCTTCTTTTGAATTCATATTTTGATTTTTTGGATATAGATTTGAATCTAAATTTAATTAATATAATTAATTGAATATCTATATTATAAATGAATATTTAAAAGTTTAAAACATTTTATTCAGGCTGCCAACCATCGCAACCTTTTAAAATATATTTCGAGGTATATTTTGAAGCTTTCCGTTTATTTAGCATTTTAGCCCAACTAATTCTTTCAGAAGTGTTTGCTCCGGGTCCATAATTGCCATATTCAGCAAAATAAGCAGTTTTATATCTTTCTGTTTTATCCCAGTTTTTCCATCCTGGGGGATCAATATGTTTTCCAATTTCACATCGAATATAAACTACACGTGCATAATCACGCCAGGGACGGCCCAGGTAAGCCTGAAGTACATTTTGTTCAGACGTAAGTTTGCAATCGAGAAATACAAAACCAAACTTACTCTTTTTTGGTGTACTTGCTGCTGTTATGTACGAATCTGATTTACTGTGTATAATACAATGGTCGAATAAAGCAGTAGCTTCGCCAAAAATAAAATCAGTGGTACCTTCTATGTAACAATTCAGATAATATTGTCTTGAACCATCGCCTGCAGCATAAAGAGTATCCTGAAATCCAAGAATCCTGCAATTTTTAAAAACACAACGGTCGCCTTCCACGTGTAAAGCAATAGCCTGGCCAACAGGACCGGCATTGTTAGCTACAGTAATATTTTCCAGACTGAAATCGCTGGCTTCAATTTTTAAAGTCCATGTATAGAAAGTGCTGTTACGACCTCGATTTATTTTAGCAAAATAATCATTCCAGGTAATAATTGTATTTTCAGCACTTTCGCCTCGAATTATTAGATGTGTATTGCACGATGGTACAGTGATTTTTTCGTGGTATATGCCATTTTTTACAAATATCAGAATTTTATTATCAGGAAATGCTTTACAAGCATCAATAGCTGATTGTATCGTAGTATAATCACCCGTACCATCTTTTGAAACTATAAATTGATATTTATCCTGTGCTTTGACAAAAGTGGAAGTAAGTACGAATAAAAATAATATTTGAACTATTTTCATATCTGATAAATTATTTTTTTCGGAATATATTTAAAATTGATTTACCAATATCATCGAGCCGAGCTATTGAATTCATTGCAGTTTGGTTATGCAAATCATTGTTAGTAAACTCATCACGACCTGATTGCACCGGAAATACTAGAATAAAATTGGTTTTAATAAAGTACTTATTTAAATATACCGGCATTTTAACCATATAATTATGATATGATAATCGATCCTTTCTGCTCATAATAATAATTAAATTATCATCATCTTTTATATCTCTTGAGAGAATCAGAAAATTGTCCCAATCGTTAAATTCAACATATTCACATGAAATGGGATGTTTTTTTCGAATATCTCTAATAATTTCTATTGTTTGTTTATCGCAATAGAAAACAATTTTAGAACCGGTATTACGGGCAATATTCCATATTTTTATGAGCCAGAAAGGAAATCCGATTTCTCTTTCTGCTTTTTCCGGTACAAATACAAGATGTCTTTTTATGGTAGAAAGAGGTTGCGAAGGTTTATAAATAAGGGTTGTAACATTCGTTTTCGCTAGAATACCCTCTGTCAGATTTCCTAGAAAATTCTTTGATATGCCTTTTTGTGATGTTAAGCCTAATATTATATCGGTAATTTTATTTTCCTTAACTACACTTGTAATTCCATTGGCAATATTTAAATCGTATCTGAGTAGGTCAGTTAAATGATTATCAGTTGCAGATGCTGTAACAATGGCTTTTTTCAGAATTTTTTTTGCTTCTTTTTCTTCTTTACTGTTTGTAGTCTGATTATCGATTATTGTAAGTGCAAAAAGCCCTGTCCGATTGTTTTTAGATTTAATAATTAAAGCTAGATTAATCAATTCTTCAGCGTTTTCCGCATTATTTACAGGAACAAGAATTTTTTCCTGTGTTCTTTCATCATCCTCTTCAGTATTTTCAGCCATTTCAGATAGTGCTATGTTTTGTGCTCCTTTTTGAGTTACAAAAGATGCAATAGTACAAGTAAACAAAATCATAAGAATTGTACCGTTTAAAATACTATCATTAAGAAGACGCACAGGCTCAATAATTACACCAGACAGTGCTGCACTATCTATTTCGGCTTTATTTAATATTATATTGTAACCAACAAGTACTGCTGCCAATGTTGCAGCAGCTTGAGAGTTGCTCAAACCGAAAATAATATTTCTTTCGTCCACCGAAAACTTTAAACTTTTCTGTGTTATCCATGCAGCAAGAAATTTAGCAAGTGTAGCTGTAACAATCATTACAATTGCTACAATTATAGTATCAAAACTACTAAAAAATACCCTGTAATCTATAAGCATTCCTACACCAATCAGAAAAAATGGGATGAAAAGTGCATTCCCTACAAATTCAATCCTGTTCATTAGCGGAGATGTGCGGGGAATAAGCCTGTTAAGTGCTAATCCAACTAAAAAAGCACCTATAATGGCTTCGATTCCGGAAGCTTCGGCAAGAAATGCTCCAAGAAAAACCATTGCCAGCACAAAAATGTATTGTGAGATACTGTCATCAAATTTTTTAAAAAACCAGCGACCAATAATTGGAAATAATAAAACTATTATTAATCCGAAAATGATTATAGCTACTGATAATCTTATCCAAAATGCATTGTTAACTTCTCCGGTAGCCATTCCTGCAATTGCTGCCAACACAAGCAATGCAAGTGTGTCAGTTATCATTGTACCTCCTACTGTAATATTTACAGCTCTGTTTTTAGTAATTCCTAACTTGCTGATTATAGGATAAGTAATAAGTGTATGCGATGCAAACATACTTGCAAGTAATACCGAAGTTAATACAGAAAATTTTAAAATATATAGTCCTGCAAGGGTTCCTAAAGTCATTGGAATACTGAAAGTTAAAAGTCCAAAAACTAAACTTTTACTGCTATTCTTCTTAAAATCAACAAGGTCAATTTCAAGTCCGGCCAAAAACATAATGTATAACAATCCCACAGTTCCAAAGAGTACTATACTACTGTCGCGCTGCAGAATATTAAAACCATGCGGACCAATAATCAAACCAGAAATAATCAGTCCAATTAAGTGTGGAATTTTTAATTTGTTAAGCACTATTGGTGCAAACAAAATTATAAATAATAAAATTGAGAAAATTAGTACCGGATTTTTCAACGGAAGTGTTATATCAAAAATACTTAGCAATATCATACGTTAAATAATATTTTGGTTATATTGGCAGGAAAAATATTTTATAAATTCTCTTGAAATTTGAATTTTTACTTACACTGTAAATTGTTTGTTCAATATATTACAAGCAAGATTAAAACCTGATTTTCCAAAATTAATTAAAATGGTTGAATTAACGAAATTGTTTAGGTTTTAATTTTCTTTTGCAATATGATTTTGTTTAATTTTATGAAGGTACAAAATTATGAATATGATAAATAGAGACACAAAAAATAATAATATTAAACTTCTTGGATTTGAAATCGAATAACATTTTGAGTTTTTTCTGTAACTTTAAACCTGTCATCAGCCCTGTAACCAATAATCCAAATAATTTCATTTTCCGAAATCAAAACCTCAATATTTTCTTTTTCAAACATACTAAGTTTTATATCGCTAAAAAAATCACTTATTTTTTTTTTGCCTTTCATACCAAAAGGAAAAAAAACATCTCCTTTTTGCCAATTACGAATGGTCAGTGGAAACTTAATTTTATCAGCATCAACAAAAATAGTGTTTTTATCGGTTTTTAATGACTGAATTTTATCTCGTTCAAATCGTTCGATTTTCATTTTAAAAGGTATGAAAACTGTGTCCTCATAGTGCGAAATATTATATTCTAAATTTGATTTATCTTTATTCGCAGTTATTATTAGAAAATTTCTATCTTTTAAAAGCCTGTAATTCTCTGAATAAAACAATTTTCCTGAATCGTTGTGTATGTTTTCAAAAACTTTTTCAATCACATCAGGATGAAATCCCATAGGATAAAGAATTTCATATAGAATTAGAGCAGGGGAGGAGTATAAACAAAGCTTTTCAATATTTATCAGTGTTTGATTTTCGGATTTATGAACAACTTCTTCAATTTTTTCTTTGACACATTGTTCATAAAATGAATTCAACTCTCTAAAACGTTTAATTGATTTAGAAATAGTTTGCTTTATAGAAGGATTAATATCTTGTAATAGAGGCATTACCTGATTTCTTATCTTATTTCTTGTGAAGTCATTTTGTAAGTTGGTTGAATCAGTTATATAAGTTAAACTATTGACATGTAAATATTTCAATATTTCTTCTCGTGTACATGTTAACAAAGGTCTGATTATTTTACCATTTATAGGAGGTATGCCTGACAATCCCTTGATTCCTGTTCCTCGAATAAGATTTAAAAGCATTGTTTCTGCGTTATCATCTGCATGATGCCCTGTTGCAATTGCTTCAGCATTGTTTTCAGCACGTATTTTCTCGAACCATTCGTACCGAAGATGCCGGGCAGCCATTTCAATGGATAATTTATTGTCTTTAGCATATCTTTTTGTATCAAAATCAACGCATACAAGTTTAATTTTGAAAGTATCACATAATTTGCGAACAAATAATTCATCACGTTCTGATTCAGCCATTCTCAAATGAAAATTGCAATGCGCTGCAATACAATCATATCCTAACTTGTTTAAAATATGCAAAAGTGCAACCGAATCGGGTCCGCCACTAACACCAACAATTATTTTTTTGTAGTCGATTGAATTTAGTAGTTTTTCAGTGTACTTTTGGACTTTATAAAGCATAATTTACTATTTTTTTCCTATATTTGTTTACAAATTTACCGAAATGTTTTAATAAAATTATTAGTTTGCATTTCGAATTTTAAAATATTAAACCATAAAGTAGTTGTTTACTTTTATGAATTTCTTATCCGAAGTTGAATAATTACTTTATTAACCATTTGTATTTTGCTAACAATTTAATTTACAGGCTTATGAATACATTTCTCGAACTTGCCAATGTACGACAAAGCGACAGAGCATATCTTGATAAACCTGTAGAACAGGAAAAAGTTGATAGAATAATCGAAGCTGCAAGACTTGCACCTTCAGCATGTAATGCGCAGCCGTGGAAACTTGTAGTCGTTCGCGATGCAGCTAAGCGTCATGCAATAGCTGATGCTACTTCTACAAAAATAATTGCTATGAATCATTTCTCAAAACAAGCACCATTACAATTTGTACTTATTGAGGAACCCGGAAATTTTACCTCAAAATTCGGTAGCTGGATTAAAGGTAAACATTTCCCAGAATATGACCTTGGTATTGTTGCTTCGCATATTTGTCTTGCAGCTGCCGATGAAGGTTTGGGAAGTTGTATTCTCGGCTGGTTGAATGAAGAAAAAGTCAGAAAGATTCTTTCAATTCCTCATAAAAAACGTGTAGCAATGGTAATTTTAGTTGGTTATACTGCACAACCTTCCCGTAAAAAAGTAAGAAAACCACTTTCTGAATTAGTTAGTTACGAAACATACAAATGAAAACTGATTTAACTTATTCAGAAGCTGTTAAATATCTTTACGATCGTTTGCCTGTTTTTCAGCACGTAGGTGCATCTGCATATAAACCCGGTTTAGATAATACCATCAGGTTAATGGATGCACTTGATAATCCGCATAAGAATTTTAAAAGTATTCATATTGCCGGAACGAACGGAAAAGGTTCAGTTTCGCACTTTTTATCTGCAATTTTACAGTCAGCAGGTTATAAGACTGGTCTGTACACTTCACCTCATCTCGTCGATTTCGGCGAACGAATACGCATAAACGGACAAAAAATCCAACAAAAATATGTTACAAATTTTGTTGAAAAGCATCGAAACATTTTCGAAGAAATTCAGCCATCTTTCTTTGAGGCTACTATGGCTATGGCTTTCAAGTATTTTGAGGATGAAAAAGTAGATATTGCCATTATTGAAGTGGGAATGGGAGGTCGACTTGACAGCACAAATATAATTGAGCCGTTACTTTCAGTTATAACTAACATTAGTTTCGATCATGTTGCTTTTTTAGGTGATACGCTCGAAAAAATTGCTTATGAAAAGGCAGGAATTATCAAAAAAAATACGCCTGTAATTATTGGAGAATGGCAGAAAGAAACAATACCTGTTTTTGAAGCAAAAGCAGCCGAAACCAATTCAGAAATATTTGTTCCTGAAAAAGTTCTCAAAATATCGGCATATCTTGATAGTAAAATGTTATTGGAGGATGAAAAAGGAGAAATTTACAAATCAGGACTTACCGGTATTTATCAGCTAAAGAATATCAATACAGTATTATGTGCCATTGACGTTTTTAATCAGTTAAAATATAATAATTTACCTCGTATTAATTTATCTAAAGTAAAAGAAGGTATCGAAAAAGTAACAGAACTTACAGGTTTACAAGGCCGTTGGCAACTTGTTTCAAAAAAACCTCGCATTATTGTTGATACCGGGCATAACCAAGCCGGAATAAAATATGTTACGGAACAATTAAAATACGAAAACTACAAAAATTTACATATTGTTTTTGGAATGGTGAGCGATAAAGATATTTTACCGGTTTTAAAACTACTTCCTAAAAAAGCTTTTTATTATTTCACGCAAGCTGCTATTCCTCGAGCTTTAAATGCTGAAATTTTGAATGAAAAAGCCAAAAGCGTTGGTTTAAGTGGCTCAGTATATTTGACAGTAAAACAATCCATTGAGTCTGCAAAACAAAATGCAGGTTTTGATGATTTGATATTTATTGGAGGAAGTAATTTTGTAGTTGGTGAAGCTCTGGAATTATTGAACCCTGAAATATGATTTAAAAAACTATTAAAAAATCAGCCTAATTATCCGGCTGATTTTATTTTATAAGATGTTGCTGCTTTCCCTTTTACTATGTTAGTAAGTTTTGATTTTAGTAGTTGTCTTCTTATAGGTGAAATTTTATCGGTGAATAAATTTCCCTCCAGATGATCATATTCATGCTGAATTACACGTGCTTTGTAACCTTCAAATTCTTCGGTATGCTCAACAAACTGAGGATCAAGGTATTTTATTTTTATTTTTTCAGAACGTGAAACCGATTCGTGAATTCCCGGAATACTCAGACATCCTTCTTCTCCCAAAACACATTTTTCGCTCATTTCGATCATTTCAGGATTAATCATTACAATTTTAAAACTGCCTAAATCAGGATTTTCTTCTTTAAAAGGAGCTAAATCAATAACCATTAATCTTAAAGCTAAACCAACTTGTGGAGCCGCAAGTCCAACGCCATCTGCATTATACATGGTATCAAACATGTTTTCAATCAGTTCATTTAGTTTAGGATAGTCAGAACTTACATTTTCTGTTTTTTTTCGCAAAACAGGATTTCCATAAGTGTAAATTGGTAGTATCATTTTTTAAAATATTGCCCTAAAGGCGTTTTAAGCATTTATTTTTATTTAAAAAAATCTCAAATTTGTTTATTTCTGATGCTTTCAAGATACCCTTGAAGAATAATAGTAGCAGAAATCCGGTCAACCAATCCTTTATTTTGTCTGTTTTTTTTGTTTAAACCGGCATCGAGCATTGTTTTGTGCGCTAAAACAGAAGTGAAACGTTCGTCGAACATAACAAGTTCGGTATCGGGGAATTTTTTTTTCAGTGCATTAATAAAAGGGTTTATGAATTTCATTGATTCAGACTGTAAACCATTCATCTGTAATGGCTGTCCCACGACAATAATATCGACTTTTTCTTTGGTTAAATAAGAAACCAGATATTTCATAAGTTCATGAACTGCAATTGTGTCAAGCACATTTGCAGTTATTCGTAAAGGATCGGTAACTGCCAATCCTACTCGTTTTTGTCCATAATCTATTGCTAAAATTCTTCCCATAACAAAAAGTTTGCAAAATTACAAAAAAAATCGCGTTATTGAATCTACTTAATTCACTAAATTAATAATGTTGAAATCAAAAATTACACCGTTAAAAACAATTTGTGTAAGTTTGAAAGTTTTTATTAAAGTATTTTTGTATCAGAAAGTTGTACATATATTTCTAATTAATAATTGATGTTAATTGACTCGAATTATAAACCATAAGAGAAAGAGAAAATATTATTTACTTTATAAACTTAATAAACTCTATAAACTAATAACTTAACATTATAATGCGAAACTATCGATTTTTTTTATTTCTTTTTCTTCTATCATTTATTTCGAATATGTTAGCTGCAGTTCGGCAAATGGAACATCTTGATAGAGGTTTAGTTGCAATTAAAGTAACTTCAGGCGTTTATTTGAGCTGGCGTTTACTCGGAACTGAACCTTTGAATACCGGCTTTAATATCTATCGAAATAAAATAAAAATCAATGAAACTCCCTATACAACTTCGACAAATTATACTGATGCATTGGGTCAATTAACAAATTCTTATGAGGTTAAAGCTGTTTACAACGGAGTTGAAGATACAAGTTCAGTAAAGGCTGTGTTACCTCAATTAAATTTTTACAAGCAATTAAAATTGCATCGCCCTTCTTCCGGAAAAACCCTTCCCAATAAGTACGGAAGCGTTGGTAAAGCCGCTACAAGTAGTTTCCCAAACGGTCAAACATATAGTTATACACCAAACGATTGCAGTGTAGCTGACCTTGATGGAGATGGTGAATATGAAATCATTGTAAAATGGGACCCAACCAATTCACAGGATAATTCATACTACGGACTTACCGGTAATGTTTACATTGATGCTTATAAATTAGATGGAAAACAACTTTGGAGAATTGATTTGGGTATGAATATCAGAGCGGGAGCTCATTATACGCAATTTCTTGTGTACGATTTTGACGGCGATGGGAAAGCTGAATTAATTTGTAAAACTGCTCCGGGTACAATAGATGGTGCAGGAAATTACGTTTTGATGAACAACGATAATCCGAAAGCTGATTACAGAAATAAAGACACTACACAAATTAGTGGTTCACAAATGCTCGGAACAGTTTTGTCAGGGCCCGAATATCTTACACTTTTTAATGGATTATCAGGTAAAGAACTTCATACAATAGCATATAATCCGGTGCGTGGAAGTTTGTCAAGTTGGGGTGACACTTATGGGAATCGGGCAGATCGTTTTCTTGCATGCGTGGCATATTTAGATGGTAATCGTCCCAGTGCTGTTATGTGCAGGGGTTATTATGCGCGCACAACACTTTGGGCATTAGATGTTATTAACAATAAGTTTGTTGAACGTTGGTTGTTCGATTCTTCAATAACTGGAGCAGCTGCTGCAGGACAAGGAAACCATAACTTAAGTGTAGCCGATGTTGATGATGATGGAAAAGATGAAATAATTTATGGAGCCTGCGCATTTGATGACGATGGAAAATTAATCTATAGTACAGGGCTAGGACATGGCGATGCCATGCATGTTTCAGATATGAATCCTGATATTCCCGGACTTGAAGTTTGGACTGTTCACGAAAGTACTACTGCTACTTATGGACACGAATTACATTCGGCTAAAGATGGAAAAATATATTGGGGAACTTTTACAGGAACAGATAATGGTAGAGGCATGGCTGGCGATATCGATGCTCGTTATCGGGGTTATGAAATGTGGAGCTCAGCAGCCGGTACATATAATTGCATAGGTACACAAATTTCAACATCGAAACCTTCGACTAATTTCAGAATTTATTGGGATGGCGATTTGCAAGACGAACTACTTGATGGAGTGAAAATTACAAAATGGACAGGGAACGGTAGTTCTACATTGCTAACCGCTTCGAGCTATTTAAATTCGCAATCATGCAATTCAACCAAAGCAACTCCTTGTCTTACAGCAGATATTTTTGGTGATTGGCGTGAGGAGCTGATTTTATGGAGTAGAAATGATTCAGCATCGCTTGTAATTTTCAGTACAACAACTTCGTCTAACCATAAATTATTCACATTGATGCACGATCCGGTTTACCGATTAGGAATTGCTTGGCAAAACGCTGCTTACAATCAACCTCCACATCTTGGTTTTTATATCGGCGATGGTATAACAGACCTGAAAATGCCTGATATTTATACACCAGAATATGGAAAAACAAATACTGCTGTTAATTCTGCAATATTGCATAACAATATCAGAATGTATCTAACAAAACAAAACGAACTTCGATTAATAAGTTCAGATATTATCAGAAATATAAATATATATTCTGTTTCGGGAAAAATCATTTCAAAATTCAGTGTAATTAATAATCCCGAGTTTTCATGCAAATTACCCGAAAATGAATATGTTTTTATAATTCGTACTCAAACAGACAAAGGGTATATAACCGGAAAGCTTATCAGGTAAATAATCTATTAAATTTGTTTCATAAAAACTTCAGCCGTTAAATGACTGAAGTTTTTTCTTTTCAGAAAGAAAGCCCTCAACAAAGTGTTTTAATAAGTAAAAATCGTTATTTTTGTGACAAATTAAAAAAATATTTCTGATATTGTATTGTTGATGAATAAACCCACTTCTTTCGATGAATACGTTTCAGACTTTACATTTGAAATTTCTGAAAGACTTAATCAAATTCGAACGCTTATCCATACCATTGCTCCAGAAGCAACCGAAAGTGTTGCTTACGGAATGCCTGCATATAAATTATTTGGTAAACCTATGGCTTATTTTGCAGGATTAAAAAAACATATCGGGTTTTACGCTTTGCCTTCAGGACATGAAAAATTTAAAGAGAAATTGTCAGAATACAAACAGGGGAAAGGTTCCGTACAATTTCCTCATAACAAACCATTACCATACGCTTTATTTGATGAAATAATCCGATTCCGAATCTACGAATTAACATTGTTCAATTCTCAGAAAAAATGAATAAAGTTATTAACCTGATTTTTTATGTTTTAATATTATTTTTTTCGTCCTGTAAGGAAGAAATTGAAATAAATGAAATCGTTGATAAATTCAACGGTAATCAGTCGTTAGTGATACCATTGGGCAGTTTCGATGCAGAAGTGAGTTCAATCATTTCGAATTACTTCAAGGATAACAAGTATGTAAAGTTGGAAGGTGATGATGTTTATTTTAATATTAATGATAGCAGCAACTTCATATTTCATTATTTAAGTTTTATCGACAAAGTGCAGCCTTTCCAGGTTAATTCACCACTGACAACATCAAATGTAAATATACCTGTAAATACACAAAAATTATTTCAATTGAATTCAGAAATTGATTTCGGAATTAACAATAATCCTGAATACGAGCGAATTGACAGTATAATTTTTAATACAGTTACTTTTTTTATTGATTTACAAAATTCTGAAATTATTCCTTTAGATATTGATTCTATCATTATAAGTTCTAAAAAATTATCAAAACCATTGGTTTACAGAAAAAATCATTTTATAACTTCAACTAAAAATATCAAGGTATTTCCCCAAACAGATGGTAAAGTACCGGTACAAATCAACATTTTTTTTAGATCAACACAAACCAAAACTATAACTTCACAAACCAGATTTGCATTGAATTTGCGATTTAACGAGTTGAATTTCGATATTGCCTACGGATATTTCAAACCTTCTGTAAGTCAACGTCAGGTATTAACACGACGTTTAGTTTGGAACGATTTTCTGCGTAACAGTCTATTGCGTTTTTCAAATCCTAAAATCGATGTTCGGATACGAACGAATGTCGGTGCAAATCTCCGCTTCGAATTCGATTCGGTATTTGCTACTTATTCCGATCATACAAAAGTATATGCAGAGTTTGAAGGTAAAAGAACTATGAGTGAAAATATCGGACTAAAACCTTCAAAACCCGGCGATGTAATAACTTACAATTTAAGAACTTTTGATAACGAATATGGAAAAACCTGGCTATTATTTGATAAACTAGATAAACCTGATTCGCTTATTTATGCTTATGGAGCATCGCTTAACGAAGAAGCTTATTCAATAGATAAAAATCCTGACTTTTTATTGCCCGATGCAAAGGTTTATGTAAAAATTCAGGCAAAGCTACCTTTTCAGCTAAACGAATTGAGCAATTATTTATACATTGATTCTGTTACCGATATCAACAGAGGCTTACCAGCGCAAATCAAAGAAATAAATTACGGGAATATTGATTCAGTATTTTTAGTGTTACAGATTAAAAACAGTTTACCTGTAAGTGCTTCGATAAAATTTGAATACTTAGATGCCGAAAGGAAGAATATTAATGCAGATGTTCAAAACGAATTTAAAATTGATGCAGGTAGAGTAGATGCATCCGGAAAAGTTATTGAACCATTCAATAATGAAATTGCCATTTTACTTACCAAATTACAATTTGAAACCCTTCGTAACCGATTTGATAAACTACTTATGCAGATAAAATTTGCCGGAAAGGATGAAAGTGCTAAAATTTATATTACAACACACGATAAAATAAGTTTGAAAACAGGTATTTTCTTAAAAAACAAGACTAAAAATATATAAAATCAATAATCTGATAATTACTAGAATAATTGAAAAAATCAGTTTTCATAATCGTTTTGGTTTGGTTTGTGCTTTTTACTATAAAAGCACAAACTATTTCCCATTACTTCAGTCGTGATATACCTCTACGTCATGTTCTTAATCCTGCTTTTCAACCTGAAAGTAGGTATTATATTAGTTTGCCCTTAATTGGAAATACCGAATTTGGTTATCATAACAGTACTTTTTCATTAAAAGATGTTGTTGAAAGAGATTTAAATGGATTTTATGCGGGATTAAACCCCAAAAATCATATTTCAGTCAATTCGCGTTTGAATTGGTTTTCAGCAGGTTATGGTTTAAATAATACCTATTTTAGTTTAAATATATCTCAAAGAGCAATAGTATATGTGAACTTACCATGCGATTTTTATAAACTAATAATTTATGGCACTCCTAAAATGTACGAAAATATTTATAACTTAAATTTTACAGGATTTTCAGGTACACTTTTTAATGAAACTGCCTTTGGCATTTCACAGCAATTTGATGAACAATGGACTTTTGGAATTAAGCTCAAAGTACTCACAGGCAATGCTGCAATAAATTTTTCAACTGATAATCTCTCGGTTATGGGTGGAATTGATAATTGGAATTTGTCAGGGAATGGCAGTTTTGGTTATGCCGGTGCTGCAAATACAGAAACAAATAAAATTACCGATATTCAAAAAATAAGTTATCCCTTGTCTCTTTCTGACTGGCTGAAACCGCATGGAATGGGTGCGGGTATTGATTTTGGTGTTCATTTCCGTATGTTACAGAATTTGTATCTTTCGGCATCTGTTACAGATCTTTCATTTATCAAATGGAGTAGAAATATCATACAGAATAATCTTAGCATTCATTACAATTTCGACGGAATAGTAAAACTTAACAGTTCTATGGACAAAGATGAACTCGGTTCTGCATTAAGTCAATTTAATAACATAAGCAATTCTGTCGATTCATTGTTGAACAATCTGAAAAGTTCTATTCAAAATCAAACACTTTCAACTTTTACATCCCAACTAATTCCTACTATTAACCTAGCTGCCGAATATCGTTTTTTGTCAGATAAAATATCAACAGGACTTGTATATAATGCATTTTTTTATCCGAAATCTATTGCGAACAGACTTACTGCAATTTTAAACTATAGTCCGTTCGATAAGCTAAATACAACTTTAAGTTATTCATTTTTAAATGGATATAATGGATTAGGTGTCGGAATAAACTTTAAAGTAGGTGTAGTGAGTTTTTTCAGTTATGCAGATATTATAGATTTTAATTTTGCACGAATTAAATCGGCTGATTCTTGGATACCTTTTCCATACACCAGTCAGAGTTTTAATTTTACAGCCGGACTAAATATTGCTTTCGGTAAACGGGTTAAAATTTCAGATTATCCAACAATTCAACGATATAATCCACGAAACGGGTTGTATAAGCCAAAATTTAAGAAAAATATTTTTAATTGGATATATTAACATACTATTGTGATACTATCAGCTGTGCGGTATTCACTAATTTTCAAATTATAATAATTCGTTGCAGGTATAGTCTGAGCGCCAGTACCATTAAAATTGACTGTTCCGGTTCCTGCATTAAATAATCCTGTAATATTGAAGGAATTACTCAAATTCATATTGTAAATTCCTGCATTCAATGTGCCATTACAAGTTACTTTTGCACCAACAGTCCATTCGCCATACAAAGTCATTGTTGTTCCTGCTTGTATTATAAAATTATCATTAGGATTCATAAAACTGGTAGGTTGACCAGAACCTGGAGAATTTCAACTCTCAAAATTAAATGAGTTTATAGTAATATCCTTTAATAAAAATGTTAAATAAAATTAATGAATTGTTTTTGTGAGAATTTTTCTATCATTTTGAGTTATTTTTTTGGTTTCTGTAAAAGTAATTTATTCAGGTGTTCTAATCGTTTATGAATCATAAAAATTAGTTCTTTGAAATGAAGAGTTTTTGAATTGCTTTTAAGTATCAAAATAATATATTTATAAAATATTTTAGTCTATACTAATTGTTCTTACGTTTGAATGTAATTTACATAATAGGTAATTATTTGATATCTTTGTAACTTGATTTTACCAAATTAAATTAATAAGTAATCATTATAGAAAACTGAATTTCAATTATTTAAAAGTTACAATATGTATAACTGGTTCGAGTGTAAAGTAAAATTCGAAAAAATTGCCGCTGAAGGTAGTATTATTAAATTTTCTGAATCTTATCTTGTTGATGCTTTTTCATTTACAGAAGCCGAGGAGCGTATAACTCGCGAAATGAAGCCATTCATCAGTGGTGAGTTTACTGTGGCAAATATAAAAAGAGTAAAAATAAATGAGATTTTTTTTGACGAATCCGGCGATAAATGGTATCGGTCGAAAGTGAATTTCGTAACTTACGACGAAGAAAGTCAAACCGAAAAACGTACCGCTGTAACAATGTTTATACAGGCTGCTGATTTTACCCATGCGCTTGAAAACTTAAAAAAAGGAATGCAAGGTACTATGGCGGATTATGAAATAGCTTCTATTACAGAGACTCTTTTAATAGATGTTTTCAGATTCCAAGATTCAAAAGTACTTGCACAATTAGTTTCAGAAAATTAAATTTTTTTACTCATATGTCGATTCGCCAAAATATAGAAATACTCAGAAAAAAGATACCTGATAATGTAAAATTGGTTTGTGTTAGCAAATTACATTCAACAGAGGAAATTATAGAGGCATACAATGCAGGTGAGCGTATTTTTGGTGAAAATAAAATGCAGGAACTGTTAGTAAAACAACAAAATCTTCCCGAAAATATTGAATGGCATTTTATCGGACACCTGCAAACAAACAAAGTAAAGTATATTGTACCATTTGTTTCACTAATTCATGGAGTTGATTCACTGAAATTATTGAAAGAAATTGATAAAGCAGCCTCTAAAAATGATAAAATTGTAAATTGTTTAGTTCAAATACATATAGCTGAAGAAGATACAAAATTTGGTTTTTCGGAAGATGAATTAATAGGAGTTTTAGAAAAAGCTGAAATGGCCGAGTTGAATAATGTAAATATTTGCGGTTTAATGGGTATGGCTACTTTTACCTCCAATCAAAATCAGGTTCGCAAAGAATTTAGGCAACTGAAAACTCTTTTCGACAAACTTAAATCAACTTATTTTGCCGATAATAATCATTTTAAAGAACTATCGATGGGAATGAGTGATGATTACCAGATAGCGATAGAAGAGGGGAGTACAATGGTGAGAATTGGCACTGCAATATTTGGAATGCGGAATTAAACTTGAAAAATATGAAAATTGCGGTTTACTCCGGTTCATTCAATCCTGTACATAATGGTCACACTTTGTTGGCTAAACATTTGATTGATAATAATCTGGCTGATGAAGTCTGGTTTGTAGTTTCACCTTGTAATCCATTGAAAGAACAAAAAGAACTGATCGACGAACATCTAAGACTTGAAATGTTGATTCATGCTATTGCTAATGAAACACGTTTTAAAGCATCTGATGTGGAGTTTACCATGTCAATTCCTTCTTATACCATTGATACTTTACAGCGTTTAAACCAATTATTTCCGGAGAAAGAATTTTGCCTTATTATAGGAAGCGATAATGCGCTTGTATTTGATAAATGGAAGAATTACAAAGAGATACTAACTATTTATGAAGTATTAGTTTATCCACGTAAAGGCTACAATTTTTCTGAAGTTGCTGATATTTATCCTCAAATGAAGTTACTTAATTCTCCTTTTTATGATATTTCATCATCCCAAATCAGAAAAGCCTTGAAACAAAAAAAAGATGTAACTAAATGGTTACATCCCAATGTTTTGAAGTTTATTATTGAAAATAAATTATATGAGAGTTAATCGGTTTATAAGGTTTATAGAGTTTATAAAGTTCATAAAGTTATTGAGTTTGTAAAGTTCTTGATAAACTGATAAACCAATCAACTTATAAACTGATAAACTGACTAACAAATCAAACAACCTACAAATAAGGATTATTCTGTTTTTCCTCACCAATAGTAGTTGACTCGCCATGTCCGCAGTAAACTACAGTAGAGTCGGGGAGAGGCAACAAACGATTTGTGATAGAGCGAATCAATGTGGCATAATCGCCTCTCTGCAAATCTGTACGACCAATAGATCCCCGAAAAAGTACATCGCCGGCAAACAAAACACCGTCTTTTTCACTGTAAAAACACATACTTCCGGGCGAGTGTCCGGGACAATGTAAAGCTTTTAGAGTAGAGTTTCCAAATTTAATTTCTTGATTGTCATTAATATAATTGCCAATTTGCTGCGCAGTTTCATTCAGAGGTAAACCAAACATTGCAGCCTGAATCTTTACATTTTCAAGTAAAAATTCATCTTCCTTGCAAGCTTCAGGTTTTAAACCATAAGTTTCAAATAAATTTTTATTTCCAAACTGATGATCTATATGCAAATGTGTATTCAATACTCTTTTCAGTTGTAGATTATTATCTGAAATAAAATTTTCCAATTTCTGTTTCTCACCAATATCCAAACAGCCTGCATCAATTATTACCGCTTCGTTTGTTTTATCGTAAACCAAATATGTATTTTCCCTGAATGGATTGAATGTAAATGTTTTAACTGTCATTGAGTTGTGTATAATAGTTTAAAATTTTGAAAATCAAACCTTTACTTTTTAGTTTTTTGTTCTTTAATCTTGTTTCTTTTTATTTTCTTTGCTCTTTGTTCTTTACTCTTTGATCTTTAAACAGGTACATATACTACCTTTTTTGTTTTAAAAAATTCTTCTTTAAAAAACTCGCTAATTTCAAATACACTCGTTCTGTTTTTGAATGGCATAATTTCATGCTGTAATTCACCACCTTTAAGGCAGATAATACCATTAGGCAGGGCATTTTTATCATCTTTTAAAATGTTCTTCGAACTTAGTTTAAAAAGATCTGTCAGAGGCATTACTGCACGGCTTACAACAAAATCAGCTTTCTGCTTTTCCTCCTGAATTCTAACGTGTTTTAATTCTATATTATTTAAGTTAATAGCTTTACTTACTTCAATTCCCACTCTAATTTTTTTTCCGATGGAATCAATCAATAAAAAATCACATTCCGGAAAAAGTATTGCCAATGGTATTCCCGGAAATCCTCCTCCTGTACCTACATCTATTATTTTTGTTCCGTTTTTAAAACTGATAGTTTTAGCAATTGCCAGCGAATGAAGCACGTGATGCTCGTATAAATTATCGATATCTTTTCGCGAAATTACGTTTATTCTTTCGTTCCAATAACGATACAATTCACAAATCATTGCAAATTGTTCCTTCTGTATATCGTTTAAATCAGGAAAATATTTGAGAATTAGTTCCATAGCGATTTTTTATTTCTATTACAAAAATACGAAAGTTCAGTATATTTTCAGTTATGAACTTTAATTTTTATCTTTGCAGCCGAAATTCAAATAATATCAGTTTATATAACTGAAAATCTTTTATTGTAAATTATTGATATATAGAATTATGAGAGCTTATGTATTTCCCGGACAGGGAGCACAATTTCCAGGAATGGGTAAAGATTTGTATGAAAAATCGGCACTTGCCAAAGAATATTTTGAAAAAGCCAATGAAATTCTGGGTTTCAGAATTACAGACCTTATGTTTGAAGGAACTCCAGAAGATTTGAAACAAACAAAGGTTACTCAACCTGCGGTTTTTCTACATTCGGTAATTTCAGCGTTAGTTCTGGGTGAAGATTTTAAACCTGAAATGGTTGCAGGTCATTCATTAGGAGAATTTTCTGCACTTGTGGCCGCCGGTGCTATGACTTTTGAAGATGGATTGAAATTGGTTTATGCTCGTGCAATGGCAATGCAAAAAGCCTGTGAAATGGAGCCATCAACCATGGCTGCTGTTCTTGGACTAAGCGACGAAGATGTTGAAGAAGTCTGTGACTCTATAAAAGATGCCGTTGTTGTTCCTGCGAATTATAATTGTCCCAGTCAACTGGTTATTTCTGGTTCATTCGATGGAATCGACAAAGCTTGTGAATTATTGAAAGCAAAAGGAGCAAAACGAGCTTTAAAATTACCTGTTGGTGGTGCGTTTCACTCTCCTTTGATGCAACCTGCAAGCGAAGAATTACGAACTGCAATAGAAAATACTACATTCTCAAAACCTATATGTCCTGTATATCAGAATGTTAATGCATATCCACAGACTGATCCGGAACAAATAAAACAAAATCTGATTGCTCAGCTTACTGCACCTGTACGTTGGACACAAACTGTAAAAAATATGGTTACCGATGGCGCCACAGAATTCATTGAATTAGGTCCAGGCGATGTTTTAAAAGGTTTAGTAAAAAAAATAAGCCCTGAAGTTACAACTGCTTAAATCAAAAATAGTAAATATTTTTCAACAATCTAAATGCAGAAATTCAAATCTTTCTGCATTTTTTGTTTATAAACCAAAATTTTCATTGAGCAAATAATTGTCCGTACATTTCTCAATCGATATTTTTATTGTACTTTTGTATATAAATTCAGATTGATAATATTTATTTTTGGTAAATTTAATATATAATTATGTACAGAACACACACTTGCGGAGAATTAAGGCTAATCAATGCTGCTCAAACAGTAACATTATCAGGCTGGGTACAGCGTACTCGTAAAATGGGAGGGATGACTTTTATTGATATCCGCGACCGGTATGGCGTAACGCAGCTGGTATTTAACACAGAAACAAACGCTGATTTATGTGAACAAGCAAACAAACTTGGGCGTGAATTCGTAATTCAGGTAAAAGGTATTGTAGCAGAGAGGAGCAACAAAAATTTAAATATACCTACAGGTGAAATAGAAATAATTGTCGATGAGTTAAAAATTCTGAACGAAGCAAAAACGCCTCCATTTACTATTGAAGATAATACTGATGGGGGTGATGAACTGCGAATGAAGTATCGCTATATCGACTTACGTCGGAATTCGGTGCGTAATAATTTGATATTAAGACATCAAATGGCTTTCGAAACGCGCAGATATTTAGATCAACAAGGCTTTCTTGAAGTTGAAACGCCAATACTTATCGGATCGACACCTGAAGGTGCACGCGACTTTGTGGTTCCTTCTCGTATGAATCCCGGCGAATTTTACGCACTTCCTCAATCACCACAACTTTTTAAGCAATTATTGATGGTTTCCGGCTTCGATCGTTACTTTCAAATTGCCAAATGTTTCCGCGATGAAGACTTACGTGCCGACCGTCAACCTGAATTTACTCAAATAGATTGTGAAATGTCGTTTGTTGAACAGGAAGATGTATTACAAACTTTTGAAGGATTGGTTAAACACCTTTTTAAATTTGTAAAAAATATCGACTTTACCAATGCTTTTCCTCGAATAACCTGGCACGATGCCATGAAATATTATGGATCTGATAAGCCCGATATTCGCTTCGATATGAAGTTTGTAGAATTGAAAGAAGAAGTTTCAGGTCATAATTTCATAGTTTTTGACAGTGCTGAATATGTTGGAGGAATATGTGCGGAAGGCTGTGCTTCATATACACGTAAGCAGATTGATGAATTGACAGATTTTGTAAAGCGTCCACAAATTGGTGCCAAAGGTTTAATTTATATTCGTTACGAAGTAGATGGATCAATTAAATCTTCTATAGATAAATTTTATTCATTGGAAGATTTAAAAGATATTGCCCAAATGTTCAACGCTAAACCGGGCGATTTAATATTGATTTTAGCCGGTGATAAAACAAAAACACAAAAAGCACTAAGCGAATTACGACTGGAAATGGGAGAGAGGTTAGGGCTTCGCAACAAAAATGTTTTTGCACCGCTTTGGGTAATAGATTTTCCGCTTTTTGAATGGGATGCTGAAATCCAACGTTATTATGCTATGCATCACCCATTTACATCACCTAAACCTGAAGATATAGCGCTCCTTGATATAGATCCAGGTAAAGTAAGAGCTAATGCTTATGATATGGTAGTAAATGGCGTTGAATTAGGTGGAGGCTCTATTCGAATTCATGACAGCGAATTGCAAAATCGTATGTTTCAGTTACTTGGTTTTACGCCTGAAAAGGCACAGACTCAATTTGGATTTCTTATGAACGCATTTAGTTTCGGTGCACCTCCGCATGGTGGTTTGGCTTTCGGGCTTGATCGTTTTGTTTCTCTTTTTGCAGGATTAGACAGTATTCGTGATTGTATTGCTTTCCCTAAAAATAACTCGGGTAGGGACGTGATGATTGATGCTCCATCGAAAATTGATGACTCTCAATTAGAAGAACTTAATTTAATAATAAATTTTCCAAAATAAATTGTTGTGAATTATTTTACTTCATTTAAAAGCGGTTATTAATCCGCTTTTTTATTTATGTATTTTCAATTATACATCATTCATAACTGATAAATTTGGCTGATATTAGCAGATTAAAATAATTACGAATTTTTTTCTGATTGTGTTTTCATCGAAAAGAACATATTTTTAGAACAGTGCTTCAAATCAGATTCAATTTATTGATAAATTATTTTTCTAACAATCCTAATATTAACAAGGCTCAAAGGAGGGAATGTATAATTTCTTATTTGACATAATATAAATTATAGGAAATTTGTATTAATCAAAAGGAGAGAGTTTTCGGAGTTTTATTCCTGAATTTTGTATTCCTTCATCTAAAGTTAATGCATTGTAATATTCAAATGATTTCAAAGTAATTAATGCACAGGCTAATGCATCGTCGCCGGCACGATGATGATTGAATTTAATTTCATGAAAATCACATAATGCACTAAGTGAATAAGATGATAAATTTTTCCAGGTTTTTCGGGCTAAACTTACACTGCAAAAATATTCTGATTTTGGTACAGCCAAATCGTAATACTTCAAATTTGATCGTAAAACATTCATATCAAATGCAGCATTATGCGCAACAAGAATGGTTTCGTCTAAAAAAAGTCTTATTTCAGACCACAATTCTTCAAAATTTTTTGAATCAGCAAGATCTTCTGAAGTTATTCCATGAACACGCTGATTAAATGGATTCATGTAAGGAAAACAGGCTGGTTTAATCAGCCACGATTTAGTATATGTAATTTTACCATTTTCAACAACTGAAATGCCAATTTCACAAGGAAAATTGGTATGTGCAGTTTCAAAATCAATAGCAGTAAAATTCATAAAATTTAGACTGTAACTTCTTTAACTTCAAAATAATTATACATCAATAGACTGAATTTCAACAAGCAATTCATCTTTCATTACATTCTGTCCCTGCTGAACTTTAATCTTTTTAATTACGCCATTACAATTAGCATTAATTTCATTTTGCATTTTCATTGCCTCGAGACTTAGTACAGGTTCGCCTGCATTAACAAGATCGCCCTCAGCAAGAAAAACATCGACAATTTTTCCGGGCATAGGAGCTTTAATATTATTGCTTTCTGCTTTATTTACATCCGTATTAATCATCCCTCTGCGAATATATGAAAAAATTGATTCGATGCTGAATTTATACTCTACGCCATTAACTCTTATAATCGCTTTATTTTGATCACGAGAAACTAATTCACAGTGATAACGGCGGTTTTTCCACTCAAAAACATACTCAAAATCATCCTGTTCGATGAAATTAATATTCTTTTCTTCTCCATTGATTACAGGATTCGATTCTTTTGGAATATACATTTTATATCGTTTACCTTTTTCGCTTAAGGTAATAAATAACCGTGAAGCATCGCGTTTGTAAATATATGATGTGGCCATATTAATACTTTAAATTTTATTAGTTATATTTCAGTAAGTGAGACGTTTATTTAAAACCCAAACATTGAGTCTATCAGGCTTATATGCAGGAATATCCGATGAAAGCTGAAGATATTCCGAAGCATATAAAATGGTAGCAGCCAATGCTCCTAACATTTCGTCATCTTCATTTTCGAGCATTTCAGGTGTAAAAACATTCTCAATCCAGCGTGTTGTGTACGTTGCATTTACAAAATCAGGAT
This sequence comes from uncultured Paludibacter sp., assembly GCA_964508285.1. GTDB lineage: Bacteria > Bacteroidota > Bacteroidia > Bacteroidales > Paludibacteraceae > Paludibacter. The sequence goes on from CAZDSY010000017.1 coordinate 31,507, forward strand.
GTTGTAATACTGTTCTTGCAAAGGGTACTGTTGTTTTAATACCTGCAATATGAAATTCATACAGTGCATGGATAGTTTCTTCAATTGCTATTTTTCGATTTTCTGCTTTAACTATTATTTTTGCTATCATCGAATCGAAGTTCGAAGTAACTACAGAGCCATTTTCAACGCCAGTCTCTATTCGAATATTATTTCCAACAGGGAAATGAATCCTGTCAATCAGCCCGGTTTGCGGACTAAATCTGTTTTGGGCATCCTCAGTGTTTACCCTGCATTCAATAGCCCAACCATCAATTTTTATATCAGACTGATTAAGACTGAGTTGTTCATCAAGTGCAATACGTATTTGCCAGTCAACTAAATCAACACCTGTTATCATTTCTGTTACAGAATGTTCTACCTGAATTCGGGTATTCATCTCCATAAAGAAATATTTACCGTTTTCATCAAGTATAAATTCGATGGTTCCGGCAGAGAAATATCCAATAGATTTGGCAAATTTTACTGCCATCTCTCCCATTTCATTTCGCATTTGTTCGGATACACTGGCCGAGGGTGCTTCTTCAATTAATTTTTGATGTTTACGTTGCAATGAACATTCACGTTCACCTAAATGAATTACATTTCCAAATTTATCTCCAAGAATCTGAAATTCAATGTGTTTTGGATTCTGAATATATTTTTCTATAAACAAATCACCATTATTAAAAGCAGATATTGCTTCGTCGGTCGCTGATTTAAAGTTTCGTTTTAGCTGCTCAGGCTTTTCCACAATTCGCATACCACGTCCTCCCCCACCCGCTGCAGCTTTTAAAATTAAAGGATATCCAATTTTTTCTGCATTAATTTCAGCATCTTCATCATTTTTTACCGGACCGTTGCTTCCCGGAACAAGCGGTAAACCTGCATTAACAGCCATTTGCTTTGCAACGGTTTTCAGTCCCATATTTCTGATTAATTCGGGTGAAGGACCTACAAAGTTTATGTTGTTATCAATACAAAGCTGTGCAAAATCAGGATTTTCAGATAAAAATCCATATCCGGGATGTATTAAATCTACATTATTTTCAACAGCAAGCCTAACGATCAACTCTGCATCCAAAAATACTGAAGTAGCGTTTAATGCATCATGTGCATAAATAATTTCATCAGCATAATTAAGATAAAGAGCATCTGGGTCTTTATCACTTTTTAGTGCAACTGTTACTAAACCAAGTTTGTGCGCTGATCGTATTATGCGAATAGCTATTTCACTTCTGTTAGCTATTAGAATTCGTTTTTCCATTTATATTTATTTCAGTTAAATATTTTTATCCGTTTAATTTGTTGTAAATGCATGTATTAGAGGGGAATACTTCCATGTTTTCGAGCAGGTTTTGAATACTGCTTATTGGCAAGTATTTCAAAAGAAGTTATCAAAATTTTTCTTGTATCAGAGGGATTTATCACTTCATCGATAAGTCCGAATTCTTCCGCTTTATATGGATTTGCTACTTCGTTTTTATAATTTTCAATCAGTTTTTTTTCCAATTCTTCTTTATTTTCAGCTTTTGATAGTTCATGTTTGTTTATAATTTTAATAGCACCCCCGGGACCCATCACGGCTATTTCTGCAGTAGGCCAGGCAAAATTAAAATCGCCTCCTGTATTTTTACTGCTCATTACGATATAAGCACCACCATAAGCTTTGCGGGTAATTACAGTAATTTTGGGTACAGTAGCTTCGCAAAATGCATACAGTAATTTTGCGCCGTTACGGATAATGCCATTATGTTCCTGTTCAATTCCGGGAAGAAAACCGGGAACATCTTCGAAAATTAATAAAGGAATATTAAAAGCATCGCAAAACCGCACAAACCTTGCACCCTTTATGCTTGCATTAATATCGAGCGTTCCTGCCATTACTTTTGGTTGATTTGCTACAATTCCAATTGATTTTCCGTTTAATCGTGCAAATCCAACGATAATATTTTGAGCCCAGCGCTCATGTACTTCGAAAAAAGTATCTTTATCAACCACTATATTGATAATTTCTTTCATATCATAGGGTTTATTCGGATCATCGGGTACAATTTTATTCAGATATTCCTGCCGGGTTTTATAAAAATTGGTTTGATGTGAGACAGGTAATGTTTCGTAATTATTTGAAGGTATGTAAGATAGTAATTTTCTGATAAGCAAAATAGTGTGTTCTTCATCGTCGGAAACGAAATGTGCTACACCGCTTTTTGAAGCATGCACATTTCCACCTCCGAGACTTTCCATATTTACATCTTCATTTAAAACTTCTTTTACCACATCAGGGCCAGTAACAAACATGTAAGAGGTTTGATCAGTCATAAAAATAAAATCGGTAAGTGCAGGTGAATAAACAGCACCGCCGGCTGAGGGACCCAAAATTGCTGAAATTTGAGGAATTATACCCGAAGATTTTACATTGTTTCTGAAAATAGTAGCATAAGCCGATAAACTTTTAACGCCCTCCTGAATACGAGCACCACCGGAATCCATCAAACCTACAATTGGAGCACCGAGCTTATGTGCCATTTCCTGTACTTTTGCAATTTTCATACCATGAGCATAACCAAGCGAACCTCCTAAAACACTGAAATCCTGTGCATAAGCAAACACACTACGACCCTGAACTTTGCCATGTCCTACTACAACTCCATCGCCAAAATTATTTATTTTACTGCTTTGAGGTTTTTGCCAAGGCGATACAAAGGCATCAAATTCAAAAAATGTTCCTTCGTCGAATAAAACGTTAATACGCTCACGTGCAGTGAGTTTTCCTTTTAAATGCTGTTTCTGTGTGGCATTCTCCTCCATTTCACGCAATGCCTTTATTCTTTGCTTGTAAATCTGATTTTTATTCATTTTATTTATGATAATTTCTTTGTCTATTTTATGAAACAATTTCCTTTAACATTTGTTGAAAAATATATAATAAGAAAAAAACTGCACAAAAGTAATACAATTGTGCAGTTAATTATATGTTTTAAAAATTATTTTAACAATTAAGTAAAAGAATCAAACAAAAATCCAAAGCAAAATTACAACAATCAAAAGTGCGGGTAACATATTCATAACTCTTATCTTTTTGATTTCAAGAATATTAATACCCAATCCAATTAGAAGTATTCCACCAACACTCGTTAAGCCCTGTATTATCGCAGGAGTAAAAAAAGATGAAGCCAATAATGCTATTATTGTAATTAAACCTTGAAATATCAAGAGAGGTATTGACGAAAAAACGACACCTATTCCAAATGCCGATGCAAGTAATAATGCTGAAAAGAAATCCATAAATGATTTGGTAAACAGCAGTTCGTGGGAACCTCTAACTCCTTCGTCGACAGCTCCAACAATGGTCATTGAACCAATACAAAAAAGAAGAAAAGCAGTAATTAAACCTTCTGAAAATTTTTCGTTACCAATTTTCAATTTTATTTTAAGATATTCGCTAAAAATTTCTGTTTTTTTCTCCAAATTAAACCATTCTCCAACGAGCGAACCAAGTGCAATACTTCCAACAATAATAAGAATGTTTTCCATTTTTACAACCATAGTAATTCCTATGGCAAGTGTAAAAAGTCCAACAGCCTGAAAATAAATAGAAACAACACGTTCAGGCATATTTTTTTTAAGAAAAATTCCTATTATTCCACCAAGAATAACTGCGCCTGCATTTACGATAGTTCCGAGCATAATATTTTTTTTGAGATTTTGTTTTAATACAAAAGTAATCGATATTTGTTTACTGAAGTAATTATTTTTTCACGAAAAAACAAAATTGAATTATAATATGTTAATAATGAATTAAAAGAAAATTAAATTCAGTTTTTATGACAAAAGAAATACTTTTTCTACTGATAAGTTTGCCAGTTATTTTTTTCTCATTCAGAAGTATAATTCGACCACATACCCACGGCTTTGTAAGATTTTTTGGATGGGAAATTATGATATGGATATATTTGACAGTCAAACCTTTTTGGTTTGTTAATATATTTACGTTTCATCAAATTATTTCATGGATTTTGCTGGCAATTTCTGTTTTTTTCGCAGTTAAAGGATTTCTGAATTTGTTGATAAAGGGTAAACCTTCAAAAGAACGAAGTGAAAAACATTTATTTAGTCGACCCTTAAAAACTCAATTTAAATTCAAAAAGGGTCATATTTTTG
>CAZDSY010000018.1:0-31249 GCA_964508285.1 uncultured Paludibacter sp.
GTTTTGATAAGCTTTCAAGTCCGGCTAATATTTTATTCCGATAAACAATATTTCCTGTTCGTTCCCATTCAGTCATCCAGTTTCCGGCAAGCGCCAGCCAGTCCGGTCCCCAGCGCAGACGCGTTGGCCCATAATAAGGAAATTTATCACGAGGCTGAGCTATGCGCAAAGGTTCATATTTTTGAATTGATTTTTCTGCATCGAGCGATTCGCGCATTAAATCACCACTGCGTTCATCGGTAGTCAGGTAATAGTAAAAACGTTTCCATGCAGCTTGTCCCACACGTGCTTCTTTAGCGCCACATCCCCAATGCGAAACATTGTGTCGTGTGCCAAGTCCTTTCATTTCGCCAATATGATATGCATCAACCTCTCCGGTGTGTCGTGTCATTGCTTCGGCCATGCGAAAGATGTCGGCGCGTCCGGTTCGTAAAAACGAATACCATAGCCAATTGTTTGGTGCAAGTTCAGTATTTGCCCATGCAAAACCTCCAATATCGTATCGCCAAACATGCCGACTTGGGTCGTAAGTGTGCATAACATCGCCATAGTTCCAGAATCCGTACCATCGATGTTCATCAACAGCACGATCGTAAAATTTGAAAGCGCTGTCCAACTGATTTTCTATCCAGTTTTTCGTTTCGTTCGATCGGTCGGGCAAACTCCACACACCAAACGCTTTTGTTTTATGCAGATATTCGGGTGTACAAACCAGTAATTGAGTTTCAGAAGCCTCTGATGCCATTTGTACTGTTTCAGTTTTTGAAGGCAATTTATCAAAAGGAAAAATTGTAAATTCCGAAGTTCGGGCAATTCCGTAAGGCGTACTTAAACCAGACTGAACATCTTCATAAGTAGCATCTAAGTCGTGAGCAACGGTATCGTAGTGTCTTAAATCCATGGCATCGGCATCGGGCGACCAAAACCAAACAGTTAACTGACCTTTTTGAGTTCGCGCATTATTTATTTCAAAAGATGCCGGATACGATTGCCAAAAATCTTTCAGGGAAACTGCCAAACCGCCTGAAACATCGCCTAACAGAGCCAAACCATCGGAACGACTACCGGCATTTGCAAATAACCATGAGCTTTGATTGTTGGTTCTTTTTTGAATGGTAAATGCATCGGAATGCTGCTGAGTTAGTTTATAATCGTTCCATTCGGGTAAATGATTGAACCAGGTAAAAGCAATAGAGTCGTCGCGAGTTATTTCAGGCAAGCGTTCACCTTTCATTTGTTTCTGCTGGATAGTACGATCGCCTTTAAAAATAAAAGGATTGCGAGTAACGATTGGTTTTACAGGTTCGCTCCACAATCCGCCATTTCCGGCGCTGAAACGCACGTGACGGTTATGAATATTCTCGCGAAAAGGAACATCAAAAGTTAATCCCATTCCTTTGATAAAATCGGTTTCCTGATTGCCATCGAAAACAAAAGAATGCACCACACGTATTTCAGGAATGCCGGCATGAAAATAAAACCGGATATCGAAAGGAAGTAATTCGCGTTTTTTTGTAAGGGAACGATGAAGCCCACTTATTTTTATCACTGAACGTATTGAACCTTTTTGTTCTATTTCTACATTTTTTATTTCTGAAATGTAATTTTCAAACGTTAGTGAGTTGATTTTATCCCGATTTTCAAGTCTTGCAGTTAGTCTGCCATTTTCGGCAAGTATTTTATTTCCCGATTTTATGTTGCTGATAATTTTTGTGCCACTTTTTGGGATTTCATATTTCCAATTGTCGTTTGATACAATAATAGCGTTTTCTGTTTCACTTACGCTAATGCCGGAAAACTGCGGAAGTTTTTTTACTGGTTCTATGGAAAATTTTTGAGCATTAGGTACAGTTGCTGCCATACCCATCCATTTTACGGATCCATCAGGCCAGTATGCCATTGTCCATGATTGTACGGGAACATCTTCAGCATCGGCTTTCAATAAAAATTGTTGGTCTTTTTTTACTTCCGATTTTGCAAAAGGCACTCCCCAACTTATTCCGGTAAGTTTTTTTTCTGAAGAACCAATTTTGTTCAACTCAATTTTTTGAGCTACAGCACCTTTAGAAATAAGCAATAAAGCCAATAGCATTAACCATTGGCTATTATATTTCCCAAAGCAATGTTTCTGCATAAGCGGAATTTTTTACACCTGTGAGGTGCAGTTAAAAATTAATTTGCTTTCGATTTAAATGCCAAGGCATACAATCGCATTTGCTTAATCATGGCAAGTAAACCATTGGAACGGGTAGGAGAGAGGTGCTCGCGTAACCCGATTTTTTCGATAAAATACAAATCGGTGTTTAAAATTTCATCGGGTGTATGGCCTGATAAAACCTGAATAAGCAATGATACGATTCCTTTAACAAGTATTGCATCACTCTCGCCCTTGTAAGTAACCACTCCATTGTTAAAATCTGCTGTAAGCCATACCCGACTTTGACAACCTTCAATGATATTTTGGGGCACTTTGTCTTTTTCATCTACCGGTTCGAGATTGTTTCCCAAATCTATGAGTAAAGAATATTTGTCCATCCAATCGTCAAACTGATTGAATTCTTCAATAATTTCGTTTTGTTTATCGTTGATAGTCATTTTATTAATTTTGAGATGTTTATGTAGTTCATAGAGTATAAAGCTTATAATGTTTATAAAGTTGATAAGTTGTTGTCGCAAAGAAGTTGATAATCTTTACATGCTCTATATAACTTTTCAAAACATTAAAAACTATCAAACTTTTTTGAACTATGAAAGCATTTTCACTACTTTTTTTAGTGCTTCGATAAATATATCAATTTCTTCTTTCGTGTTGTAAAACGAAAACGATGCGCGAACTGTACCCGGTATTCCGAGATAATCTGTCAGGGGTTGAGCACAGTGATGTCCGGTGCGTACGGCAATACCCAATTTGTCGAGCAACATGCCAATGTCATAAGGGTGAATATCGCCAACAAGAAACGAAATTACCGCACTTTTTTCTTTGGCTGTACCAAAAAATCTGATTCCATCAATTTCATGAAGTCTTTGCGTGGCATATTCCGTCAGTTCATGTTCGTAAGCTGCAATTTCATCAATTCCAATGCCTTCTACATAAGTTAGCGCTTCCGCAAGTGCCGTTGACCCTACATAATCAGGAGTTCCGGCTTCAAACTTGAATGGCAGTTCGTTGTATGTTGTTTTCTCAAAAGTTACGGTTTGAATCATTTCGCCACCACCCTGATACGGAGGAATCGCATTCAGCCATTTTTCCTTTCCGTAAAGTACGCCAATTCCGGTAGGTGCATAGATTTTATGACCGGAGAAAACATAAAAATCCGCATCGAGTTCCTGAACATTTACTTTGATATGCGGAACAGCCTGCGCTCCATCAATCAGTACGGGAATATTTGCCGCATGTGCTATTTCAATAATTTCCTTTACAGGATTTACAGTGCCCAGAACATTTGAAACGTGCGCCACTGAAATGATTTTTGTACGTTCTGAAATTAACTTCCTGAATTCTTCAATTATCAGTTCGCCATCCCTATTCATCGGAATTACTTTCAGTTTCATGCCTTTTCGCTCACATAGCATTTGCCAAGGTACAATGTTGGAATGATGTTCCATTACCGAAATAATGATTTCATCACCTGCATTGCAAAACGCTTCGCCAAATGAAAATGCCACCAGATTAATGGCTTCGGTAGTTCCGCGTGTGAAAATTATTTCTTCGCGTTTGGCGGCTCCAAGAAATTTTGCAACCTTACTGCGTGCTGCTTCGTGGGCTTCTGTGGCTTTCATACTCAAATAATGAACTCCCCGATGTATATTAGAATTCAAATGATAATAAGCGTAATTGATTTTTTCCACAACGCATCGCGGTTTTTGTGTGGTAGCAGCATTATCGAAGTAAATAAGCGGTTTGTTGTAAATTTTTTCGGTAAGTATCGGAAATTCTGCCCGAATTTCATCAATTTTATTGTTAAGCATATATTGTTTGGCTGTTTGTTTTTACAAAAGTATAAAAAAACCATCAATTATTATCGAAATCTCATATCCCAAAAAAATGAGAAACTGCTATCCAGTTCATTCAGCTCGGCAAGTAAAAAATCTTCCTATTTTAATAAATTCAATTATTTCCTTTTCGTTACGAATACAAAACTTTATTTATCTTTATTTGTATTGATTTTTTTTGTTTTGTTTGGAATTTCAACTGCATGACTTTTTTAGATTGTTTCTTATTAAAATTGGAAAAATAACGGGTTTCTTATAATTATTTTTACAATAAGGTGCTTATAGTAGAATAAATAATAAATAAATATGTGATAAAGCATTAAAATAAATTAATAAATTTTGGTAGACCAAATTGTTGTGCAATTTTTGCAGCGTAAACAAACAGATAAATTTTTCATAGTTAAGGTTTAAGTTAAATGTGCAAAGGGTGGCCGGGAGGTTACCCTTTGTTTTTTAATGTAGAATTAAAAAATGGCAGTTGTTGTGGTAACTGCCATTTTGTGATTTCGAATTCTAACCAAAGGATATTTTTACTTCTTTTTTGCCGGAAGTACATTAATTACCTTTACATCATAACTTCCTGTGAATTCGTCGCCGTTTACTGTAGTACCTGTTAGTACAAGTGTGTTTAATTCACCAATTTTGAGCGGAAGGTTTTTAATATCCAAAATGTTGAATTTTGCAACAAAATTTCCCTGGTTGTCCGATTTCCACCACGAAATTTCCACATCGTTGAGAGTTACCGTAGCTCCTAAAACAAGTCCGTAGGCTATATCAGTATGTACTGTTACCACTTCGCCTGAGTTTTGCAGATTCAATACATTAGGCGATACCTGAATGTCGATTATGGTTTGGCTTCGGGCAGATAGTGGTAAAAAAGCTAAAACAGCCAAAAGTACGTAAAGCATCCAAAATTTGTTTTTGAAATTTGTAATCATGATTTTTTCTCCTTTCTTTTTTGAGTTAATGTAATTTTTTAGCTTTTTCTTTTAACAAAAATAATATTCAATTTAAGTTCTTGTTCAAATTATTTACACTTTAACTTAGTGGAGTTAAATTTTTACGTTTAATAATTTAATTTCGTATAAGCATTTGAAATTCATCTGCGCTTAAAACCTGTGGAGTGTAAGTTACTCCTCTGGCTTTTAGAAACTTAACAAAAACATTCAGGTGATTTATAGAGCCTTTCCTGAGATTAGTGTAAACCCTGATAATTTCAGTTTTATTCGTTTCTTTTATCAGGTTTTCCAAATCAGCAATATCATATTCTTCGATAAAAGCTCCTGTGACCAGTGCATTATTAAATGTATTGCCCTTAGCTGTAAGTTCATTGTAAAGATGCTGCATTTCTACGGAATTGAAAATTCCTGCATCCACAGTTGCAGGGTCAGGTAGCTCAAAGAAATTTAGCAAACGTAATACAGCAGCCGTGTGAGCGCTTTCACTTTTGGCGATATTCCTGAAAATTGGAAATTTATACTTTTCATAAAAAAATGTGTACACATCCTGTGCAAGTTTTTCTTCTTCGCGCATAAGCATTAGTCCGTTTATTTCTGCCTCTGTAAGTTCAGTACTAGTGTAAGTAGTGCAAGGCAAAATGAGCATGGCATCGGCAGCTACAAAATTGTCGTAATCGTCAGCAAGGTAGGGTAATATGTCAGTTTCTTTGCTGCACGAAACTGTCAGTCCGATAAAAACCATTAACATTACTGTAACTAAAAATTTTCTTGTTTTCATACCTTTAAAAAAATTAAATTTGTTATACATTACTTTTTAAATAACACCTCTAAAGTATTAGTGGGATGAAGCAGAAACAAATTTTATCGGTAGAATGAAGATTTTTGTGGGTGAATTTTTTTTGTGTGAGTCCTTTGATTGATTTTCTAAAAAAAAGAAAAGCTTTTATTTTAATCTTAAGTGTATAAGTGAAAGATAAATTTATTGAGATATTTTGTAGTCTCTACCTCAACAAAATTTCACAACTCACGAAAGTGGAATTTGTATCTGGAAAATTTTCTACGAAAAAAAATTGCTGAAACATATTAAGAAGTAAATAAAATTTAATGAAGTGTTTTGTTAATCAATCAACTTTCGCATGTCTAAATCATTAATATTATTGTGTTTATAATCACGCTTTGAATTTTCTACTTGTACTGAACTGTCCTCCTCTTAAAAATATTATTCCTTTTTCTTTCTCATTGAGGAGAAAGTGCCCAAAGGGCGATAGAGGTGGAGAGGGGTTAGGGGAGAGGTCGTGCCATAAAAATTTTATAAAAATGTATTTTCTATAACCAACTGATAATCTATGATAGAAATTTTGCATGATTCAGTATTTCAACCATTTATCAACTTTCGAAAGATCAGTTACTTTTACTTATGTGATTTCAAGTGCAGTCTTACAAAGACTTTTTAGACCATAGTTTTTTATTATGGAGAAAGTACCTGAATTAGGAAAGAAATAGAAAAAGGGTTGGGAATAAAGGTGAAAATAATGAAAGAACTTTACAATTACGTCAATAAAAACATTCGGTTGTATTTGGAAGTGTATTTTTTTTGTTTTTTATAAAAAAGACTGCCATAGTGAATTGACAGTCATATTTTTAGATAAACTCTTTGATTACTCTCCCAATTGCTTTCGCACCAGTTCTATTTCTTTTTTGCGGCGCAGGAGTTCATCAAAGTAATTGGTAACCAGCATATACGATTCATAATCGGTTGTAAGAGATTTTTCGAAATAATCCAGTGCTCTTGATGTCAAATCTATTGCTTTATCAATATCGCCCAAAATTTCGGCTGCAATAGCGGCATTGTACGATGCTTTTGCTTTCAATAGATTTGAATAAGCTTTTTGTGTGATTTTTTGCCAGCTTTCCATGGCACTTTGCCAGTTTTTTACATAAACCGAGTCCATGGCTTGCTTCATGTATCTGTTGCTGGTAAGGAAAAAATACCGATCGGCTTTTTCCCAGTTAGGTATAAGTTTTTTTGCTGTACTTTGGCCGGCATATAAAGCACCATCAATCAGTGCATCTACGCGATTTGGCAGTCCCTCAATTGCTTTTTTTCGTTGGTACGATTCCGACTCCCAAAAAACTGTATCGCGAAATGTTGCGACTGAATATTTATTGTCGTCAGGTAAATGTATGCTCCATTGCGTTTCGTACACCGCGTTCAGTTCAGCAAGATATTTTCTTTCTTCTTCGATGTAATATTCAGTAATACGATCGGTAACTTTTATACGGTTGAGTGAAATAACAGCATCGGTATTGAATTTTTTCGTAAGTTCTTTAATGTTATCTTGGGTAAGTTCTTTAACTAAAAAGAAATCAGTTGATTTATTTATTGATTTTTCTTTCAGAAATACATCGGTAAAAAATTCACGATTCCGAAGCTCTTCTGTGAGCGATGCAAGAGCAAAAATCGCCAAACTATCAGTGCGTACGGTAACATTCCGAACTTTTTCGTTTAACATTTCCGTTTTGTGGCCAAAATCAGAGGGCTGTATTACCGAATTGTTGATAATCAGAACGTTTTTTACTTGTGGCGGAAATGTAACTTTCGCTGGGCGTAACACATCTAGGGTGGTGTAACGCATAGATGAACAGGAGCTTAGAAGTGTGCCTGTGAAAATTAACAGTAAAAAACGAATAAAATACCTATTTTTCATGTATACGAAAATTTAGCGCTAAAAGCTATATGTTATGAGCAAAAATTATTCCTTATTTTCGCTTATTAAATTAGATTTTTGAATAAACGTAAAAACTGTCATTTTTTATATTTCCACAACCAAATCATCATAAGCAATGTACATATTATCAGGAATTATTGCTTGTGCATGGTCATGTTTTCCCAAATGATGACTGAAATGTGTAAAATAAGTACGTTTAGCTCCGATTTTTTGTGCAAGCTCCACAGCTTCGCTCAGGCTGAGGTGCGAAATATGCGGTTTTATACGCAGTGCGTTCAGAATCAGAACATCGAGTCCATGAAGTTTGTTCAATTCTTCATCATGAATGGTTTTAACATCTGTAAGGTATGCCATTTTACCTATTCTGAAACCCAGAATAGGCAATCGGGCATGCATAACCCGCACCGGTATTATTCTTAGATTCTCAACTAGGAACGGCTGTAAATCAATTTCGTGCAAACGAATGGCCGGGACACCAGGATATTTATTGTCCGTAAAACAGTATGACATATTATGCCGGATAACGTTTGATACCTTTTTCTCGGCATAAACGTTGACTTCTCCCAGCGGCCGTACATCGTCAAGACCGCCCAAGTGATCGTAATGCTCATGAGTAATTAGCAAACCTGAAATATGCCTTATCTTATGCTGCAATAATTGCTGACGCATATCCGGTCCGCTGTCTATCAGTATGCCTGTATTGCTTTCTTCAATCAGTACCGATGCTCTCAGTCTTATGTCTTTGGGGTCGGGCGACGTACAGGTTTCGCAGTCGCAACCAATTTGAGGAATGCCTGTAGAAGTGCCGGTGCCTAAGAATGTTATTTTCATTTTTTTAAAAGTAAACAAGTGAACAAGGAAACCAGTTACGAGAAAATTGGAAAATAAGAAAATAAATCAACAAGAAAACTAACATTACAAACTTTATAATTTTTATGAACTACCACTCAAACCACTCAAACTTTACAAATTCATCTTTATCCTCCAGTTAGCCGGATAAAGATTATTACATCGGTTTTTCAAGTTTTTAACCCAACCAAGTGGTATTTCTTTGTATTTCACGAGTAAAAATCCCTGTGGTGCATTTACTGTTTCGAGTGCTTCGCGTTTCAGATATTTTATAGCAGTTTCGTAATCAACTTCGAAATACGGTATTTTTGCTTTTTCCAGCTCTGCGCACAATGCAAGCCTTTGCGATGGTATCAAATCTTTTCCTTTAATTTCGCCAAGTGTGATTCCACATTCTAAACATTTAAAATGATCTTGAAACAATACTAAATCTGTTGTATGTTTTTCAGGAAATGCAGTCAGTTTATTTTCTGTGCGAAGATATTTGTATTTCACGGCATTTTTAAGCTGAATAATTTCAGTTGGCTGAATGTTAACATAATTTGCACTTTTAACGCTAAAAAGTTTGTTAATATTAACAATTTTACTTGCTGATGTTTTTCGCATCACACTTACAAAAAAACCCTCGCCTTTTACTCTGTGTGAATAAAACCGTAGTCCGTAATCAGTGGCGACAATTCCTTCAAAATCTGATATATCGATTTGTATAAGTTCAGCGCCGAGTTCATTACAAATCCACTGTACGTTTTCTTCGTTTTCTTGCCGATTAAAAGTGCAGGTGCTGTAAACAAGCATTCCATCGGTTTTAAGCGCATCCCAAACCGACGAAACTATCTCGCGCTGACGTACAACGCAGTTTTTTACATTTGCCACCGACCACTCAGCAATGGCTTTCGGGTCTTTGCGAAACATTCCCTCACCCGAGCATGGTGCATCAATCACAATTGCATCAAAGTATCCGCTTAGCTTCCCAAAATCGGAAGGTTTATTACAGGTTACCACTATTTCCGATTTACCCCATTTTGTCAGGTTCTCATTTAAAATATGGGCGCGTTGCGGTATTATTTCATTGCTTACGAGCAAAGCATCAGGTTTTAACGCATCTGCAAGTAAAGTGGATTTTCCGCCGGGTGCCGCGCAGAGGTCAAGAACTTTTTCAGCTTCAGCCAAATATCTTCGTGTAATTACATCCAAAAACATCGAACTTGCTTCCTGCACATAATAAGCGCCTCCATGTAAAAGCGGATCGGCGGTGAAAAGCGGTCGTTCGGGCAAGTAATATCCGTTTTCGCACCATTTTACCCTTTCGCCCGGTTCTGTCTGATTTTTTTGCCTGTTTATCCTGATGCTCACGGGCGGAGGTTCATGAAGCGATGCGAAAAAAGCTTCGAATTCCTGCCCTAAAAGCTGCTGCATACGATTTGTAAAGGCTATGGGAAGTTTTATGGATGTATTCATGTTAGATAAAACAGCTACGTTTTACGCGTAGATTTGTATGTCGTTTTCAGTTTGCAAAAGTAAAAAATAAATTACGGTTAAAAAGGAGAATGAACTTTTTTCTCGGTTATGATATTAAATATTGATTTATTGGAGTTTATATAACTTAGTTGATTATAGTGCTTATATTTACACTTTTAACGTTTAGACCTCTATTCATAACCCTTTCTAATCCTCTATCCCCCTTCAGGGACTTTCTGCAAAGGAGAAAGAAAAGGAAAAAGTATTTGAGAAAGGGGACAAGGCAGCTCGTTTTATGAGATTCACGTAATAATTTCACTCCGCAAAGTCCCTTTAAAAAATCTAAATCAATATTCTTTCTCCTTTGCAGAAAGTGCCCAAAGGGGGATAGAGGTCGGGAGAGGGATTTAGGGAGATGTCTAATTCAATTGATATATAGCCACTTAACTTATTATTTTATATAATCTCTATTGTATAAGGTATTTTAAAGACAATAAACGAAGTTTTATAAAGGATTGACTGTTTAAAGATATTTTTAATATAAAAGCAGCATCCCATAACCGGAATGCTGCTTTAGTTTGCATAAAAACATGTTTAATAAAAATCAGGCTTTTTGCTCATCGAGAATTCTGTATGCTATATCCAGAATCTGGGTATCGTCGAGCATTACTAAACCTCCGTCGGGGCCGGGTTCAATATGAATGCCGCAGCTTTTGCCATCTCTGTAGTTATGTCCCCCGAAATAATTTCGTACTGTTTCTTTTTCCAGACCAAGTTCTTCAGCGATCCTGGTCATACTTCCGCTTGGGAGCGAATCTTTCAGTTTGCGTAATTCGTTAAATGTTATTGTTTTTGTCATGACAATATGTATTAGAAGTGTTAGTATATAACAATGAATTAATCTTTTTTTTGTGGTGCTGTAAACTTAATGCTTTATATCCGAAAAAAAAATTATTTTAATCATTTTTTACGCAAATATTTTTCATTCTATAATATTATAAATACAAGTATTTGAATTTCAATAATATGAAAAACTAAAAATTTATTTTTTAATTCTTCTGCTTTGCTTTGAACACGTCTTATCTTCTTTGAACAAAGTAGTTACGCTTCGGAAATACAACGGAAATTCTAATTTTTAATCATCAGAATGTTTTCTTAACCTTAATGTGAAAAAATAAACTTTCAATTTGCAAAAAAATGAAATAACTTATTTTATGTAATTTCCGTAAAATTCCACAATAGTTTCTATTCCCCGGAAAAACATTTCGACAGGAAAGTTTTCGTTGGGCGAGTGTATAGCATCCGATTCAAGCCCGAAGCCCATTAGAATTGGTTTTACTCCCAACACTTTTTCGAAAATAGGTACTACCCCAATGCTTCCTCCACGACGAACCGGGAGCGGACGTTTTCCAAAAGTTTTAGTGTAGGCGGCTTCGGCGGCACGATAAGCATCCGAGTCGATGGGGCAAACATAACTTTCGGCGCCGTGCAAATGATGCACTTCAACTTTTACATGCGAAGGTGCAATTTTAAGAATATAATCGGCTACTAATTTGGAAATTTCATCGTAGGTTTGGTGTGGAACAAGTCGTGCTGAAAGTTTTGCAAAAGCTTTCGATGGCAAAACAGTTTTCGAACCTTCGCCCTGATAGCCTCCCCAAATGCCGCAAATATCCATTGCCGGACGAATACCTGTTCGTTCAATCGTACTGTAGCCTTTTTCTCCAAAAGTCTCTTCTATTTGTAGATCTTGTTTGTAAACTTCTTCGTCGAACGGAATTTGTGCAATCAGTTTTCTTTCTTCATCAGATACTTCTTCAACATTATCGTAAAATCCGGGCACGGTAATTTTCCCGTTTTCGTCTGAAAGTTGCGCCAGAATTTTGCACAATTCATTAATGGGGTTGGCAACTGCACCGCCAAAAATACCTGAATGTAAATCGCGGGAAGCAGCTGTTACTTCAATTTGCCAGTAAGCCAAACCACGTAAGCCGGTGGTTATGCTGGGTAAATCGGCAGCCAACATGCTCGTGTCCGAAACCAAAATCGTATCACACATAAGTAAATCGCGATTGGCACTGCAAAACTCTTCAAGGCTCGGTGATCCGATTTCCTCTTCGCCTTCAATCAGAAATTTTACATTGCAGGGTAAATCTCCGGTTTCAATCAGATATTTAAAAGCTATGTAATGCATAAACGACTGACCTTTATCGTCATCCGCTCCACGTGCAAAAATTTTTCCATCGCGAATTTCAGGCTTAAATGGTTCGGAATGCCAGAGTTCGAGTGGTTCCGCAGGCATAACATCGTAATGTCCGTAAATTAAAACTACAGGTAGTGCCGGGTCAATTATTTTCTCGGCAAAAACCACCGGATTCCCTTTCGTAGGTAATATTTCAGCTTTGTCAACACCTGCTTTTTGTAGCAGTTCCTGCCATTTGAGTGCGCAAGTATGTATGTCGTCTTTATGAATACTTTGTGAACTTACACTCGGTATGCTGATGAGGGCAAAAAGATCGGCAAAAATCTGATCTTTTTTTTCTTTAAGATAATTTGTTATTGTCATTTTCTTCTAATAATAATTTTTACGTTAACAAATATAGTGAAATTAGTTGTTTGTGATGTGGTTATTAAATTTTTTAATCACTAAAAAATGCTTTTTCAGGAAACCAGGAAACTAAAATAATTTAATAGTTTCCTGGTTATCTATTACAATAAACTATATATCAATGTATTAGTATTATTTAACATTCTATTTACAAACAAATATGATATAATTTTGTTTAGTATGCTGTAATTTTGCACAGTTTTTTTGAAAGAGAATTTTTTTATGGACGAACAAAAGGAATTGATTTTACAGACTGCTTCGAAAATGTTTATACAGTCGGGGATTCGGAATGTATCTATTAGTGATGTATGCGCTGAACTGCGTATATCCAAAAAAACCTTTTATGTTCATTTTTCACAGAAAGAAGATTTGGTAGAAGCAATTATAAACTACGACAAACAAAAACGACTTGATCGATACGAAAAGAGCACGAAGGGTAAAAATGCCATTGACACGCTTATTTTTATCATCAAAGAAATAAAAAAAGATGTAGATTGCACACCACACTTATTGTGGTCGGATATTCAAAAATTTTATCCGAAGATATACGAAAAACATAACACGGAAAAACTTAACAACATTCGGCAGGGTTTCGAAATCAATCTGAAACAGGGAATGGCTGAAGGTTTTTATCGCGAAGATATGGATGTAGAACTTGTATCGTTGTTTCACTCCGTGCAAATGAAAAATTCTTTCGAATTAATGGAACAGGTTTCCAAAAAATATTCCAAAAAACGATTGCTCGATTTTTTTATTGATTTGATGATACATGTGATAGCCAACGAACAAGGGCTTGCTTACATGAAAGAGCATTATTTTAAAGAACAGGAAAAGGAATGAAGAATCGTCATCGAGAAAAAAAGGTGATTCGTCGGTCGATATAGTATGTTCATCGATATTAAATTCATAATA
The DNA here is from genome assembly GCA_964508285.1 of uncultured Paludibacter sp. Taxonomy (GTDB): domain Bacteria; phylum Bacteroidota; class Bacteroidia; order Bacteroidales; family Paludibacteraceae; genus Paludibacter. The sequence continues at coordinate 13,509 of CAZDSY010000018.1, forward strand.
TAATTCAGATTATAGAAATTTGCCAATAATTAATTAGATTATAAGAAAAATGATTATGAAAAGAAAAAAAATTAACGCAGGCATCATAGCATTAATTTTGCTTGTGCCATTTTTTACCCTGAAAGCGGAAGATACGCTAAGGGTAACGCTTAACCGGGCAATTGAAATTGCTTTGACTGAAAATGCTACCATTAAAGTGGCAGATAAAGAAATAAAACGCGTACAATACTCAAAGTATGAACGTCAGGGTGGTTTGTTGCCTAATGTATCTCTTTCGTCTGCTTATCAACGGGCTATTAAGAAACAGAAAATGTTTTTCTCGTTTCCCGGAATGCCGCCCCGTCCCGAAGGAATAGAAGTAGGTCAGGATAATACTTTTACAGGTGCTATTTCAGCTTCACTTCCAATTATCGCACCTCAATTATGGGCTACGATAAAATTAAGTGAAATTGAACTTGAAATGTCGCTTGAATCTGCACGTGCTTCGAAAATCAATCTCGTTAATCAGGTTACAAAAGCTTATTATGGTATTTTGCTTACGCAGGATTCATACAAAGTGATTAAACGAAGTTATGAAAACAGTGTTGAAAATGCGAAAATCATTTTCAATAAATACAAGCAGGGCACTGTGTCGGAATATGAATGGATACGTGCAGATGTACAAGCAAGAAATGCTTTGACCAATGTAGTAACATCCGAAAATGCCGTTAACCTTGCCAAACTACAACTAAAAATGCTGATGGGTATTGATATGTACACCGAAATAATGACTGATGAAAAACTTTCAGATTTCGAGGCGGTGATGTATGCCGAAGTGCTGAAACTGGACACAACACAATTAGTAAAAAATTCTGACCTGAAACAGTTCGAAATTCAAAAGAAACAGCTTGCTCAATCCGAAAAAATTCACAAAGCTTCTTTGCTACCAACTTTGGCTGCCAATCTTAATTATCAGTACATGTCTTATGCTGACGATACTATCACTTTTACAAAAGATCAACGTTGGTTTCCTACATCTACACTGGGTGTTCAACTTTCAGTTCCTCTGTTTCAGGGCGGTGCTAAATACAATAAAAGTCGTCAGTTAAAAATTCAGAAAGAGGAAATGGAGTTGCAAAAAGAAAATCTGTACCGGAGTTTGCAGCTACAGGCTATCAATTACATGAATAATATTAAGAACTCGCTGAAAAAAATCGAGTCGAATAAAGAAGGTTTGCGTCAGGCAGATAAAGCACTTTCAATTTCACAAAAAATGTACGAAGTGGGTATGGGAACGTATCTCGATTTGAACAATGCAGACCTTGCGTATATCAATGCCGGACTTTCATATAACCAGTCAGTTTTTGATTACCTTTCTGCAAAAGCCGATCTGGAAAAATTGCTTGGGAAAGAATTTTAAAAGTAAATAACAGAAAAATAAAAAAAATAAACATAGCCGAAATGAAAACGAATAAACAAAAAGGATTGTGGATAATGGCACTAGCCATTGCTTTGACTGCATGCGGCAAAAAAGACGCTGCAAAAACAAAAACTTCTGTGGCCGAAAAACCAAAGGTAACCATAGCAACTGTTAACGAAAGAGATGTGGAGCAAGTACAGGTTTTTACTGCTACAGTTGAACCTGAAATTAAAAACAATATAGCTCCGTCAACTCCCGGACGCATACGTAATATCTTTGTGGAAGTGGGATCGTATGTAAATAAAGGGCAACGTTTAGCACAAATGGATGCTCTGAATCTGTCAAACACCGAAGCTCAGATTGAAAATTTGCGCCGCATATACAAACGTGTATCTGAGCTTTACAGCGTGGGTGGATCATCGCAACAGGAGCTCGACAATGCAAAACTACAACTCGATTTGGCTGAAACCAACTTGAAAAACCTGAGTGAAAACACTTATTTACTAAGCCCAATTAGCGGAGTTGTAACTGCGCGTAATTACGATGTTGGCGATTTATACACAGGACAAATGCCACTGCTCACCGTAATGCAGATTAATCCTGTAAAACTTAAAGTGAATATCTCTGAATCGTATTACAGTAAGGTTAAAGTGGGAATGCCTGTGGAAGTTAAAGTTGATGTGTTCGAAAATGAAACATTTCCTGCACGCGTTTCTCTCATTTACCCTGTAATTGACGAACGTACACGAACTTTCACTACCGAACTTAAATTGAACAATCCAGGCGCAAAAGTTCGTCCCGGTATGTTTGCCCGTGTTAAGGTAAACTTTGGCACTGAAAGACGAGTGGTTGTTCCTGACCGTGCAATTGTAAAACAATCAGGCTCAGGTGCACGCTATGTTTATGTATATAAAGATGGAAAAGTATTCTATACGCAGGTTCAACTTGGACAACGGCTCGACAAAGAGTATGAACTTATTTCGGGTGTTAACAATGGCGAACAAGTTGTAATCTCAGGATTTATCAAACTAAGAGATGGTTTGGAAGTGGATTTGCTGAAAAACTAAGCTATACCAAACTACTGTTAAGTTAAGAGTAAAAAATTTATTATGTTTATAAAGTAAATAATTATATTTCTATTACTTGTGGTTTTATCTTTTTCGTTTTTTAAAACCTCGCTTAACACAACTCAGTAAAAAAAAGTTTTAAGTTATTGTAAATTATAAATAATAAAATTGTAAATAATAAAATGAGTCTATATGAAAGTGCTGTAAAAAAGCCTGTTATGACCTCGCTCGTATTCGTTGCGATAGTAATTTTAGGTCTTTTTTCTCTCAATAAATTGCCAATTGACTTACTTCCGAAAATTGAGACCAACACCATAATGGTGATGACCACTTATCAGGGAGCAAGTCCGTCCGACGTTGAAACTAACGTTACACGTCCACTCGAAAATTCGCTTAATACAGTAGCGAATCTGAAAAACATTGTTTCACGCTCACGTGAAAATGTATCCATCATTACGCTTGAATTTGATTACGGGAATGATATTGAGGCTCTTACCAACGACGTTCGCGATAAAATTGGAATGATAAAATCATATCTGCCCGATGGAGTAACCGAACCGGTAATTTTCAAATTCAGTACGGATATGATTCCGGTTGTGATTCTTTCAGCCACAGCTAATCAGAGTCTGCCTGCATTGTATAAAATTCTTGACGAGAACGTTGCTAATCGCCTTGCACGTATCGACGGTGTTGGTTCTGTTTCCATTTCCGGAGCACCGGAACGTGAAATTCAGGTATTTATCGATCCTTTGAAACTGGAAGCTTACCATCTCACTATTGAAGGTATTGCACAAAATATCCGCATGGAAAATCTGAATACTCCAGCAGGAGTAATTGATATCGGCAGCGACAGTTATTCGCTCAGGGTTAACGGTGAATTCAAAGATGCATCTGAAATGAAACGTATTGTAGTTGGAACATCTGCAGGAAAAACAATTTACCTGAGTGACGTGGCTGAAGTGAAAGATGATCTGGAAGAACGTGTACAACAAACATTTACCAATGGTGTTCAGGGTGCAACCATTGTGGTACAAAAACAAACCGGCTCAAACTCGGTGAAAATTGCCGAAGGAGTGATGGCTGCTTTACCAGAAATAAAACAAAACTTACCTCCCGATATCAAAATAGAAGTAATTCAGAACACCTCTGACAATATTAAACAGACTATTAACGGTCTTACTGAGACTGTTATGTATGCATTCTTATTTGTAATTCTTGTAGTCCTTGCATTTTTAGGTCGTTGGCGTGCTACAGTAATTATTATTGTAACAATTCCAATATCGCTTATTTCTGCATTTATTTATCTGGGATTTACCGGCGGAAGTTTGAATATCATTTCGCTGAGTGCATTGTCGGTTGCCATTGGTATGGTCGTGGACGATGCCATTGTGGTACTTGAAAACGTAACTACGCATATTGAACGAGGTAGCAGACCAAAAAGTGCTGCGGTACACGCCACAAACGAGGTTGCTATTTCCGTTATCGCTTCTACACTAACATTGCTTGCAGTATTTTTTCCGCTTACAATGATTACCGGTATGGCGGGCGTAATGTTCAAACAATTGGGTTGGATTGTAACTATTATCATGATAGTTTCAACGGTGTCGGCGCTTTCGTTAACTCCAATGTTAACATCACAATTGTTACGCTTAGATCCGAAACATTCTAAATTGTTCAATATTCTTTATTCTCCAATTGAGAGAGCTCTTGATAAACTCGACGATTTTTATGCTCGCTTTTTGAATTGGGCAGTGCGTAACCGTAAAAAAATGGTGCTTTATGCCACAATTTTCTTTTTTGTAAGTCTTATTCCGAGTTCATCTATAGGTACCGATTTTATACCGGCACAGGATAGCGGGCGTATATCAGCTACCGTAAATCTTCCTGTGGGTACCCGTATGGAAATATCGAAGGATCTTGGCGAGAAAATATATAAACTCTGGAGCGAGAAATATCCTGAAATGGATATGATTAATTTCTCGGTTGGTCAGGCATCAAGTTCGAATGTTTGGGGTTCGCTGCAGAATACATCTTCAAGTGTAATCAGCTTTAACATTCGGATGCTTCCACTCGATCAGCGTGAACGTTCTATGTTTGCCATTGCGGATAGTATGCGTCTGGATCTTGCCCGTATGCCTGAAGTATTAAAAGCGAATGTTTTAGCCGGTGGCGGTCAAGGTATGGGCGGACAATCGACACTGGATGTTGAAATTTATGGATTTAATTTTGAAGCTACAGATAATATTGCCCGTGATTTGCGCGATCGTCTTTCGAAAATTCCGGGTTTAGTAGATGTGAAAATTAGTCGTGATGAGTACAGCCCTGAATACCAGGTAGAATTCGACCGTGAGAAACTTGCTTTGAACGGACTGAATATGAGCATGGCTTCGAATTATTTGCGTAACAGAATTAACGGGCTTACTGCTTCGCTTTTCCGCGAAGATGGCGAAGAGTATAATATCAAAATTGTTTATGCTCCCGAATATCGTCAGTCTATCTCGGATATTGAAAATATATTGATTTATAACAATCAGGGGCAAGCTGTTCGACTCAAAGACTTAGGAAAAGTGGTGGAACGATTTACACCTCCAACGATCGAGCGTAAAAATCGCCAGCGATTGGTAACTGTAGCATCTACCGTTTCAGGAACTACAATAGATAAAGCAGTTAAAGCAATAAATGCCGAAATTGACCAAATGGAAATACCTTCGGATATTTATCTTGAAGTAGGTGGTACATACAAAGATCAGCAGGAATCATTTTCTGACCTATTTACTTTACTTATACTGATTATTTTACTTGTATTCATCGTGATGGCATCGCAGTTTGAATCGCTCACTTATCCGTTTATTATCATGTTCTCAGTCCCATTCGGTATTTCGGGAGTTATACTTGCGCTTGCTATTACCGGCAATACCTTGAATATGATGTCTTTCGTAGGTATAATTATGCTTGTAGGTATTGTGGTCAAAAATGGTATCGTGATGGTGGATTATATCAATCTGAACCGTGAACGTGGTATGGGAATTATTCAGGCTGTTGTAAAGGGTGGTCGTTCTCGTTTACGTCCGGTGCTTATGACTACACTCACAACCATTTTGGGTATGCTTCCGCTTGCTATCAGTACTTCACAAGGTTCAGAATTCTGGAAATCGATGGCAGTATCCGTAATTGGTGGACTTACCGTTTCTACGATATTAACACTTGTGTTAATTCCAACAATTTATGCTATTTTTGGGTCGGTAGGAGTAAAACGTACCCGCAAAAAAATAAGAAGAGCGGTCCTTCAAAAACAAATTATTAATTAACAATACTTCAAGGCAGGCATCAAAACTTGCCTTGAAAAAATAATATTTATTATGAAATCAGTATTTATTTCATTTGATCAGGCATACTACGAACAAGTTTTACACATACTGAACTACAATCATTTACGTGGGTTTACCCGCTGGGATAATGTGCAGGGTCGTGGATCGCATACCGGCGAACCGCACTATGGCACACACGCATGGCCTTCGTTGAACTCAGCTATTCTTACGGTTGTTCCCGATGATAATGTGAAACCACTACTCGAAGATTTAAAAACCCTCGATGAAACTTCGAAACTCATGGGTTTACGTGCTTTTGTGTGGAACGTTGAAGAATCGATTTAATTTTTTGTAAAAACGAAAGAAAATCTGGCAGGTAAAAAACTGTCAGATTTTTTTTGTGCATTTTTCAGAAAATATCTTACAGATTAAATGTTGATTTTTAAGAAAATGTGTATTTTTGTGAATAATAAAAAATTATAAAATACGGGCTCTTCAATACTGCAAAAATAATAAGTAAAAGGAGCTAAAAAATTTATCATCATGACAGATGCACAATGGAAAACACTCAAATCCATCAATAAAGGAGAAAAATTAGAGATACCTGTTTCAGGTTTTATTATCGATTGCCCATGGCTTCCGCAATGGTATGGAATTTCAATTCTCGATTATTTTTCAAGTGATGAATTGTGGTTAAAAGCAAATTTGAACGCTGCGGAAACTTTTCCCGATGTTATTTTTTTACCGGGTTTCTGGAGCGAATATGGTATGTGTACTGAGCCATCAGCTTTTGGCTCGAAATGTGTTTTCTTTAAAAATGAGTTTCCTTTTGCTGAAAAAGTAATTCACTCTACCGAAGATATTAGAAATCTTATCGTCCCAAATCCTCAAACAGATGGCTTATTGCCTTTTATGCTGAACAGGTTGGTACAACTTCGCCCCGCAATTGAAAATGCCGGTCATATAATTCGTTTTTCTGTTTCGCGTGGACCGTTGAATATCGCATCTTTTTTGATGGGAACTACCGAGTTTCTTACTACTTTGATGATGGAGCCGGAAGCTATTCATGTTTTGCTGCGAAAAATTACTGATTTTCTGAAAAGCTGGCACGCTTTACAACATACAGCCATTGACTCTATTGATGGTATTATGATGCTCGACGATATTGTGGGTTTTCTCGGTGAAGACGAATTTAAGGAATTTGCATATCCGTATCTGAAAGAATTGTACGATACGAATGACACCATAAAACTTTTTCATAATGATGCAGATTGCTCGCAATCAGTTAAATACTACCCAGAACTTGGTATAAATCTGTATAATCCGGGCATTCATCTTACACTTACCGAATTGATAAAGGAAACTGATGGCAAAATGGCAATTCTCGGTAATATCCCGCCCCGCGATGTATTGGCTGGAGGCACTCCCGAACAGGTTTTCGGAGCAGCAAAAAATCTAAAGCAGGAAGCTGTTGGTTTCAATCGAATGCTTTTTTCCTGTGCCGGAGGAATGCCTCCGGGTGTTTCTACCGAAAATATCAATGCTTTTCTCCGCGGAATCAGATAAGAATCTATCAAATATTATATTGAACTTTTTATTGACAATAATATAAAATACTAAAATTTATACAAATAACTCTCATTTAATTCAGAAATTTATGAAAACAATAGCTTTAAAGTCTTCAATCTTATTACTGGTAATTAGTATTCTTAGCGGTTTTTCGTTGAATGTTTATGCTCAATTTGTGCCCGGCGAAGGTGGTGTTTTACCAACTGCGCCTGTGTTTACTCCCCTGCCAAATACTGTTCCGGGGCTATATGTTTCGGCCGTGCAACGTAAAAATTATGTTTTCATTGGGGGAACGTACAATGAAGTAGAGTTGAAGTTTCCTGCACCTGCTACTTTTGGAGCAGACAGTTATGTACTTCAGGCTTATAATACTTCAGCAGGAAGATGGGAAAATTTCAAATATCAGGGAGAAGATGTTACAACTACATCCGGTGATAATTTCAGTATTATTACAGAAAAACCTGAAACTTTCAGGCTTTTACTCGTAGGTGGCGAAAAAGCTGGTTGGACTACTAACGAGGCTGTTGCAACTGTATCGGAAATTAATACCTATTTTTCCGGTTGGGGGCTCGACGAAAGTATGTGGATTACCGGTGTAATGGCTCCTTATGTAGGACGCGGACTCGAAGCTTCGTTTTCTGTTGCAAAACTCGAAGATAATTCGCCTGTAAACAACGCATTGACTTATCAGTGGTACAGGGTAAATCCTGCAACTTTTGAGTTTATTAAAATTGATGGCGCTACTGATAAGAAATTTATAACCACCTTGAACGATGCAGGTTACCTTTTGGCAATAAGAGCAACAGGCGATAATGCAAAAGCCGGTGGATTTATTCAGGTATTTTCTGGTTCGACTAATATACATCAGGTGAAAGTTTATGCAACAAATGTTTCTGAAAGCGGATTTAAACTTAATTTTTATAACTTGTTAAACGATATTGATACTTCATATTTTTCTCTTGTTGATAAAGAATATTTACCGGTCAAAATAAATTCTATAACCAAATTAGAAAATGCTGCCGTATATAGTATTGCAGCATCACTAAAACCAGAAAAAGCTCCTTATACGCTAATGAACAATTGGGAAAGAGCTACCTACTGGCATATTGCGAGTGAAATGTTTCCGGGTCATGTTATGCCAATGCTGATGATTGAGTTTCCTTCAGCAGTAGAAAACATTAAAGATTTTAATCTGAAAGTTTATCCTCAGCCTGCTGAGAATTATTTTAGCTTTAAGTGTGATGAAAAAGTTAATAAAATTGGTATTTACAATATAAAGGGCGAAATGGTTAAGCAGTTTGTACCGGAAAAACCTGAAGGTACCATTTGTACACAAGAGTTAAACAGTGGATTTTATCTGCTGAAATTTGAAACAACTTCAGGTATTTCTAACAGTAGATTACTGATAAAAAAATAAAATATTCAGATTTTAAACGAAAAACACCGGAAACATTCCGGTGTTTTTCGTTTCTAAACAGTTTTAAAAGGTTCAGTATGAATACTTGTAATAGTTTTCACGCCGAACCTTTCGCGTAATTTATGTTCAAGTTCCGATGCAATGTCATGTGAATGAACAAATGTAGTTTGCGGATCGAGTTTAATGTGTACGTCAATTACAAAGGTATTCCCAACTTTTCTGGTTTTCAGATTGTGGAAAGCCAGAATTTCAGCGTTCGATGCAATTATCTGATTAATTTCATCTTCGGTTTCTTTTGGGAGCGATTTTTCGAGCAGCTCGTGCACACTTGGTAAGCCAAGTTCAACGGCAACTTTTAAAATGAAAAAACTTACAATCATTCCTGCCAGCGGATCGAGTACGCGCCAGTTTTCACCAAAAAATATTGCGCCACCAATTCCCAGTGAAGTACCTATTGATGAAAAAACATCTGAGCGGTGATGCCATCCGTTAGCAATTACAGCCTGATTATTTATTTTTTCGCCTTCTTTTTTTGTGTATCTGAATAAAATTTCCTTTACAATTATTGAGGCCAAAGCAGCAATCAGCGCCAAATATCCGGGTTGTTCAATTATTTTACCGTTATAAGTATCGATAACCTTGGTCAATCCACTCCAAAAAATGCCGATTCCTACAATGATAAGCGCTAAACTGATAAGCAATGTGGCAAAAGTTTCATATTTTCCATGCCCATACTGATGGTCTTCATCGCGTTCTTTGCCCGAAATTCCGATAAAAATCAGCACAATAACATCTGTAACAAAATCGGATAAGGAGTGAATACCATCGGCAATCATGGCGGTACTTTTCCCCAGAAAACCGGCAACGATTTTAAAAATCATCAGCCCAAGGTTGGCATAGAAACCAATCCAGGTTACTTTTTGGGCGATTTTCGTGCGTTCGTCTGTCATTTTTTTCAGCATTTAATATAGGAGCAACTTTCCTGCTTATTTTCAAATTCTATGGTCGCATGTTCTATTCCTTTTTCTTGGAGTGATGCTCTGATTTTTTGTTTTATTTGTACCAAAAGGTCAGGTTTGGTGTCATCATTTAGCACTACATGCACTGTCAGTACATTATATTCTCCATCCACCGACCAAATATGTAAATCGTGAACATCGCAAACGCCATCAATATTTTTCAATGTATTGCTAATTTCACCCGTATCAATATCATGAGGTGTTCCTTGCAAAATAATTCGCATACTTTGCCTGATATTTTTAAAAACATTGTACAAAACAAAAATACTTATGGCAATAGATAAAAGTGGGTCGATAACCGGAACATCGAAATAATGTATTACTACCGAACCAACAAGTACAGCCAACCAACCCAAAACATCTTCGAGTAAATGCAGCATTGCTACTTTCTCATTCAGACTGCTGCCTTGTCGAAGTTTGATAACGGCTGCACCGTTAACAATAATGCCAAGAATTGCCAACAAAAACATCCCCCGCGCATCAGGTTGTTGCGGTTCAATAATTCGGGGAATGGCACGACTTAAAATCAGAACACTGCCTGTTACAAGTACTACAGAATTTACTATGGCTCCAAGCAATGAAAATCGTTTATAGCCATAAGAGTATTGCTGATTGCTTTTTCTTCCTGAAATTTTCTGAAAATACCACGATATGCCTAACGAAAAAGAATCGCCCAAATCATGAACAGCATCCGAAAGTATGGCAACGCTATTTGTGAAAATACCGCCTATAATTTCGATGATACTGAACGACAGGTTAAGAAAAAAAGCCACTTTAATGTTTTTTGTACTTGCGCTGTGCGTGTGATGTGTATGTGAATTATTTTCTTTCATGCAAAATTTTAGTTTTTACGCTTTCATAAAGTGTCTTTTTCATTGATGATAATCCGTTTCAAAAGTATAAAAAATCTTTTATCTCTGAAACTATAATTATATCTTTGTAGAGATATGGAAATGATTAATTACGTTGTTTAGTGCTTTTAAAACAACCTTTTTTTCTGATAGTTTTGTTTTGAGGTATTATTTTTGTACTTTCACTTTCCAAAAAAAATTGCTTATATTTAAAACCCTTAATAACAATATATTATGAAACAGATTCGTAAAAAAATTCTTTGGGCGATTATTGGTTTTTTTGCCCTCATTCTCGTGCTTTTGGTTGCACTCCCTTTTGTTTTTGAAGATAAAATTAAAACAATTGCAAAAAACGAATTGAATAAATCGATAAATGCGGTTGTTGATTTCGATGATTTGGATATAAGTTTTATCCGGAGTTTTCCGCGTGTTTCCCTGCGTTTTAAAGGCTTCAGCTTTTCGGGCACTGACCATTTCGATAAAGATACCATGCTTCGTAGTAATGCCATTGATCTTACAGTAAATATTAAGAGTTTTTTCAAAGATGAAGGGTACGATATCGGCAGCCTGAAATTTGAGAATGCAAAAGTTTATTTTCATTTTTTGCCCGATGGAAAATTTAACTGGACTTCGTTCATGAAAAAAGATACAACTGTAATTGATACTACGCCCACACGGTTTCATTTTAAACTAAAGGAATTTGTTGTTCAGAATTCCGAGTTAGTTTATCGCGATGATGAAGGAGATATTACTGTTTCTTTAGAAGGTTTAAATCTTAATGTTGCGGGCAATTTAACTGCCGACAGCTCATTGCTTAAAACCAATCTTACAGCACAATCATTTAATTTCAGCAACGATGGTTTTGCTTATATTAGTAATGTAAAACTCAAACTCGATGCTGATATTAACGCCAATATCAACGACGAAATTTTTTATCTGAGCGATAATTCCATGCTTATGAACGATTTACCTTTCAGTTTAAACGGTTGGTTTCGTACCGTGAAAGGAGGAATTGCTATGGATTTTAAACTCATCACCGAAGCTGTGGAATTCAAATCGCTGCTTTCGCTTGTACCCGTGTTCTATGCCAAATCGTTCGAGCAAATTAACGCGGGTGGAAAGGTTGATTTGAATGGATTTTTGAAAGGTGATTTTGCGGGTGATTATTATCCCTCGTTTAATCTTGATTTGAATGTTACGAATGCATGGTTTCAATATCCTTCGCTCCCAAAAAAAGTTGAGAAAATTAACATCAAAGCCAATTTGCTGAACAAAGGCAATACTTTGGACGAAACAGTGATTGACATTTCCCGATTTTTGTTCGAATTGGGTGGAAATCCGTTTTCGGCAAAACTTAGAATTGCCTCTCCAAATTCTGACCCCGATATACAACTCGATGCGAAAGGAAAAATAAATCTCGGATTAATTAAAGATGTTTATCCTGTGGAAAAAGATTTTTCGATGGAAGGTTTGGTAAATCTCGATTTGAATCTTGCCGGACGAATGTCGTATTACGAGAAAAACATGTACGATAAGTTTACATTCGGAGGAAATCTTGATTTGAGTAATTTACTTTTAAAATCAGAAAATTTTAAAGAAGCATTGGAAATTGGAACTGCAAACCTTACATTCAACAATCGTTACGTAACTCTTCCAGCCTTCAGTGCGAAAATGGGAAAAAACGACATTTCAGCCGAAGGACGATTTGATAATTTTTTAGCTTATGTATTCAATGATAAAACTTTAAATGGTTCGCTTGCCATAAATTCGAATTATTTGAATGTGAACGATTTTATGTCTGATGATAAAGAAGAATCCGGTAAAAAAGTTAATTCAAAAGACACCGTTAAAGCTTCGAAGCCTATTCTACTGCCTACAAATCTCGATTTTACTATGAAAGGCAGTTTTGGAGAGATTTTATTCGATAAAATGAATCTGAAAAATGCTTCAGGAATACTCACGCTTGCCAATAGCAAGTTGAAATTTACCGACCTTACTGTTCAGGCTTTTGGTGGGAATTTTAAACTGAATGGTTTTTACGATACTGCCGATACATTGAAACCGGTTGTTGATTTTTCGCTCGCGCTAAACGAAGTTATTTTCAACGATATTTTTAAACAGGTTGGTGTTATTCAAAACTTCGCTCCATTGTTCAATAAAGCATCAGGCAAATTTAATACTGTGCTTTCGCTTAATACAGCGCTTAAAACCGATATGATGCCTGATTTAATGACGGTTATCAGCCAAGGTAAATTCAATACAAAATCTGTTGCACTGAAAGATGTGCCCGTACTCGAAAAAATTGCATTGGCTTTAAACCGTAAAGATTTACTGCCAATGACATTGAACGATTTGGGAATTTCGTTCGAAATTAACAACGGTAAATTGCTTACAAAACCCTTTAACTTTAAAATTAAGGATGTAGGATTCACAATTGGCGGAATCACCGGATTGGATAAAACTATTGACTATAAGGGAACTGTAACTTTGCCCGACAGATTGAATCTTGGTAAATTATCTACTTATAATATTTTAGTTGGCGGAACTTTTGCCAAACCTGAAGTTAAACTTGATTTAAAAGGAAAAATAACCGAACTAGTTAGCGAAACTGCAGAAAAAGTAGAAACCGTAGTTACCCAAAAAGTGGATAAGGCAAAAGAAAAAGCACTCGAAGAAGCTCGTAAGCAAAAGGAAAAAGCAATACTTGAAGCACAAAAACAAGCCGACCGAATAATTGCAGCTGCCGATTCTGTTGGGAATTTATTAATTTTGCAGGCTGAAAAGCAAGGTCAGGAATTAGTAAAAAAAGCCAATAATCCGATTACCAAAGCAGCTGCCGAAATTGCTTCGAAAAAATTAGTGGACGAAGCCCGGAAAAAAGCTACCGAAGGAAAAGCAAAAGCACAAACCGAAGCACAGAAAATTATTCAGAAAGCATCGGAAAGTGTGGAAATCTAGATTTAAAAATATGCAACATTATTATTGAATGAAAACCAAAATTCTTATATCTCTCTTTTTGTTTGTTACAACTGTTTCGTTTGCCCAATCAGCAGCCGAAGCCGAACGATTATTCAATTCCAAGCAATATACCAAAGCGAAAAATATGTACGAAGCATTGTTAAAGTCGAAACCTACCGATGCTTTTTTCAGTTATAGGCTCGCACGATGCTATTTTGAGTTAAAAGATTGGGACAACGCCATAAAAAACTTTGAAATTTCCGGCACAAAATTCCCGCTTACCCAATGGTATTTAGCCGAAGCATTATTCAATTCGTATCGGTTTGAAGATGCAATTGTAGCTTTCGACAGTTTTATATCAACTTTGACACCCGACGATAACCGAATACCAAATATCGAAATGCAAAAAAAACGGGCAACAACAGCAGCACGTTTAATAAAACGTGTTGAAGATATTGCCATTATAGATAGCGCTGTAACTGATAAATCTTTATTTCTAAGAAAATTTGATTTGCCTACTGAACTGGGCGTATTACGGCAAACACCTTTAAAGCGTGGAAATGATTATGTGGCTGACAAAATAACTTATACCACGCAACGCGGTGACCGACAAATATTTTCGGATACTGTTGCAGGGAAAACAGATATTTTCAGCACTTTTCGTTTGTTCGATCAGTGGTCTGAACCAACTTCAATATCTGATGCAGTTAATACTACCGAAAATGAAAATTATCCGTTTTTGTTACCCGATGGACTTACGCTTTATTTTGCATCTGATGGAGATAATTCCATTGGTGGTTACGATATTTTTGTAACCCGTTATTCTTCAGTCTCACAAGGTTTTCTTAATCCCGAAAATGTGGGCTTCCCGTTTAACTCTCCTGCCAACGATTACATGATGGCGATTGATGAATTACACGATGTGGGTTGGTTTGCAACAGATCGGAATCAACCTACAGGGAAAGTTGTTGTTTATAAGTTTATATATAAGAATGAGAAAAATATATATCGTACCGAAAATCTGGATACATTAAGACTTGCAGCTTCGCTACGAATGTATCGTAAAGCCCCGAAAAATCAAATTACTTTGCAGCAAAATATTATTTCAGAAGCTGAGCAGGCAGACAAAGCATTTTCTTTTATTGTTACGGATAATTTAACTTATACAAGTTATGAAGATTTTCAAAATCCTGCAGCATTGAGTCTTTGGCAAGAATATCAGAAAATGAGAAATAATTATAATCAACAAAAAAGATTGCTCGACGAATTAAGAAACGAACTTGATCACTCCGGTAGTAACAATCCTGAAACAGTTCAAAAAATTCTTCAAAAAGAAAAAGAGTTAAAAGAGCTTCTTCCAAGCATGGAAGCAAAACTTATTCAGGTACGCAACGAAGAAATAATATTTATCCGACAAAAAAAACAAAATTAAAAATTTATATGTATTTTTACACGGTAAAGATTTAACACATGGAAACTGTAATAGTAATTTTGCTTATTATCATGGGGGTTGTATTACTCCTGATTGAATTATTCTTAATTCCGGGAATTTCAGTTGCAGGTATCGCCGGTGTTTTGTTTTTTGGTGGTGCTATTTATTACGCATACGATACATTAGGTACCACTGCCGGGCATTTTACGCTCATTGCATCAATAGTTGTACTGGCTTTGGCAATCTGGATTTTTCTACGTTCGCGGGCACTCGAAAAAATGGCACTCAATACCGAAATCGAAAGCAAAATTGATCCTCTTAAAGACGTAAAAGTACAACCGGGAGATAAAGGTTTTGCTGTTTCACGGCTTGCACCGATGGGAAAAGTTAAGGTTAACGGTTTTATTGTTGAAGCTAAAACTAATTCCGATTTTATTGATGATGGCGATGAAATTGTAGTGCTCGAAGTGCTCAAAACAAATGTACTTGTAGAAAGAAAAGCGTTTGAATAGTTACGAGTTACAAGTTACGAGTTACAAGGAACAAGGAAACGAGGGAACAAGGGTACGAGAGAACGAGGGAGCAGAAAACACGGAATCCGGAACCCGAAACAAATAAATATTCATTCTTAAAAACAACAATAAATTATGTTCACAATCGAAATTGTAATGCTGGTGATACTTGGTATCCTGCTGTTATTATTCTTTTATTATGTGCCATTCCTGCTATGGATATCGGCTAAAGTGTCGGGGGTTAATATTTCCCTCATTCAACTATTTCTTATGCGCATTCGTAAAGTGCCGCCTCACACCATTGTGGCTTGTTTAATTGAAGCTCATAAGGCTGATTTGCATGAAGTTACACGCGATGGTTTAGAAGCGCATTATCTCGCTGGCGGACATCCCGAGCGTGTTACTCATGCGCTGGTTTCTGCTTCGAAAGCAAATATCGATTTATCTTTTAAAATGGGAACAGCTATCGACCTTGCCGGCCGCGATGTGTTTCAGGCTGTTCAAATGTCGGTTAACCCAAAAGTAATTGACACACCGCCTGTAACTGCAGTGGCAAAAGATGGTATTCAGCTTATCGCTAAAGCCCGTGTTACTGTTCGTGCTAATATTAAACAATTGGTGGGTGGTGCTGGTGAAGAAACTATTCTTGCACGTGTTGGCGAAGGTATTGTGTCTTCCATTGGTTCATCCGAATCGCACAAAAGCGTTCTGGAAAACCCCGACTCTATTTCGAAGTTAGTTTTGAAAAAAGGTTTGGATGCCGGAACAGCTTTCGAAATTCTGTCCATTGATATCGCTGATATTGATATAGGTAAAAATATTGGGGCACAACTGCAAATGGATCAGGCTGAAGCTGATAAGAATATCGCGCAGGCAAAAGCTGAAGAGCGTCGTGCTATGGCAGTAGCTTCTGAACAGGAAATGAAAGCAAAATCGCAAGAAATGCGCGCAAAAGTTATCGAAGCCGAAGCTGAAGTTCCTAAAGCAATGGCTGAAGCATTCCGCAACGGAAATCTTGGCATTATGGATTATTACAAAATGAAAAACATTGAAGCAGACACTGCTATGCGTGAAAATATTGCCAAACCAATTTCACAAACTCCTCCAAAAGTAAAATAATTTTCTCTGAGTAATAAAAAACTGTCTGATGGCTTTGCTATCAGACAGTTTTTTATTTTCTGCAAACCGGAATACTCAACTCATAAAGCAAATAAATGGGCAGTGCAACCACCATTAAAGTAAACGGATCGGTTGTAGGAGTAATTATCGCAGAAATTATCAGGATAGTAACCAACGCATATTTTCGTCCTTTTTTAAGCATATTGCGGTTTATTATGCCCAATTTCGATAAGAAAAATGCAAGCACAGGCAACTCAAACATAATGCCTAACGCAAAAACAAGTATAAAAAGTGTATTTAAGTACGATTGAATTGAAATTTGATTGGGTACAAGTTCAGAAACTGTATAGCTGCCTAAAAACCTTATAGTAAGGGGAAAAATTAGGAAAAAGCTCACTAACGCTCCTGCATAAAACAATGCTGAGGAAGCCAGAAATGCGAAACCGGCGTTTTTCTTTTCATTGGGATAAAGAGCCGGATAAATAAATTTCCAGATTTCATAAAGCAAATAAGGAACAATAATTAGCAAACTCAGGGTAATTGTAGTACCTAAGTGTGCCATAAATTGCCCCGAAATATTAATGTTGATAAGTTTGAGATGAAACTCATCA
Organism: uncultured Paludibacter sp.; assembly: GCA_964508285.1. Classification (GTDB taxonomy): domain Bacteria; phylum Bacteroidota; class Bacteroidia; order Bacteroidales; family Paludibacteraceae; genus Paludibacter. Next base: position 30,771 of record CAZDSY010000018.1, read on the forward strand.
GGGCAGATTGCCGGCAAATTTGTAATTTCAGCAAGTTTACACAGCAAACGATAAAGTATGAAATCGGAGTTGAGTGGTGTGAAAATTATTTTCGAGAAAATAAAATCCTTTGCTGAAAATATTGCTACAATAACTACAATCAAAACACCGAGTATTCTGATGATTGTCCATCGTAAATCCTCAAGATGTTCCCAAAATGTAGCTTCGCCGCTCTCGTTTTTTTTGTTAAGAAAGGACATTTATTTTATGTTCAAAAGTTTCAGAGTTTCAAATTTTCAAAGTTTCAGAGTTTCAAAAGTTTGGACGTTCGGTGTTACGCTTTCCCGTTTAGTTGTTGATTTGCTCACTCGTATCCTTGTTCACTCATTCTTTGTAATTTGTAACTTGTAACTATTAAGACTTTTTCTCTTCCGAATCATTAATTTCGTTTTCGATATCTTTCATACCTTTTTTAAATTCGCCCAAACCTTTTCCAAGTC
>CAZDSY010000018.1:31349-34861 GCA_964508285.1 uncultured Paludibacter sp.
TCGTTTTCGATATCTTTCATACCTTTTTTAAATTCGCCCAAACCTTTTCCAAGTCCACGCATTAATTCCGGAATTTTTTTTGCACCAAAAAGCAACAATACAATAAATGCGATTCCTAAAATTTCAGGCAATCCAATGTTTAATAATAATGATAGTAGCATATAACTTGTTGTTTTAAATTTTTTTTAAGTGGATAATATCTTAATAGAAATTTAAGAATTAGTAAGAAATCTCCAAAACTTTACTTTTTACTCTTTTTCAATCTTGTTTACATCAAAAACCGAAATCGTCCACAACAACCGTTTCATCTTTCTCTTCTTTTTTGATTGTTAGTTTTTCATGTTTATCTATACCTTCGACGAATATAGCTTTATAAGGTTTTGCCGGACAAATAAACTCGCAACCGCCACATCCAACACAAATGGAAATATCGGTATGTGGTATAGTTAATCCGTTTTTATATGGAACCATACTTACAGCTTGTGTTGGGCAGTGTTCAGAGCAAGCTCCACAATGTGTTTCGTCGGTATAAACGATACAATTTTCAAGTATAAATTGTACCTGACCGGTTTGAGTCTGGTGTTTTGTGTTCTTGTCAATAAGACTGATAGCGCCTGTCGGACAAACTTCTGAACATATTGTACAATCGTAATTGCAAAATCCTTTGTCGAAATATAACATAGGTTGCATCATGCCTGCAATGCCATATTCTAAAAAGGATGGTTTAATAACACCCGATGGACATTTGCTAACACATAAATGGCACGAAGTACATTTGTTGAGTAAATTTTTGTGGCTAAGTGATCCCGGCGGACTTATAGGTAACTTGCGTTCAGCTTTGTTGGCAGTTTCAAGTAAGTTTAAATTTTTATCTGCAATCAATTTTCCTGCAGCAAGTGTTGTTACGCCTACTGCCATCATAAATCTGCGCTTGGATGTGTCAACTTTTTTGTTTGATCTTTTATTATTAGCGATTGAATAAGAAAAACTTATGGAATCCTGCGAGCAAACTTCAATACAATCGAAGCAATTTATACATCGGCTGTAATCAATTTTATGCAGTTTTGTATCAATACATGAAGCTTTACATTTCCGACCGCAGGAACCGCATGAGTTGCATGTTGATTCATCAATACGGATTTTAAATAGAGAAAATTTACTCAAAAATCCTAATACAGTGCCTACCGGACAAATGCTATTGCAGTAAATACGTCCGTTAACCCATGCAAGAACACTTACTGTTGCGACAGTAATCAAAGCAATGATGAGTGAAGAAATACTTAAAACATAAATACCCATTCGGTAAAACGTATGATTGTCGAATCGGGTGAAGATACTTTCGAGCAGGTTGTTGCCTGCAAGATAAGCAGGTTTGAAAATATGAACTGAAATTCGTCCGTAAGCGCTGTACGGATCGAGCAAACCCACCAAAAAATTAAAACCGGCAAGAAACGCAACAAGTGTAACAGCAACTACAGACCAACGCAAAATAGTGAGTGGTTCAAGGTAATGGAAGCGTTTTTTCTTCTGAACTTTTTTTGAAAACCAGTTTATAATGTCCTGGTAAATACCTAATGGACAAATGCTTGAACAATAAACTCGGCCAAAAAGAAGGGTTAGCACTATTAATGCAATGATTATTCCTATTTCAAGCGCGAGTAATGCAGGAACGAACTGTATTTTTGTTAGCGCATGAAACTGTGGAGGAAGTATTTCTGCAAAATCAAGAAAGAAAAAAGTTATCAGCACAAAAAGCAGTACTGATAAAACAATTCTTATTTTTCGGAGCATAGCGATTGTTTGAACGTTACAACTTAATACGTTTTATGTTCAGGCTCTCAAGATTCATTGTGCCAATTCTTAGCTCTTCAGCTTTGGAAATGTGCGTTACTGTATTGAGTGGCATTTCGCGTATTTGGTTAAAGAAATTGGTAGCTGCTGTATCTACCGCAACTATGTCCTGTGAAAGAAATAGCGCTTTGGCTAAAACTACATCAGCTTCCGATTTGCCGCGTGGTCCGTTAGTCTTCATCATTCTGTACGAATCCACAACGTTTAGTACTGCCGGTTTATTCATAGTGCAAATATCGGCAATGCATTGCTGCAAATCATTTTTATGAAAATAACCCCGATCCCAAACTATACCCATGTGATTTTTCATGGAAATAGACATTTTTGCTCCACCGTGATTTTTGAGTACAGGTACATTAATCCAAACATCGCTGTCGAGTATCGCCTGATGAATTTTTGTTTTTTTCAAACTTATACCTTTCGGTAAATCAACCTCGGTATAATATGATTCTTCGTGCGCCGGAACCATTTTACCTCCAGCTTCTCTGACGGCATCTTCTATTCCGCTGTTTTTATAACATTTACGCCAGTCGTCGCAGGTGTGGTCAAATACCACTACTTCTTTTGCTCCGGCTTTAATACATTGACGTACGATTTCACCAATCAGCTCAGGATTTGTGTTCCCGGCAAGTTCAGGCACTTTATCCCAACCTATGTTGGGTTTTATTACCACTTTCTGTCCCTTTTTTACAAATTTTCCCATACCGCCAATTTCTGTTATTCCCTTGCGAAACATGGCAACTGGGTCGCCGCCCAAAACAGCAACAAGATCAACATCTTTACCGGGTGCTGGAGCGTTGAATTTTTGAGACATAAGAGTCATGGCACCACTTTGTTTTACAGTAATTGCTGCACCGGCAAGTGCTATTGCTTTTAAAAAATTTCTTCTGTCCATATTCAAAATTATATGTCAATTTATATTTGTCAGAATATCCCGTGTATTTTTTTTAGTATATGAAAATTTTATCAACTGAATTGTACTTTAAAAAACCCAGGGAAATTTGAAACAAACTTCATTATACAAAGGATAATCGGCATTTCCATTCACTGCGAAGGTTTTTATCATTGCGGCATCCTTTAGTAATTCTTTCGCAAGTTTTATAGTTGAGCCAGATTTGATGCGGTCGTCAACAAGCAAAATTTTCTTGTTTTTAAAATCAAAGTCGATAGATTTTAATAATTTAGGAGCATCGTAACGTGGTTTTTGAAACTCATCTTTAAAGTTAATCTTCAGCAGATGAACTTCAAGTCCAAGCCTTTGATTGATTATACCGGCAGGTATAATACCTCCATTTGCTATTGCAACTATCATGTCAAAAGTTTCGTTTATTTCAATTGTTTGAAACTTTTGGAGGACTTCTTCGAAAGTTTTGCTGTTCATTTTTTTTTGATGAAAGAAATGGGGAAATTAAGAAAATAAGAAAATGAAAAAGTAAGAAGATAAATAGAGAAAAAAGATCAGGATAGACAAAACCAAAACAGTTTTCAAATTTTACCAATTCACCTAAGCGGACATAATTCCTATTTTCTTAATTTCCTATTTTCGTAAAAAACCTATACTTTAGCCAATACTTTCAACATCAAATAACCACCAAAAATCTGGATTAACATTCCCGGGTAACCCATAGTAAAATCCTGTAGGGCAGCGCTAAAACTTCCGG
>CAZDSY010000019.1:0-33756 GCA_964508285.1 uncultured Paludibacter sp.
CCAAAACCATTAATACCTACTTTAATCATTTTTATTTAGTTTAAAAATTAGTTTTTAAAATCGACTGCAAAATTACAAAAAAATATGCTGATTTACAAAACCACTAACAAATTATTGATGATTTTTGTAGTATTGCTGAATAAAGTCATTCGATAATAATTTCTTAATCCAAAAAATTATTAGTAAAATATATTTTTACCCCTGTACCTACCTTTTTGACATGGGATTTTTTTCAGGATAAATTGTTATTTTACAGCTTCTTTTTTCTTTGTAGTGTCAATTTTGAAAATTTTGTAGAGTGGGCAAAAGTTTATTAAACTTGTAACAGTAAGCATAAACGCTACAATGAGCAAAACAATGCCCAAAGTACCGGTAATAATTTCTTTGTAAAATAACACAATTAACAACACAGCCAATGCTAGTCTGACTAGCTTGTCCGAAGGACCGATATTTGCTTTCATATCAAATGTTTTTTGAAGTTTATTTTAAATAACAATTTTAATATAGGTTATGTTTAAGGCTAAAAATAAAATTCTATATAAATCATCTAAATTCTAAGCTTTCCTCAAAAAACAATTTTTTAATCCTATACTTTTCATCAAAATTATTTATTCTGAATTATTTCCTCAACAAAATGGCTTCATAAAATTCAAAATCAAAATAAATCAGACATCGAAATTTCTTGTTACAAAAAAAACTTGTGTATCTTTGTCGCTTAAAATAATAGATAAATTAAACAATGGAAATTTCAGGAAAAATAATTGCTGTACTGCCCCAAACAAGTGGCGAAGGAAGAAACGGAACTTGGCGTTCGCAGGATTTTGTCATAGAAACTGCCGATCAATATCCTAAAAAAGTTTGCTTAAATTTATTCAATGATAAAATTGACCAGTTTCCGGTAACAATGAACGATACAGTTACTGTAAGTTTCGATGTTGAAAGTCGGGAGTATAACGGACGATGGTACACCAACCTCAGAGCCTGGAAGGTTGAAAAGCAGGCAATACAAACAAATCAGGATAATCCTGTAACCGAAACTTCAATTCCAAAATTTGAACCTGCAGCCGGACAGGATGATGGAACAGGACTTCCTTTCTAAAATAGTTTTAGTTTTATAAAAACTTTCCCTGTATCCTTCAGGTATATAGAGAAAGTTTTTTTATTAAAGATAGCTTAAAAGTATTTTGAAATAAAAAATATTGAAATAGTATGACAAATTGCACCTGTAAGCACAAATAAATGCCATAAAGTATGCGAAAATTCAATTTTTTTGATACCATAGATTAAGGAACCTACAGTATAGGCAATACCTCCAGCAATTAACCACCAGAGAATTATCATCGCTCTTTCTGCCGACAAAACATCAATCAGAGGCTTAAAAGCAACTACTACTGCCCAACCCATGGCAATATAAATTGCCATTTCAACTTTTCCTTTGTTATTAAAATTAATAAAACTTATAACCGAACCTCCGATTGCTGCAGCCCAGATTGTACAAAAAAGTAACCATCCCCAAATGCCTTGTTCACGCAAAACAACCAGCGTAAAGGGAGTATATGAACCTGCAATGAAAGAATAAATGGCTGCATGATCGAACTTTTGAAGTATCTTACGGCGTTCAGTATTTTTTGATATATGGTAAATTGTGGATGTAAGGAATGATAAATTCATAAATACTCCAAATACCAGATAACTGTAAATGAGCCAATTGTTTCCTGTTGAAATTGCATTTTTTAATAAAATAACTGTAGCAGGAATACCAAATATTAAACCGAATAAATGCGTAACAGCATTTGCTATATCTTCGCGAGAAGTGTATTTTTTCATAAAGTTATAATAAGAGTAGCGGGTAGCATTTAACGAATAACGAATTTCAAATTATGAATTACAAATCACTAATCACTGATCACTAATTTACTAATCACTAATTAACCAATTAACCGATCACTAATTCACCAATCACTTTTTATCCAAAGTACGAATAACACGATCAATTACAGCGCTTTCAAATCCTCTAGCTTGGGCAAAAGTGAATAGTTTTCCCATTTTTTCGTATTCGTATTCCCATTTAATCGTTTTCAGTTTTGTTTTTAATATCAACGCCAGCATTTCTTCGTACTCACCATCGTCAATTGTTTTTAATGCAGCATTTATCATATCATCAGGCAACCCTTTTTGACGGAGCGCAAACGAAATTTTTATTTTTCCCCATTTGTTGAAATGAAATTTATCCTTTGTAAAAGCCACACCATAGCGCTTTTCGTTAATAAAATCATCGGCTATCAGCTTATCTATAATTAATTGACGCCATTCATTTATTACATCCCAGGCCTGTAGTTTTTCATTCACTTCAGAAATACAATGTTCTGATATAGAGCAGTACGATGCTGCTTTATGCAATAATTCGTCGAATGTATATTCTTTTTTCATGATAATATGTTTCACTTTGGTTGTGCAAATGTACTGATTTTTTAGCAAGTTGTTCTATTTAATTAGTATTTCTAATCCTTATGATATATCGCAGAAAATCTGCATTTTAAGTAATTGTGTTTTTATTTTCAAAATAAATATCATTTTTTTAGGTAACAAATGAACAATTAGTATATAAATAATGTAACTTTGATGCGTAAATGTTTACTTCATGAATATGACAAAAAAAGAGCAAATAGAGCAAACTGCCACTGAATTATTTATGAAACATGGTTTCAAAAAAATAACCGTTGAAGAAATTTGCAGTAAAGCAAAAGTGAGCCGTAAAACCTACTATACATATTTTGATAACAAAAACGCCCTTGTTTTAAATATTCTGGAGAAAATGACTTCGGAGATGATAAGCACTTACAAAAATTTGATTAATAACGATTCTAAAAGTTTCTCTGAAAAAATCCGTGAATTGTTAAAAATTAAATTTGAAGCGAACAAAAAATTTTCCATGGAATTTGTAAGTGATTTTTTTCATCCCGATGCAGGAGAAATACTTATATTTTTTCAGAACATTGTAAACGAATCACTCCGCCTAACGAAAGATTTTTTTGAAAAAGCACAAAAAAAGGGCGAGATGAACCCTACGCTCAATATCGATTTTGTGTTGTGGAATATGCAGAAACAAATGGAAATCTGCTCAACGCCCGAAGCTTTGTCAATGTTTGAGGATGTGCAAAGTATGACCCGTCAACTTTCGGAACTAATAATATATGGAATTGTACAGCCCGAACAATAAATGAAAAAAACAGTATTCATATTTTTGCTTCTTTTTCTTGCGTATGGAACGAATGCGCAAAATGAAAAAAACACTCTCTCGGTTGGTGGTCAGGTTGTGGGTTGGGTAACCACACAATTTGAAAACCCACTGGTAGTGCAACCGGGCGGAAGATTTGTGCCCGAGTTAAAAGTTAAATTGTTTACCGGCAAACAAAGCTATTTCGATTTTGAAGCATCGATGAATATCAATGGAAATGTAACTATTGAGGATTTTAAAAATACCGAGTTCGATGGAAAAATAAAGCCATACAGAGTTTGGGCACGATATGCAAACGAAAAATTTGAAATTCGTACGGGATTGCAAAAAATCAATTTCGGGCAGGCAAAAATGTTCCGTCCGCTAATGTGGTTCGATGGCATGGACGTTCGTGACCCGCTGCAACTCACCGATGGCGTGTATGGCGTGCTTGGAAAATATTTTTTTGAAAATAACGCGAATATCTGGATGTGGGGATTGCTTGGAAATAATCGTCGTAAAGGATGGGAATTTTACGCTACTGAAAAATGGAAGCCTGAAATTGGCGGAAGAGTTGAGATTCCTGCCGGAAAGGGTGAAATGGCGTTTAGTTCTCATTTTCGAACTATTGAATTTCAGAATCCCGTTTTGTCCTCGATAAAAATTGAAAAACTGAATGAGTCGCGTTTTGGAATCGACGGAAAATGGGATTTGGGCGCGGGTTTATGGTTCGAAAGTTCAACTACAATTACCCAAAAAAACGATTTTCTGATTCCGCACTTTCAGGAAATGTTGAATGTGGGCATTGATTATACTTTTCCGTTGGGTAATGGTTTGGGAGTTACGGCTGAATATTTGTTTTTTCAGGTTGGCAACCGTTTTTTAACCGATGGAATAAAAATGCATCTTGTGGGAAGTATGATGACTTATCCATTAAATATTACCGATAATATTTCAGCAATTTTTTTTACAGTTCCGGGCAAAAAACTTTATTTCAACTATGTTAGCTGGAATAAAACACTTGACAATTGGAGTTTTTATGTAATGGCTTACATCAACCCGCAGGTTTCGGGATTTATCAATTTAAGTATGACCGATAAGAATCTATTCGCGGGAAAAGGTGTACAGCTGATGTGCAGTTATAATTTTTAAACAACTCAGCCCCCCAACCCCCTCAGGGGGCTACTGAAGTGCGAAGATTGTAGAAATAATCAGTATTTCTACTCGGCGAAAGTTTCCTTTAGGGGATTTAGGGGCAAATACAATAGTATAAGCTAAATATGAACAACTATTTAGTAACAAATAACTGCTTTATATTGATTGGTTTTTCAAAACATTAAAATAATATGGATAACAAAACTTTAAATCCGGAAAATGCAAACGGTGCAACCATTGTTGAAGTTAAAAATCTTGTAAAGAAATTCCCTGTTGGTTCGGGATTTTTTACAGCGTTAAATGGGATTAATCTCACTTTTACCAAAGGTGAATTTGCAGGGCTTGTAGGTCCGAGTGGTTCGGGTAAAACTACTTTGCTGAACATTATCGGTTCGCTCGATGCGCCTACCGAAGGCGAAGTGGTAGTGCTTTCAAAATCGGTAGGTAAACTTACTCCACGTCAGGCAGCACGATTACGAAAGGAAGAACTGGGATTTATCTTCCAAAATTACAATCTGTTGCCTGTTTACACGGTTTTTGAAAATGTTGAATTTCCACTACTCTTACTTAATTTACCTGCAAGCGAGCGGAAAAAACGTGTAATGGAAGCGCTTGATTGGCTCGGATTGACTGAAAAAGTGAATTCACGCCCCTCTCAACTTTCCGGAGGTGAATGTCAGCGTGTGGCAATCGCACGTGCTATGGTAAAAAGGCCTTCACTTGTACTTGCCGATGAACCTACCGCTAATCTTGATTCGGTAAATTCGCACAATATCCTACAAATGATGGTAAAACTGAACAAGGAATTATCCACTGCATTTCTTTTTGCCACGCACGATGAAAAAGTAATTGGTTATCTGAAACGTATAATTAAGCTGCAAGATGGCAAAGTGTTAGAAGATAAGAAAATTACTCCTAACCTCTAAAGGGGAATAATCAATGCATGGATTGTTTTAAATTTTAAAATTATGATTACGAACAATATAGAAAATACTAACCCTAACTCCCCTTTAAGGGTTGGGGGTTTTAGAGGGTTAGGGGGCTTGTTCCTATTAAAAACAGCTTTTCGCAGCCTTATAGGAAACGGGCTGAAAACATGGTTAAATGTCATAGCACTTTCGGTATCGTTCGTGCTGATAATTGCCATGCAGGGAATACTCAAAGGCTGGAGTACACAGGCTGTGGATGATACCATAAAATGGGAAATTGCCGATGGCGAATATTGGCACGAGAAATTTGATCCTTATGATCCATTTTCACTTGATTCCGGCACTGCTGTAATTCCGGAGATTTTCAGAATGGATATTGAAAATCATCTGATTGAGCCGATATTGATAAGTCAGGGAAGTATTTATCCAAACGGACGCATGAAGGGAGTTTTATTAAAAGGGATTCGTCCGGATCAGAATTTGCTAAAAATTCATACAAAAACACTTCGTGAAGAAAACATTGGGCAAGAAGCAGATGGTGCAATTCCGGTGATTATGGGTGCATTTATGGCTAAACAAACCGGTTTAAAGAAGGGTGACCTTGTTACATTACGATGGCGTGATAAAAATGGCACATTTGAAGCTACAGATGTTCAAATTGCCGGAATTTTTAAAGCTCCCGTACCTTCAGTGGACAATGGAATTTTGTGGCTTCCGTTAGACAAATTACAAGCGATGACAAAACTTGAAAACTGTGCTAATATATTGATTAAATCACCTGATGTTGATGCAATTGACGTACATGTATGGAAATTTAAAGATGTAGCAAAACTCACCGAATCAACCCGATTACTTGTTGAAACAAAAAGTGCAGGAACCAATGTGATGTACTTCATTTTCCTGTTACTTGCCATGCTTGCTATTTTCGATACACAAACCTTGTCGATATTCCGTCGCCAACGAGAAATCGGCACTTTGGTAGCTTTGGGTATGACCCGTACACAGGTAATGTTGCATTTTACACTTGAAGGAACTTTAAATGCTATTCTTGCTTTTATTTTGGGTGCAATTTGGGGATCGCCTTTATTGTGGTATTTTGTTGTAAAAGGTATCTCATTTAATATTGATGCCAGTGAAATGGGAGTGGCAATGTCCGATGTAATGTATGCTTCCGTAACACCTGAATTAGTTTTTGGCACAATGGCTTTTATACTTGTTGTAACAGCATTTGTAAGTTTTTTACCTGCTCGGAAAATTGCAAAAATGATACCTACAGAATCAATAAGAGGAAAGGCGTTATAAAATTATGATTTGATATTGTCAAAAAAACAATAAAAACTTTAACATAACAACTTCTCAGTTAATAGAGAACAGAAGTTACACAAAAAAATTTTCACTTAATTGTAAACAAAAAAAATCTATGCTAAAATTTTTATTTAAAGGACTTTTGCGGGATAAAAGCCGTAGCTTGCTTCCAATATTTGTTGTTACGGTTGGTGTAATGATGACGGTGTTTTTACAAGCATATATGAATGGCGTTTTTGCTGATAGCCTCGAAGCTTCTGCAAAATTTATTTCAGGACATGTAAAAGTAACTACATTGGCTTACAAAAATAATCAGTCGCAATTACCTAATGATTATGCAATTATTGATGCAGGAGAAGTAATGGAAAACCTAAAAAAGGAATTTCCTGACATGCAATGGGTGGAACGAATTCAGTTTGGCGGTTTACTCGATGCTCCTGACTCATCAGGATTTACACGCTCACAGGGTAATATAATGGGCATGGGTGTGAAACTTATCGGAACAGATGATGAAATTAATCGTATGGATCTAAAATCTAAACTAATTAAAGGTAACTTTCCTTCAAAACCTGGTGAAGCGCTAGTTTCAAACCAACTTGCCGGGAAAATGAAACTTAAACCCGGCGATAAAGTTACACTCCTGTCAAATACCATGTATGGTGATATGGGAATGTATAATTTTATAATCAGCGGCACAGTACATTTTGGTACGGAATTACTCGACAAAGGTTTAATTATTGCCGATATTGAAGATGTTCGTGCAGCGTTGAATATGGAAGATGCTACAGGTGAAATACTCGGATTTTTGGGCAGCGGATTTTATGAAAACAAAATTGCAAAATCAAAAGCAGCTACATTTAATGAAAAATATCTGAACGAAGAGGATAAATTTTCATTGGTTATGTCGCCAATGAGTGAAGTGAACGGAATGGATTTTCTGATAATTTATGCTGAAAATGCGCAATATATTGTAATTTTTATTTTCATTCTTGCTATGTCTATAGTACTGTGGAATGCAGGTTTAGTTGGCGGACTTCGTCGTTATGGGGAATTTGGACTTCGACTTGCTATTGGCGAACATAAAACAGAAATTTATCGTTCACTGATTGGTGAGTCACTCTTAGTAGGAATTATCGGGTCAGTATTTGGTACAGCTATTGGATTACTATTCGCATGGTTAATGCAAAAATATGGTATTAACACCAAAGGAATGATGCAAAATGCAAATTTGATGATGCCAACCACTTTTAAAGCATTAATCAATTCCACCACTTATTACATCGGATTTGTTCCGGGTGTACTATCAACATTGATTGGTGCCATGCTTGCAGGTATTGGAATCTATAAACGTCAAACAGCGACCTTGTTTAAAGAATTGGAAAACTAATTTCATTTACAATTAATTCATTTACAATTTACAATTTATGGAACACATAATAAAGCTTTTTATTTCAAAAGCATTTAAAAATCACTTTCGATTAAAATCTTATAAAGGCATAGTTCGAGTTCAAAGAAGTATTAGAAATTATTATTTATTAATCCTGATCCTAAGTTCGACATTATCAGCACAAAATTATCCATCCGGTAAAAGTATTCTGGATAAAATTGATGAAAATATGTCATCGAAAATGCGGGTACTTACTTCGCGTATGGAAATTGAAACTGCGCGGGGCGTAAGAACCATCGAGTCGAAATCGTGGATTGAAGGCGATAAAAAAGCATTTACTGAATATTTATCGCCTGCTCGCGAAAAAGGTACCAAAATGCTGAAACTTGAAAATCAGCTTTGGATTTATTCCCCTTCGGCCGATAGAGTTATGCAAATTTCCGGACACATGCTTCGTCAGTCGGTTATGGGAAGCGATATGTCGTACGAAGATATGCTCAATGACAGCCCTTTACTCGAGCGCTACAAAGCCGAAGTTACTGCCGAAGAAGTAATCGATGGGCGGAAATGCTGGGTTGTTACACTTACCGCGATAAAAGAAGATGTAAATTATTATACCCAAAAATTGTGGGTGGATCAGGAAAGAAATATCCCGCTTAAAATGGATTTGTTTGCAAAAAGCGGAAAGCTACTGAAACGAACAACGCTCGGCAATGTTCAAAAAATTCAGGGGCGTTGGTTTCCTATGGAAATGATTTACAAGGATATGCTCAAAGATGGGAAAGGAACAAAAATGACGGTTTTAAACATTCAGTTTGATGCTGCAATTCCTGCAGGAATCTTCAACAAGGCAAATTTGAAGTAAATTCTCCACTGAAACAATTAAAATTTCTAATTTGCAAATGGGATTCATAATCAGAAAGATAATTCCGGAAGATAATTTCTCGCTCGCTAAAATGATTCGGGAAGTTTTCGATGAATTTGATGCGCCCCGTACCGGTACGGTTTATTCCGACCCCACCACCGATGCTTTATTCGAATTATTCAGAGCTTACAATTCAGTGCTTTGGGTAGCCGAAATGGATGGAATGCCTGTGGGATGTTGTGGTATATATCCTACTCCGGGCTTACCCGAAGGTTATGCCGAACTCGTGAAATTTTATCTTAGTGCAGCAAGCAGAGGGAAAGGTTTTGGCAAAAAATTACTTGATAAATGCATTATTTCAGCCCGTGAAGCAGGATTTACGCATTTATATATCGAAAGTTTGCCCGTTTTTTCAAAAGCAATTGGAATGTACGAAGCAGCTGATTTTTATTATCTTGAAAAACCGTATGGAAATTCAGGTCATAATTCATGCAATGTTTGGATGTTGAAAACACTTTAAATTTTAAATATTATGTCGAAAATCAAAATCAATTTTGTTGTTGTTATATTTTTTCTGTTTTTAATTTCCTGTGCAAATCAATCTCAGAAAAATTCATCAAAAAAAATCAAACTCGAAGAAATAACCATTGAACAACTTCGTGAAGGTTACAAAACCGGAAAGTTTACCATTCGGGAAGTTGTAAAAGCATACCTCGACAGAATAGAATCCTTAGATCGAAATGGTCCCAATTTGAACTCCGTCATAACGGTGAATCCTGATGCTTTGCAAATTGCTGAAGAACTAGACAATAACATGAAAGACATTTCAGAACGCGGACCGCTTTACGGAGTGCCTGTTTTGCTGAAAGATAATATTGACACGCACGATAAAATGCCATGCACTGCCGGTTCGAGAGCGTTGGAAAATTCTTTTCCATTGCAGGATAGTTATGTGGCGAAACGGCTTAGAGAAGCTGGTGCAATAATTCTCGGAAAAACAAACCTGAGCGAATGGGCAAATTTCCGTGGCGAATTATCAACAAGCGGTTGGAGTGGCTTGGGCGGTCAAACACGCAATCCTTACGACCCGAATCGCAATCCGTGTGGTTCAAGTTCAGGATCGGGTGTGGCTGTATCAGCAAACTTTTGTGTCATTGCCATCGGCACCGAAACCAATGGTTCGATTGTTTGTCCTTCGCATGCCAACGGAATTGTTGGTATCAAACCTACTGTTGGATTAATTAGCCGTTCGGGAATTATACCGATTTCGTTTACACAGGATACGCCCGGGCCAATGGCACGCACACTTACCGATGCTGTAATTTGTCTTGGTTTGCTTACCGGAATTGATAGCGCCGACAGTAAAACAACGGAAAGCAGCGGTCATTTTCTGACAGATTATACTCAATTTCTGAAAAAAGATGGATTAAAAGGCAAGCGAATTGGAGTTTTCACAGGCGTCAAAGGTATTAACTACAAAGTCGATTCGTTGATGAACAATGCCATCCGTTTTATGAAAAATAGTGGCGCTGAAATTATTGAAATCAGCAATATTTATGCATCTGTTGTTGACGAAAACTCATTCGAAATAATGCTGCACGAATACAAAGATGGACTAAATAAGTATTTTCACTCGTTAGGTACAAAGGCTCCCATTAAAAAATTAGAAGATTTGATTGCATTCAACAAAAACGATTCAGTTGAACTCAAGTATTTCAATCAGGCTTATTTAGAACTGGCATTATCAAAAGAAGGAACAAAATCCGAAAAATATCGTAGCGCGCTGAATAAAATGCTGAAAGGAAGTCGCGAAAACGGCCTGGATAAAACTATGAACACTAATAAACTCGATGCAATAATTGCCCCAACCGGTACACCTGCATGGTTAACCGACCCAATCAACGGTGATAGTTTTCATTTCGGAACATCATCGGCAGCAGCACAGGCAGGTTACCCGAATATCACTGTTCCCATGGGCTTTGTCGATGGCTTGCCGGTGGGTATTTCGTTTTTCGGTCGTGCCTGGAGTGAGCCATTGCTGATTGAAATTGCTTATGGATACGAATCGGGTACGAGACACCGAAAGGCACCGAAATTTAATTTGTAAAATTGAGGTAAAAAAAGTCGTCCCGCACACAGCAAGACGACCTGTTTTACAAAAAAATTATTTTAAACAAAGGCCAAGATAAGTATCTGAGCCAAAACAACCCTTAGAAACATAGTAAGCGGATAAACCGTTGAATAAGAAATGGCGGGCGCATCGTTGTTGGCAATTGCGTTGGAATAAGCAAGTGCAGGAGGATCGGTCATGCTGCCCGAAAGCATTCCCATAAGATTGAAATAATTCATTTTCAGAATTTTTCTACCCACAATTCCTGTAATTAACAATGGCAAAACGGTAATTATAAATCCGCAAAGAATCCACAACAGACCGTTACCGGATACCACAGTTTCGATAAATTTATCGCCCGAAGCTATTCCAACACTTGCAAGGAAGAGGCTGATACCAATTTCGCGAAGCATAAGATTGGCGCTTTGAGTGGTGTAGGTAATAAGTTTCAGTTTAAATCCGAAACGCCCGAGCAGAATTGCCACAACCAACGGACCGCCTGCCAAACCAAGTTTTACAGGCATAGGCATTCCGGGAATGAAAAACGGTACGCTTCCTGCCACAATTCCCAGTAAAATTCCAACAAATATTGTGATAATATGCGGTTCGTCCAATCTTTTTAATGTATTACCGAGCATAGCTTCAGCACGTTTAATAGCATCGGGGGTACCAACCATTACCACGCGGTCGCCTACCTGTAAAACTAAATCAGGGCTTGCAAGCAGGTCGAAACCTGAACGAATTACGCGGGTACAGTTTACATTCATCGTACGTAATTTTAGTGAACCTAGGGTTTTGCCGTTGATTACGCTGCGAGTGATAACTATACGTCGTGATATCATATCCTTTTCCGATTCTTTCCAATCAAAATCAAATTCTTCTCCCATCAATTCAATAATTGATTCAGCATCAGCTTCGGTGGTTACTACACGAATAATATCGTTGTTACGTAAAATGGTCTCACCTTTAGGCACACTGTAAACATCGTTGCTCAATAAGCGTGAAACAATAAATTGCCTTCCTATCAACTTACGAATTTGTTGCAGATTTTTTCCATCAATGGCTTTCGAATTTATCTTTATTGTTATAATTTTTGTCGCTTCTGCAGGCGTTGCCTTGGCTGCCAGAATCTGCTCGTTTTCTTTATCCATATTCACTTTAAAGAAAATACGAATAAGAATAAGCGATAAAATTATGCCGACAACACCCAAAGGATATGCCACGGCATAACCGAGTGCAATTTGTGGAATTTCCTGAATCTGTCCTGCATCGTGCAATTGTTTGAGGGCTTCCTGAGCGGCTCCAAGTCCCGGAGTGTTAGTAACGGCGCCCGACATAATGCCTACAAGCATAGCCATGGGAATTTTACCCGACAAAATATAAAACAAAGCAACGGTAGTTCCGGCACCTAACAGCACAACCATAGCTGCAAGGAGGTTTTGAATCATTCCACCTTTTTTAAACGAAGCAAAAAAGGCAGGACCTACCTGTAAACCAATGGAGAAAATAAACAAAATCAGACCAAATTCTCGGACAAAATGTAAAACTTCGTCATTAACGGTAAAACCAAAATGCCCCACTGCAATTCCCACAAACAACACAAAAGTTACACCAAGCGAAATCCCGCCAATTTTAATTTTTCCGAGCATTATTCCGACCGCAATCACAAACGAATACAGCAAAATGATTTGTGCTATGCTTTCGTTGTTAATTAAGTTGTAAAACCATTCCATAGTGAATGTAAAATGTTTATTATTAGAATATTAATTGAATATATTAAGACTTTGAAAATTTTCTGCAAAATTACAAACTATTATTGTGAATTATTAGTTTTATCACAAAAACATTTCTCATTTTTTTTAGTTTGTATAGTTTTCTTCCACAAATTCATGTACATTCTATAAAAAATGGTTAGTTCAGCATTTAATCATGAAAATATATGAAACAGAAAAACCGATCAATTCATCTTAAAAACTTTGAAACTACGATGTTTTGAAGTTAGTTTTTCATCTCCGCAGTTGAGTTTCATTCTTTAAAATTTCACGAATTATCTTCAGGAATTTATTTTCACGCGAAAAACCACTATTTTTGTACCTGACATAAAATATCAACATAAATATTTTTTTGATGGAAAACTCCAAAAAGAAGAAAGTACTTTTCATCGACCGCGATGGAACAATAATAAACGAGCCTCCTGTTACATATCAGGTGGATACGCTTGAACAACTGGAATTTTTGCCGGGCGCAATCCGTAATCTGCACTTTATCCGCACAAAACTCGATTTCGAATGGGCATTGGTAACCAATCAGGATGGACTGGGTACGGATGTTTATCCGCAGATAAATTTCGATACTGTTCAGAATAAATTCCTGCAAATACTTAAAAACGAAGGTATTGAATTCGACCGGATTTTTATCGACACATCTTTTCCCGAAGATAATTTACCTACCCGCAAACCCGGAACTGCCATGCTTACGGAGTATTTTTCGGAACAATACGATTTGAAAAATTCATTTGTTATCGGCGATAGAATTACCGATGTACAATTAGCAAAAAATCTGGGTTGCAAAGCCATTTTTATACATTCCGATGCCGATATTCTTCAGAAAAACGGTTTGGAAGCGTATTGTGCTTTACAAACCAATAGCTGGAACAGCATAACGGAATTTCTGTTTGCCGGCGAACGTAAAGCAATTGTTGAACGTAAAACAGCCGAAACCGATGTGTATGTAAGCGTAAATCTGGATGGAAGCGGCAAAACTGAAATAAGTACCGGACTCCGGTTTTTCGACCACATGCTCGATCAAATTGGAAGGCACTCCGGTTGCGATTTAACCATAAAAGTAACCGGCGATATTGAAGTGGATGAGCATCATACCATTGAAGATACGGCTTTGGCGCTTGGCGAAGCCTTGCGAAAAGCAATTGGCGATAAACGCGGCATTGAACGTTACGGTTTCTGTCTGCCAATGGACGATTGTCTGGCGCAGGTAGCGCTCGATTTTGGCGGTCGTCCGTGGCTGATTTTCGATGCGAAATTCAAACGTGAATATGTAGGCGATTTCCCTACCGAAATGTTGTTGCACTTCTTTAAATCGCTGAGCGACACAGCTCTTATGAACCTGAATATAAAAGCCGAAGGCGAGAACGAACATCATAAAATGGAAGGAATTTTCAAAGCATTTGCCAAAGCAATAAAAATGGCAGTGAAACGCGATATTTTTAAATTTTCGCTGCCATCGACAAAGGGAGTGTTGTGAGAGTTGACAGTTGAGAATTGAGAATTGAGAGTTGATAATAAATAGTTATCATTAAAAGGTAAAACACTAATATTCATAATGTTAATAAAAAAATATATTTCAGTTCTGATCCTGTTACAGATATCAGTAAGTTTGTTAAGTCAATACACTCGACCTAAACTGGTTGTTGGCATTATGATTGATGGATTTCAGGCTCAGCATCTCGAAAAAATCCGGAATAATCTTGAAAACAACGGCTTTAAACGTTTTATGAACGAAGGTGCTTCGTTTCAGGATATGCGTTACAACTTTGTTTCGGGTGGCAATGCTTCGGATGTAGCGGGTGTAATGTCAGGTACAGTTCCATTTTATAACGGAGTTACCGGCAATTTTCGTTACGACCGTAATACAGGAAATATTCTATCAATTTTATTTGATGATGGAGAAACAGGCATTGGTACAAATACTAAATATTCAGCACATAATCTTGTAAGTTCAACTTTTACAGATGAACTGAAACTATCTGCTCCCGGAAAATCGAAAGTATATGCGGTAGCAATCAATCCGGAAAGCGCCATAATGATGGGAGGACATACTGCCAACAGCGTCGCCTGGATAGATGATGTAAATTTGCGATGGGTTACAACCGGTTATTATACCGAAGGTTTAAGCCGAAGTGCAGACGAAATGAATGTATCAGGTAATTTTAAAAAACTCGCTTCACGTAAATGGGAGCCTCTTTTTCCACTAAATTTTTATTATTCCGGAAAAAGTCAGACAGGAAAAAATGGAAATTTTTCCTACAATCCTATCGACCGTCCATCAAATAAATTACCCGAAACGCTACTTCGCCGGACACCTGCAGCAAATACGCTTGTATCTGAACTTGCAAGGCAAATAATTGATACTGAAAACCTCGGATACGATAATGACCCCGATGTATTATTGCTTCAATACACGGTAAAAACTCCGAAGGAACGTATCAACTCCCTCGAAACCAACGAAAAAGAAGATATTTACTACCGCCTCGATAGAGAAATTCAATTATTGCTCGAACATATTGACCGTAGAACTGGAAACGGTAACACACTTTATTTTTTATTCGGTAATCAAACCGATCCATACTCACCAAACGAACTTGGCGATAACCGCATTCCTGCAGGCTATTTTAGTGCAAACCGCTCAATGGCATTGCTTAACACTTATTTAATGGCAATTTACGGACAAGAGAAATGGGTAGAAGGTTATTTTGCAAAAAATATTTACCTGAACCGAAACCGAATAGCTGCGCGTAAAATTAACCTTAAAGAAATTCGAAAATCAGTGTCCGAGTTTATGATTGAGTTCGAAGGTGTACAGGCAGCGTATGAATCTACTGAATTATTTGACCTTGCCAGCGATGAAAATTCAGCTTCGATGAAAATTCGAAATTCCATTCATAAATCGAACTTGGGAGATGTAACGATTAGTTTGATGCCGGGTTGGCTTGAGTTTGATGAAAAATATGGATTTACCAGCGAATCTTCGGCTATCATTTCACGTGTACCTTTTTATATGTTCGGCTGGAAAATCAAACCTGTTACTATAAACCAAATGTATTTTGTAACAGATATAGCTCCTACCATTTCGAATATTCTTAAAATTTCGTACCCTAATGCAAGTACGGGAAAGGTTATTCAAGAAATTAGTTTTTAAAAAAAGTGATAAAAAATTTACAATAAATTCCTCGAAAGCTTTTGAAAAAAAAAGTAAAATTATGACTAAATACAATTTTGATGAAGTAATTGACCGACGCAATACCGGTGCAATAAAAGTTGATCGCAGCAAAACACTTTTCGGAACTGAAAATGTGCTTCCGCTTTGGGTTGCCGACATGGATTTTCGTACTCCTGAGTTTATTTTCGATGCCATAAAAAAACGTCTTGAACATCCAATTTTAGGTTATACTGCTCAACCTGAAAATCTGATTCCTTTGTTCAAAAAATGGGTAGCCTATCATCATAACTGGCATATCGAAACCAATTGGGCCGGATTTATACCGGGTATTGTTCCTGCTTTAGCTTTTGCTGTTCAAAGTCTTACAAATCAAGGTGATGAAATTATCGTACAACCTCCTGTTTACTATCCATTTTTTAATGTGATAAAAAATAACAGAAGAAAAATTGTTTACAATCAACTTATTGAAAAAGACGATAAATTCAGGTTCAATTTACCGGACTTTGAAAACAAAATATCTTCCAATACAAAAATGTTTATTCTTTGCAATCCTCACAATCCCGGTGGCAGAGTGTGGACAAAAGAAGAATTGACCAAAATTGCAGCTATTTGTGAACAACATTCAATACTTGTAGTCTCCGATGAAATTCACGCAGATATGGTTTTACCCGGACAAACTCCTCATACTCCTTTTGCAACAGTTTCCGATTGGGCTGCTGAAAATACCGTTACTTTTATGGCGCCAAGCAAAGTTTTTAATATGCCGGGGCTTATAAGTTCGTCGTATATCATTAAAAATAATGCTTTACGAAAAAAGTTTGTCGATTTTTTAGCGGCATCAGAAATGAATGCGGGAAATATATTTGCTTATACTGCCACAGTAGCTTGCTATGAAAACGGGGAGAATTGGCGTAAACAAATGCTTGAATATGTTTATGATAATGTACAATTTGTTCACAATTATCTTCAAAGTTATATACCTCAAATCAAAGCAATGATACCTGAAGCCTCATTTTTGATGTGGCTTGATGGTTCGAAAACAGGCATGAATACCGATGAATTATTTCGTTTCTTTATAGATAAAGCAGGTTTAGGATTGAACAAAGGAACCATTTTTGGTCCCGGAGGCGAAAATCATCTCCGACTCAATGTAGCATGTTCACGAAAAGTACTTGAACAAGCTATGGATCAACTGAAAAAAGCATTCGATTAAGTATAAGAAACTATTTCTTTATCAATATCAACGCAAGAATATTAAAAATTTCAAGACGACCAAAAAGCATATTTATCGACAAAAGATATTTTGCCAAGTCGGGCAAATTTCCAAAATTTCCAAGAGAACTCACGTTTCCAAATCCCGGACCTACATTGCCAAGGGTTGCAATTGAAGCAGAAAAAGAAGTCATCCCATCAATATTCATAGCTGTAAGTGCAAATGTAGTGATGAAAAACGTAAGAATATAAAGTACAATGAAAACAAGTGTTTGCTGTTCAAGTTGTTCATCTATAGTTTTACCATCAATTTTTGTAATAAACACTCCATAAGGATGTTTGAGAATTTTAATTTGTTTATTAAGTGATTTGAAGAAAATATATACGCGGTCAAATTTTAATCCACCAGATGTAGAACCTGCCATAGCGCATTGAATAGTGAAATAAATAAGAATTATTTGAGTAAAAATTGGCCAGCCGGCGGAATCGGCAGTGGCAAATCCTGTAGTTGTTCCCACTGATATTACCTGAAAAGAACCATACCGCAATGCATCCCAAAAATTATAATAATCAGAAGAATATAACTTAAACCAAACAAGCACAATGCCCACCATCATTACTAATAAATATGATTTTACGAGCGAGGAACTAAAGATATTTTCTTTTTTTAGTAACACAGTACCAAAGATGAGTCCGAAATGAATTCCGCTCAACACCATAAATATCATAATAATAATTTCCACCCATACATTACCATATGCTGCAACGCTTAAATTCTTTGTAGAAAATCCTCCGGTAGCAACTGTTGCAAAAGAATGATTTAATGCATCAAAAAAACTCATTCCTGCAATCATGAGTAAAACTGTTTCAACAAATGTAAGACAAACATACACCAATGCCAGAATCCGAACAACGTTACGGGCATTATAATTGAAATTCATTTTTGTCAGAGCAGAAACTTCTGAATTATAAATACTTATCCGCTGACCTTTTGATTGAGGCAAAATTAATAGCACAAATATAATTATGCCAATACCCCCAATCCAATGAGTTGCAGAACGCCAGAATATCAAACCAAGAGGTAAAGCTTCAACATCGTTTAAAATGGTAGAACCTGTAGTAGTAAAACCTGAAACACTCTCGAACCATGCTTTGGCAAGTGTAAATTCACCTCCCCACATTATATAGGGTAACATTCCGGCTATACAAGTTAGTAACCAACCAAAAACCACTATTGATAATCCTTCGGTAAACGAAATACTCTGTGTTTTTTCAACATATATCAGGGGAAATGCTCCGAAAATTCCACAAATAACAGCACTAAACAATAGCGGAAACATCGAACTCTCGTGGTTTACCAATGATATAAGAAAAGAGATTAACATGAATGATCCGTTCAGAAACAAAACATATCCCAAATGTTTGATTACAATCTCTTTGCGCATAAATTATTTGTATAACAAGTAATTAATTTATTTCTTTGATAAACGGGCAAGCAAACTGTTGATGGCATTTTCCAGTTTCTTTATCTCGTCGTCCGACGTAATATTACAGTTCAAATAAAGATCATCCTCCCCTGCCTTGTTTACAGCATCTACAATTTCAGAAATTGGATTTACAAAGTAACGTGCAATGAAAAAATTTAATAAAACAGTAAATATCAATGCAGATATAATAGCTACAATACCGGGCATAATCGCTCTTTTGGATTTCTCGCGTAACCCGGTTGCACTGTTATGCAAACTCGTCTGATTAAGTGACATAAGTTCATTCACCGATTTTTTTGCCTTTAAAAATACAGGATGAATATTGTTTGAGTATGTTGAAATCTTTTCATTTCCACTCAGATTGGTATTCATTGAATCTAATTTTTGTTTAAATTGAATATAACTTTTTTGGATAGAATCAATCAATATATCCTCGTTTTTCTCAGTCAAATTATTTTTTGCTACATCCAAAGCGCTAAGAAATGCACTGTCAGCAGAATTGATAATTTTACTGCCGCTCGTAGTTTCGCCCAACAATAAAAGCAAAATACCACTATCTTCTCTTTCAAGCGACTCAATCATTTTGCGGGCTGCTTCAATCGATTTATAATTATCGTCGATTAGACCATGAACTGAGAGGGATAATTTTTTAAACTCATAGATAGATATAGCACCTGCCACAGCCAAAAAAACAACAAGTAACATAAAACTTGCAAAAATCTTTGATTTCAGTTTTTTCATGTGTTTATAATTTTTTTTTATTTGTCACATGGAACTCACAAAACAAACTTTAATTATGCCCCTGTAGGTCAAAATAGATTAAATTTTGTCATGTTCGTTTCATACTAAAATTTTTAAACAATAATAAATTCAACTTGTAGTACCATTAAAAATTTTTACAGAAAGTTTCTATTTTACAGAATTAATTCGTTAAATTAATCAATACTATTAATTCTGATGTAAAATTGGCACAAAGATACTGCTTAAATAAGAATGTTGTTATTTTTATTAAAATTGTTTATTAATTAAAAATTATGATAATTCATATGAATCTTTAAATAGTACTATTTTGAAAGAATAATATTAATTTAGCATTATGTCCCAAAAAAAAACCTGACTAAAACATTATTGTTGGTCAGGTTTTATCCATACATTTGTTATCTAATATAGGGTTTTGTTATTCACTTTTTACAACATATAACTGTCCGGTTTCGTAGCGAATTATTTTAACTTTGGTTCCTTTGTCGATAAATCCATCTTCGGAAACTGCATCATAATATTTACCATCAACCTGCACCTTTCCTGAAAGTCGTAAAACCGTAGTTGCAACACCGGTTTTACCTGTTAGTTCTTTCAATTCTACTGGAACTCCGATGTAACCAGACTGATTGTCGAGTGTTTTAATTAAAGCAACATTCCGAAATAAGCCTTTTTGTCCAATACGGGAACTGAGGTAAAGAATTAAGAGAAAAGCAAGACCAATACCTCCTATAACCGTTATAAGGGCTTTTCCGGCTGCAGCCTGATTAACAGGCTTGAAATCAAAATTCACATTATCGAGTAAACTTAGCGTTAGTCCACCGATTACAAACACAATTCCGGAAATGCCTGCAATACCAAATCCGGGAATAACGAAAATTTCGAGTCCGACCAAAATCAATCCTATAATGAATACAAGAATTTCCCAATTGGCTGCGAGACCATCGATATATAACGGAGCAAAATACAAAATCCCTGCTACCACAGCAACTCCAAGAGGAAAACCAATACCGGGCGACTGCAATTCAAAATAAATACCGCCGATAATAAGCATAATTAGCAAACCCTGAATAACAGAACTCATTAAAAATCCTTTCAGATTAACGAGCATAGTGGGCCTGAAATTTTCGATAGTATAATCCGATATACCTAAATGTTTTTCAATAACCTGTGTTACATTATCAGCTTCGCCTTCGCAATATCCGTGTTTTATTGCTTCTCGAGTTGTAAAAGTGAGCGTTTTGCCCGAATCTATTAAATTGGGAATTACTGTTCGATCATCAACCATGGCTTCGGCAATAAGCGGATCACGTTTCCATTTAATGACTGTATCTTTCCCATTTACAACTGTATCTGCGCCGTGCGCTTCGGCTGTGGCTCGCATCGTTGCACGCATGTAAGATTGATACTTATCGGGCAATTTTGAACCGGTGGCATCAACCACAGTTGCAGCACCAATGCTCCCACCCGGACGCATATAAATTTTTTTGCAGGCAATGGCTATTAAGGCTCCTGCCGAAGCTGCATTATTATCAATAAAAACATATACAGGTATCGAACTATTTAAAATTTTGGTTCGGATGGAGTCGGCATACAATACTTCACCACCATAAGTGTTCATGTGTATGAGAATAATATCAGCTTTTTTTTCAGCTGCTTCACTAAATCCACGTTGCACATACAGCCATGTGGTACTTCCAATGTCTTTTTTCAAATCGATTTTATACACCAAAGTTTCAGCACTTGAAAAAAGAACATTTAACATTGTAATGATTACAAATGTGAATTTTATATAATTATTATTCATAAGTGAAATATTTTTGTTCAAAAGTAATCAAATAAAAAAAAATCACCTATATTTGTGCTGAAAATATAAAAGAAAAATTTTCGAAGAGTTCTTTAAATTTCATATTATTCAGTATAGACAACTGACGATCAATTACTTGCTACTACAGGAAATTAAGAGTTTCTGTTTTAGTTGAACTTAACAAAGCTGTAAAATACAGCTCTTGCAATTTATTCACACATAAAACACTAAAAAAATGAAACATCTTCACATCGTTGATGAACTGGTAGCGTTACAAAGTAATATGCGTAATTTTGCTTTATCACTAACTTACAATCGTGAAGAAGCAGAAGACCTGTTACAGGACACTACACTGAAAGTACTGGATAACCAGGAGAAGTTTACCGATAATATCAACTTCAAGGGCTGGGTGCTTACAATTATGAAGAACATCTTCATAAACAACTATCGTAAAATTGTACGCAATCAGACTGTAATAGATAAAACGGACGACTCGCATCTTCTGAATTTACCCCAAAACTCGGGATTCGATAGCCCCGAAAGTTCCTATGCACTTGGTGAAATATCAAACAGTATAGATGCTTTTGCCGACGAATACCGTATTCCGTTCTCTATGCACATACAGGGCTTTAAATATGAAGAAATCGCTCAAACGATGAATCTGCCCATTGGAACCGTAAAAAGCAGGATTTTTCTTGCACGTAAACGTTTGCAGGAACAATTAAAAGATTATCGCTAACTATTTTTTCATAAAACTTTCAAGCCGGAGAACTATTCTTCGGCTTTTTTGTTAAATATTTATAAATTCATTCATTTTTTCTGACAAATTTAAGAAATTTGAAGTGTAGCGTAATCATAGCACCAAAATATATGAACACTGCCATTGTAATGCTCGGTACGAATATAAATCATGAAGAAAATCTGGCTAAAGTGAAAGCCAGACTTGCAGATTTTTTCGAAATTATAGATGAAAGTACCGTCCTCACAACAAAACCTGTCGGTAAAAAATATACTTCTGAATTTCTGAATCAGGCTATAAAACTCACATCCGATGACAAATGCCGGGAAACTGAAAAATTATTCAAACTTATCGAAAATGAGTTTGGTCGTTCGGCTACAACGAACAAAAGCGGTATTGTACCCATTGACATTGATTTGATTTTCTGGAACGGTGTACAAAAACGCAGCGATTATGATAAATTTTGGTTTGTAAAACAATGTGTTGACGAAATTAAAGACAATCCTGAGATTTTGAGTTAAGCAATTGTGGGTTGATAATTGGTAATTAGTTGAGGTAGTTTATCAAGTTTAAAAGTTCATAAAGCCTGCCAAATATTGGGGAATTTTCAGGATTTCGGGTTTTAAATCTCCTTTTCTTCCTTTCTCTCTGCCATTTTCTCTTTCTCTATTTAGTTTCTTATTAAACACTATATAATGCTATTACCCGGACAGGGTTCTAATTATCTTACTTTCTCTCCCAACGCTTCAGGATTCTAACGTTCTAACTTTCTCAATTTCACTTGCACAATATTTAATTTTTAAGTAGATTTGCCATTTATCCCTGATTTATTCAGGACTTTTATCAAATTATATTTTACAAACAATTATGAAACATTTTCCACCATCAGAATTAATAATAAATAGTGATGGAAGCATATTCCATTTACATTTAAAACCCGAACAACTTGCGGATAAAATAATACTTGTAGGAGACCCCGGAAGAGTTGAATCAATTGCGAAACATTTTTCTGAAATCGAATGTGAAGTATCGAATCGTGAGTTTAAAACAGTAACCGGTTCCTACAATGGCAAGCGTTTAACTGTAGTTTCAACAGGAATCGGCACCGACAATATTGATATTGTAATGAACGAATTGGATGCGCTTGCAAATATCGACCTTGAGCAACGTATTGAAAAACCCGATTTCAGACAACTAACGGTTGTACGTATTGGAACTTCGGGTGGTATGCAACCTGATATTCCACTTGGTAGTTTTCTGATTTCAGAAAAATCTATTGGATTTGATGGAATGCTCAATTTTTATGCAGGCCGCAATGCAGTAAGCGATCTTGGGTTTGAAGCAGCAATGTGTAAACATTTGGATTGGAACAAACAATTGGCTGCTCCTTATGTGGTGGATGCCGATGTAGAATTAGTCAACAGAATTGGTCAAGATGATATGTTACGAGGTGTAACTATTTCAGCAAACGGTTTTTACGGACCGCAGGGGCGCGTTTTACGTTTGAATCTTGCAGATATGCATATCAACGATAAAATTGAAACGTTCAGATATGGAAAATATAAAATTACCAATTATGAGATGGAGGGTTCAGCTATTGCCGGACTGTCGAAACTTATGGGACACAAAGCAATGACAGTTTGTTGCATTATTGCAAACCGCCGTGTAGAAGCTGCAAACACTGATTATAAGCCATACATAGAACAACTTATTGAAACAGTGCTCGAAAGAATTTGATATATAATAATGTATTACGGATACTTAAAAAATTCGTTTAAACTAATGCAAAAAAATATAAAATACGGAGAAAATATAATTTACCTAATTCTTGGTCTGATATGTTTAACTCCAAACATTTTATATGCTTTTACGGGTTCTACATTCGCTGACAGTATAACCAAAAAAGCGGTCTATCTGTTGCTGTCAACGATAGTATTTCTGATACCCTTTTTATTTCTGAAGAGAAAAACGGCATTTATTTTTTCGTTGATTTACGTAATTCTTTCGCCACTGGAAATAATTCATCTCAAGATGTATAAAGATGGAGTAAATTCAGGCTTTATGCTTTTGTTAAGACAAACAAATATTAGCGAAGCCATAGAACTTTCTACATCTTTTTGGATTTATGCTATTTTATGGGTAGCAGTACTTTCCATCTACGTATTTCTTCTGACCAAAATTAAATTTAACATTCCATTATTTAGCAAGATTCAAAAGCGTTATTTCCTAATACTTAGCACAGGTATATTTTTGGGTCTATATTTTTATACCTTTTATTTAGGACTTATTAATTATTCAGTAAAGGAAGCTTATCGATTCTCGATGGAAGCTTTCCCACATAAATTTACAAAACTGTATCCGCTTGATATTTTTATCGCATCAAAAAATGCAATTAAAACAAGAAACGAAATAAACAGATTTTCGGAGGAAATAAACGAATTCAGGTTCAACACAAAATCGGGCAATTCTGCTGATTCAAAAGAAGTTTACGTAATGGTAATAGGAGAATCAGCGAGATTTGCAAATTTCGGAATAAACGGCTATTACCGCAATACGAGTCCTAATCTGGCAAACACATCAAACTTAATCAGCTTTAGCGATGTTTATTCCGAAGCAAACTTTACCGAAGGAGCATTGCCAATATTACTCACCAGAGCCAATGCCGAAAACTTCGAAATTTCGCAAAAAGAAAAATCGATTTTGGAAGCCTTCAAAGAATGTGGATTCAAAACTTACTGGCTTTCAAATCAGTCTTTTGGCAATCCGTTTATCGCACGAATTGCTTCTGAAGCATCGGGTAGATATTCCACGGTGAAGGACTTCGACTCATCGAACAACTATGACACGTATCTGTTACCGAATCTCGATAAAGTTTTGTCAATGAAAGACAAAAAGCAGTTTATCGTGATTCATTCTCTTGGCAGCCATTTCCGATATAACTTCAGATACCCCGAAGAGTTCCGAAAATTCAGACCTGACTTTCAAGGAGCTTTCGACTATACAGCCATCAACAGTTCAAACAAGGAGAAACTAATTAACACCTATGATAACACAATTCTTTTCACTGATTATTTTCTCTCTCAGATTATTGTCAAACTTCAAAATCAATCTTGTTTAAGTTACATGTATTATATATCCGATCATGGCGAAAATCTCTACGACATTGGCAATGCGGTTCTTCATGGCGGTATGACGCCTACCAAATACGATGTGCACGTTCCTTTGTTTGTGTGGATATCGGAACAATACAAAACTCTATTCCCCGAAAAAATTACTGCTATACAACAGAACATTCACAAATCGATAACATCTTCTGTCAGTTTTTACTCAATACTTGATATGGCAAATATTACTGTGCCTGAAATGAATTATCAGAAAAGTATTGCATCACCGGAATTGAAAAGCGACTCGAACAGGCTTATGTTGAACTCCAATATGAAAACAATAATTATAAAATAACTGTTTTTTATTCACCTAAACCAAAACAATACAATGAACAATAGAACAACCATAGCAGCAATTTCCACTGCACCCGGAACAGGTGGTGTAGCCATAATTCGTGTATCAGGTGAACAAGCATTTGTGTTTTGCGATGCAATTTTCAAACAAAAAGGACTTGAAAGTTTGCAATCGGCAGAAGCAGGAAAAGTTTTAAGAGGTTTAGTTACTGAAAATAATGGTGAAATTATCGATGATGTGCTGTTAACTATTTTCAGAGCGCCTCACTCCTACACCGGCGAAGATGTGGTTGAAATATCCTGCCATGGTTCTCTTTTCATCCAACACAAAATACTTGAACTTTTACTTAATAAGGGATGTACTTTAGCTGCTCCCGGCGAATTTACACAACGTGCTTTTCTGAACGGAAAAATGGATTTATCACAAGCAGAAGCAGTAGCAGATTTGATAGCTTCCACTTCTGCAGCAGCACATCGCATGGCGCTAAATCAGCTCAGAGGAGGATTTTCAGAAGAACTTTCAAAACTGCGTACGCGTCTGCTCGATTTTGTTTCGCTTGTCGAACTTGAACTCGATTTTTCGGAAGAAGATGTTGAATTTGCCAATCGTGAACAATTAAAAACATTATCAAATGAGATTGAAAATGTAATCACACGCCTGTGTGAGTCATTTCGTTTGGGAAATGCCATCAAAAACGGCATTCCGGTAGCTTTGGTAGGCGAAACAAACGTGGGAAAATCTACACTCCTGAATTTGCTTTTAAATGAAGAAAAAGCAATCGTTTCGGATATTCACGGTACTACACGCGATAGTATTGAAGATTTAGTTACTATCGGAGGCATAACCTTTCGGTTTATCGACACTGCCGGCATACGAAAAACTAAAGACAAAATTGAAAATCTTGGTATAGAACGCACATATCAAAAAATTGAACAAGCATCCATAGTTTTATGGATTATCGACTGTACACAGGTAACCGAACATATCGAATGGTTAACCGAACGTATCGCACGACGCGCTGAAGGCAAAAAAATTATTCTCGTTTTTAATAAAATTGACAAAATTCAGGGCGAAGAACTGGTTGTACTCGAAGAGCTTTTCAGTCCGTTCGATGCTGATAGAATTTATATTTCGGCAAAAAAACGCATTAATACTGACGATCTTGTTGATGCACTGGTGAAAGCTTCGCATATTCCCGAAATACATCCCGGTGATGTAGTGGTAAACAACATAAGACATTACGAAGCTCTCCGTAAGGCACTATTTGCCATCCAACGCGTAAATGATGGACTCGACAATCAACTTTCCGGTGATTTTCTTTCACAAGATATCCGCGAATGCATGCATTATCTGGGCGAAATTACCGGACAGATTTCGAACGATGAGATTCTTGGGAATATATTCAGGAAGTTCTGTATCGGCAAATAAGCTTTCTGATTTCATTCCTTGCCGGTACATTTCTGATTTTGATTACTGAATTATTTTTTTTCAGCTCAAACAGCAGTTCTTCAACTTCTTTAAGTCTTATTTCGTACATTTCAGCATTCTTTTTCAGCAATTCGTTTTCTGCTTTTAGCTCTTTAACAGCATTAACAAGAGCCACATTGACTGCATGGATATTAAAATCGAAATAACCATCCTTACATTCTGAAACAGCTTCGGGAAATATTTTTTGAACGTCCTGTGCCACAAATCCAATTGGAGGTTCATTTGAATTGAGTTCTCTCGGATTTCCGGCTTTATAGGTAAATGTAACAGGATTCAGTTGTATTATTTCGTTTAGACCTTTGTGATACTCACCTGTCAGGTTCTTCATGCGCGCATCAGAAAGTGTTGACCAACTTCCGCCACCGGTTTTTGCTGCAGTTCCGTTTAGGAACTGTGTTCCGCTCATGTTAAAGTTTAACCATTTGTTTCTCTGCATAATTAACAAATTCTTTTAATATTTAACCGTAGCATAGCAGATGATAAATCCTTATCATTTAGAAGGGTGGGATTAAAAAAATCCCAACCGACAGTGAGCAATATTTGCTCATTAATTATTTCCGATTGCACTGGTATTAAACCTCCTGTTTGGTACAATATTAAATATATCTCAATGCTTGAGTTATAAAAAAATCCGCTTTAATTACCTTTTCTAACCGACTGAAAACATAAATTGAAAAAAGTAACATATAAAAGTCCTTTCTATATTTTTTCACTTTTGTACTATGAAGTTTTCTACTCCATTGAGAACCGAATTGGTTTTTTACTTTGATGTTTGCTACTCCATTCGATAATTTTTCACTATTGTGCCAACAAACCTTAACAAACATAGTGCACTGATCAAACATTTTATGTGTAGATGGCTATCCCTGCAAGCTTTTTATGCACTAATTTACATGTGAAATTCCTGTTTCGGCCAAATTGTACTACCATTGTACGTTGAAGTTTTCCGGTCAATTTAACTTCTATGTGCTGTTTTCCGGGTAAACTGCTAAATATTGTTTAATGATATCGCGTTTTACATGTAAAAAAGTACAAACTTTCTGAACTGACATAGTTTTTTATATCGATAATTGTAGGTCCGTTGGGTAAGTTATTAGAATTTTCAAAGTACAAAGCTACATCCCATCACTAAGGAACAGTTTTTTTTACTCCTTAAAACCATATTATGCATCAACTGACCGGGTGTTTTACTCCGAAAAACATACATTCCACCCCAATTGACCCGAAAACTTCAAAGTAAAAAGGGACTTTCGGAGTGAACTGATACGAAAACTTAAAAGAATAAAGGTACATGCGCGAATTATGAGGTGAAAACTATGGTGTACAAAACCAACTCAATAGCGAAATGAGTTGGTAACTGCAATGGAATATTGTACCTACTCAACCCCGCACCCCCCTAAAGAGTTTTTGAGCGACATTCAACATTTGTGTGCTTAAATTTGGCTGTCTTTTAGGTGATAATTACAATTTTTCATGTATTTATATTTTTTTTTATTTGTCACATGGAACTCACAAAACAAAATTTAATCATGCCCCTGTGGGTCAAAATAGATTAAATTTTGTCATGTTCGTTTCATGCTGTAATTTTCCTGAAAACGTCAAATGAACCACTTCTTGAAGTGCTGAGTAATTATTAAAAGATTACAAAAGTATTTTCAAATTCCATAAGCATTAAATTTCGTTTCATTCGTTCAATTGGTGGAATAATTTTCAGCTGTGAATTTGTTCTGAATTAAACGTAGCCTTTGATTTTTGTTTTTGTAATTTAATCGTTGAGAAAAAATTTATACGGTGTTATTTCGTAAAACTATTTTTACTTTTTTGTATTAATAATTATAAATTTTGAAAGGAAAATATTTGCCATCAGATACCGAATTTATCATTTCAACAAATAAAATGGCGATTAAAATTCATTTTCCTTTCCAAATAATAATTTATAAAATTCAAGTTATCAACAATATAAATATTTTTTTAAAATCCATATAATTATTATATTGCTCATATTCATTGAATTATAAAATATTTTCGAAAACTTTTCAACAATTGAATATAAATTTATACACTATAAAGATTAATATTAATAAAAAAATTATTACTTTTGTGTTTGAAGAATGACAGCATAGTGAGTATGTTGTATCTCTTCACCGATCGGATATGATGTGATTGGGAAATTGTTCTTTGAAATAAACAGGATGTTTCAAACAAACAATCCGGTTACAATATCTGTTCGTAATAATTTACAGTTTTTTTTAGGTATAAACTATGGTTAAATTATTTTTCAGTTTACCATATCAGAGAGTTCAAAAATTAGAACTACCGGCAATTGTAACAGAAACTTTAGCTATCGTTGAAAAATACGGTGCCGAAGCCATGTTTGTTGACGGTATGTATCGGATGTTGAAAGCAGAGATGCCCAATGTGATTAAACTGAGTGAAATTTCCGGCAGTCATCCGCTAACTACGGAGTTGGTACAACTGCGCAAGCACAGAGACAGGGTTGTGCAGTCGGTTCAGAAGTTTTCTGAATCGATTAGCAGCATTCCCGGATTCTCGGAGCAGGCAGCAGCTATCATTCCGGTAGTAAAGCGATGTATGAGAGGATATTCACAAGAAAACCTCAAGGTGAAAACCGAAAGGGTTGAACAGTTTAAAGCGGCCATCGAAAACGACCCTACCCTGAAGTCAGCCATTGAAACCGCAGGCGCAAAGGCAATAGTGGACGAACTGTTATCGACTCAGCATACAATTAATTTGAACACCAGCTTGCGAAGAGAAGCATTGTCTGTGAAGATTTTGGAAGACCGTAAGGCACTTCGGAAACGAATTGTGGTTGCACTCCGGAATCTTTACACAGCCATCGAACTTGCCAGTGTGGAACACCCTGATGTGGACTATAAGCCAATGGTTAACGAACTGAACCGGTTGCTTGTTACGTATCAAGCGATAATACGCAGCAGGTTAACCCGCAGCCGTACCATGGCACAAAAAACAGCAGTTGCCGATTCTGACCAAACCAAAGCAACTGCCGTTTGACTCCGGTGCACATCTATCAATCGAAAGCCCCGTGTCCTGTGCGGGGCTTTTTTATTGCCCTGCCTACTATCCTGAATTTTTTACTATAATGCTTAATATATCAGTGTATTATAACAGATAATACAGTTTTGAGGTAAGTTTTACGATGTAAATATAGCTAACTTACAATTAATAATACTGATTTTTTTAGAAATTTTAAACCTTGGATATGTTTTTTAGTTTGATTCAAAACAATTTAGAATGAAAAATGGAGGGGAAAAAATGTTTTGAAGCTGTTGAAATGGGATGTTTGAGTGGGGAGAAAAAACAGATAAAAAAGATGAGCGCGTGAATGACAAAATAATTGCGCTGTACGATATGTTTTGGAGACGAAGCTTCTCTTACCCTGCTTCATAAACTGCAAATATTATGCAATTCATATTTTTAGCAATTGTAACTTGCTACAAAACAGTTTTGTGAAATTTTTATTTTCGACTATGATTTTAAAAAAAATTTTATTTTATATATTTGTAGGGTAAATACTTATTATCAATGCTATATGAGAAACTGTACAAAATTAGCGAATATTTCTAAATGATTGATATTGAACTCTAACGTTGATTTTAAATCTTATCGTAATGCAAAAATATGAGCAACTGAGTTTCTTATACAGGAAAATAAGTTTCTTATAGGGAATTGTTACCAAAAAGTGTAGTAAACAGAAACGACATACAGAAAAATTAAAAAGTAAACCATTGTGAAAGGACAGAAAAACGAAATATTGACAAGACCAGACAGCCGACACTCAAGCCGACCCGATGTTTCTTATTTTTTGCACACCGCACATTTTTTAAAACAATTACCGACCTACAATGGCACATTTGCTTTTGCCCTGACACACAAGGCAAACGATTCTGCAAAGCCAAAAGAGCCACTTTTTTGCCCACGCACCAATGACGATAAAGACACTTAAAAACGTAAATTAGCGAATTCATATAAAGACGAAATGAGTAAAGAAAATTCAATAGACCAGTTAAAGTTTTTCCTAAAGGAAATGTTCCAGTTCAATGCCAATGACTTGGATTTTGGAATTTATAGAATATACAATCTGAAACGAAAAGAGATTGAAAACTTTATTGACGGAAAAGACGAGCAATGCCTTGAACCTATCATCAATAAAACGCTTGAACTGGTTAGCAACATTGAAAAACAAGTTGAACTGACAAGCCTAACCGCTTACCTGAAAAAATTCAATCAGGAAAGTTTAGTTAATGAACCAGCAGCTAACTTCAAGGAAATACAGCTTTTAATTGATTTCAGCAAAGACGACCAAGAAAAAGAAAGCCTGACGGCTGCACTAAGTGCTTCAACTAAAGAGTTCAACATTACAGACGAGATAAAGGATAAAATCTACAACCACATTCTCGGCTTTTTTGAAATGTATTACTCCAATGGAGATTTTGGCTACAACAACCGAAGCAGAAATCTTTACAAAGTGCCGTATGAAGCAGACTATGATGGCAACGACACAATGTTTCACTGGAAACACAAAGGCAGTTTATACATCAAAACAGGTAATTCATTTAACGCTATCAAGTTCAAGCTAAAGCATCTTGACAAAGAGTTTGAATTGCGGTTGGAAACCAACGATGACAGCACAAGCGAAGAAGTTGCCCGAAACAACAACAAAGACACCAAGCTAAAGCATTACAAATTCAACCGCTTTGAAGAAAAGGACGGTATAACACGAATTGTATTTAACCTTTCTGACTCCTCAACTACCAAAGCGGATTTATTCAAATCCTTATTCAAAGATGTTTTCAAGAGCAAAACTGATTTGGACAACTACCTTTTTGCTGATGACAAACCAGTATTTAACGACCTGACAGATGATTACGATAAAGTGCAGGACGGCAGTGTAAAAGGCATTGGAGCATTGCGGGTGAACCGAAAAACCTTGCTCAACAAAGTGAACAAAAACTTTGAGCGTGGCAATAAAATTGAAATCATTGCGGAAAACGGACAAGAACGTTTCTCTGATGAAACACTGGAAATTCTTTACAACATTGACCAGAAACTAAACAGTTTTTATATAGGTAATGACAGTGATTATTTCATTCACGAAAACTTGCAGGAGTTTTTAACGCAGGAAAAAGAACGCTACATCAAAAACCATATTCTTAGCGACCTGAAAAGTATTTTGGATGGCAAGTTGGACAACACCACTTTGATTATTGCCAAAGCATTTGAATTAGTTAGCAGCCGCATTATTGAGTTTTTGAGTGCCATTGAAGAGTTCCAGAAAAAACTCTTTACCATGAAAAAGAAAGTGGTAGAAAGTGAATACTGCCTGACCATTGACAACATAGACGAAAAACACTACAAAGAAATTCTTGATAACAAAGTCCAGCTTGCTGAATGGGAAGATCTGTTTAGTGTTAAAGTAAAAACACTAGGTGACCTGAAAGCCCAACCCACATTGGTATTAGACACCAAATTCTTTAAGCAGAAAGACGGAAGCAATCCGTTTAAAGATAAAATACTGGCAGAAATTGAAAACTTAGATGTACGAACAAATGGGCTCTTGATTAATTCCGAAAACTATCAAGGGTTAGATTCAATAAGAGAGAAATACAGGAACTCAATTGATTTTATACATATAGACCCTCCATATAATACTTCAACTAGTGGCTTTCTATATAAAAATGAGTTTAGACATTCAAGTTGGTCGGCAATGATGGAAAATAGAATTAAGATTGCTGAAACGTTATTGTCGACAAATAGCTGTTTACAAATTCATATTGATGAAAACGAATATGAAAATTTATACTTTTTACTTAAAAACACAGCCCTAACAAATCAAGGAACAATTATTTGGGATAAGCGAAATCCCGTAAGTGGAGCTAACCGAATTGCAACACAACACGAATATATTTTAACATTTTCTAAAGGTCAGGTTAAACTTAAAAAAGAAAAGGCGAACGGTTATTTGATAATGTCAAAAGCTAAATCACTTATAAAAGAATTGGGGTTAGAAAAAGCTCGTGTTGCTTTGAAAAAGTGGATTCAAGAACAACAAGATTTTAGTGGTGGGGAAAGTGCCTATAATTTAATAGACGATGATGGGAGAGTTTATCAATCTGTGCATATGGGGGCTCCTGAACAAAGAACTGATAAAAAATTCTTCGTTCCTCTTATACATCCAGTGACGAAGAAACCTTGTCCAGTTCCTTCAAGTGGATGGGGTGGCACTCCTGAGTTTATGCAAGATTGTTTAAAAAACAATGAAATAATTTTTGGTGAAAATGAAAAAACTCAACCTCGAAGAAAATACTTTTTAGAAAACAACCTCATCGGAGAAATGTCTTCATTAATTTATTCCGGTGCAAAAGGAAAAAAACAAGCTAATGAGTTTGGGTTTAATTTCCCATATAATCATCCTGTAGAATTATACGAAACCCTTACTTGGGCAATTTTAAATGAAAAAGACGGAACTGTTTTAGACTTCTTTGCGGGTTCAGGAACATCAGGGCACGCAGTCATAAATCTTAATAGAAAGGATAAACGAAATCGGAAGTATATTTTGATTGAGATGGGGAATTATTTTGAAACAGTTACAAAACAAAGAATCGTTAAAGCTATTTACTCCGAAAACTGGAAAAATGGAAAACCGCAAGATAATAAGGGTTCAATAAAACACATTTTCAAATACATTGTTCTTGAACAATACGAAGACGTTTTAGATGCCATTGAACCCTACACAGGCGATACACCCAAAAATCTACCATTAAAATATCTCTACAAACCCGAACTGAATAAAATCAACAGCACTTTAGACCTGAGCAAACCGTTCAGCAATAAAATCAAAT
>CAZDSY010000020.1:0-32832 GCA_964508285.1 uncultured Paludibacter sp.
TAATTGCAGGCACTGACAAAATTATTGTTGATGGTGGTGTGGATATTACCAAAAAACCAATTTGGATAGAAGCGCCACATATTTATAAACGGTACGGAAAGTATTATCTAATGTGTGCCGAAGGTGGTACAGGCGGTTGGCACAGCGAGGTTATTTTTATTAGTGATAATCCCAAAGGACCTTATAAACCCGCTCCTAACAATCCGATTTTATCACAACGTTATTTGAACCCTACTCGTGCCAATAAAGTTGATTGGGCGGGACATGCCGATTTGGTAGAAACCAACGATGGCAAATTTTATGGGGTTTTTCTTGCCATACGTCCGAACGAAAAAAGCAGGGTCAACACCGGTCGCGAAACATTTATTTTGCCTGTTGACTGGAGTGGAACTTTTCCGGTTTTCGAAAACGGTTTAGTGCCTATGGAACCAAAACTTAAAATGCCCAAAGGAGTTGAAAACAAGACAGGAAAAGATGGTTTTATCGCGAGTGGTAATTTCACTTTTACTGACGATTTTATGTCTCCGAAATTAGATTATAGATGGATTGGTCTGAGAGGTCCACGCGAAGATTTTATCATTTCTTCAAAAAATGGACTAATTATTAATCCGTTTGCTATCAATATAAAAGAAGTTAAGCCTACTTCTACGCTTTTTTATCGTCAGCAACATTTAAATTTCATTGCTACTGCTACCATTTCTTATCAGCCTCAAACGGCAAAAGATTTGGCCGGAATTACCTGTTTGCAGAACGAAAGATTTAACTACGTTTTCGGTATTACCAAAAAGGATAACGGTTTTTATTTATTACTCGAAAGAACAGCTAAAGCAAAATCCAGCATCGTAGCAAGTACCAAAATCGATTTAAAAAATCCGATTCAACTACGAGTAAAAGCTGTAGGCGATAATTACGAATTCAGCTATTCAATAAATGGAACAGATTTTACCAATGTGGGTGGAACAGTTTCGGGCGATATTTTGTCGACCGATGTTGCCGGTGGTTTTACCGGTGCAATGATTGGGTTGTATGCTACATCGGCAAATGATGCTCTCTCTTTTTAATCCTTTCAGGTTGTTATCATTTTTTGTATTAATGTGTTGAGATGATTGGTAATTGTATGATTTAACAATAAAAACTATAAAATTCAATTTTGAAAAACAAATGAATGATTTCAATGAATAGAAAAATTAAAATTCTGAATATTAAATGTTTATTCATATTGCTCTGTTTGATTGGAACTTGTAATTTATCAGCCCAAACAGTTTGGCTTGATGAATTGGATTTAAGTGCCGCTACACAAGGTTACGGTATCCCGATGAAAAATAAATCAATTGATGGAAATCCACTTACAATAGCGGGTAAAACTTTCGAACGGGGTTTTGGCAGTCATTCCGAAAGTTCATTAACGATATTGATTGAAGGAAAAGCAACGCTGTTTTCCGCTTGTGTTGGAATTGACGATGAGGTAAAAGGTCATAATCCGGCAGCAGAATTTGTTGTATATGGCGATAATCAAAAATTATGGTCGAGTGGGGAAATGTATTTAGGCGATGCAGCCAAATGTTGCAATGTTAAACTTGATGGCATTAAAAAACTCGAATTGGTTGTTACTGATGGCGGAAACGGAAACTATTACGACCATGTTAATTGGGTGGACGCAAAATTTGAAACCAACGGTGTAACTACTTTTAAAACTTTTAATCCTGTGTCAAACGAACTTTATATCCTAACACCAAAACCTACGGCTGAACCTAAAATCACCGGAGCTAAGGTTTTTGGTGTTCGTCCAGGTTCGCCTTTTCAACATTTGGTAACAGCTACTGGCGAAAGACCAATGGTATTCTCGGCAAAAGGTTTGCCTAAAGGGTTGAAAATTAATGTTAAAACAGGTCTCATAACAGGTAAACTTTCAAAAGAGGATACCTATATTGTTACACTTAAAGCTAAAAATTCAAAAGGAAAGACTGAAAGAAAGTTCCGCATCGAATGTGGAAATCAAATTGCACTTACTCCGCCAATGGGGTGGAACAGCTGGAATTGTTTTGCCCACGAAGTTTCAGCTGATAAAATAAAACGTGCTGCCGATGCCATTGTGAAAAGCGGACTCATAAACCATGGCTGGACCTACATAAACATTGACGATTTTTGGGAAAATCACCGCGATTCCAAAGACTCGACCTTGCGTGGTAAGTTTCGCGATGAATATGGTTACATTATTCCCAACGCTCGCTTTGGTAATATGAAAAATCTTGCTGATTATGTTCATGGTCTGGGTTTGAAAATTGGACTTTATTCCTCTCCCGGTCCATGGACTTGTGGTGGTTGTGCCGGAAGTTATGGTTATGAAAAACAAGATGCTGAAAGTTATGCCAAGTGGGGTTTCGATTACTTGAAATACGATTGGTGCAGTTATGGCAATGTTATCAATGGTTTACCTGAGAATGATCCGTTGAAAGTATCATCTTTATCCTACAATGGTGGAAATATATTGGAAACAGCCATCAAGCCGTTTCAAGAGATGGGAGAATTGTTACGTCAGCAACCTCGTGACATTGTTTTCAGTATATGCCAATACGGAATGTCCGATGTTTGGAAATGGGGTGGTTCAGTAGGTGGAAATACGTGGCGTACTACCAACGATATTACCGATACTTGGGCAAGTGTTAAAGGTATAGCACTCGAACAGGATAAATCGGCACCTTATACAAAACCAGGAAACTGGAACGACCCCGATATGCTTGTGGTAGGACAGGTAGGTTGGGGAAATACACACTCAACAAAATTAAAACCCGATGAACAATATCTGCATATAAGTCTTTGGAGTCTTTTTGCAGCACCACTTCTTATCGGTTGCGACATGGAAAAACTCGATGATTTTACATTGAATTTACTCACCAACGATGAAGTGATTGACATTAATCAAGATCCGCTCGGCAAGCAAGCTACGTGTTTACAAACGATTGGAGATCTTCGCATTTATGTAAAAGAACTGGAAGATGGAAGCCGTGCCGTTGGATTTTGTAACTTTGGAATCGATACTGTAGAACTTGAGTATACTGACTTTGATAAACTTGGACTGAAAGGGCAATTTACTGTTCGAGACTTGTGGAGACAAACAAATGTTTGCAATATCATTACACAAACCGAAAAGTTGACAATTAAAGTTCCTGTGCATGGAGTGCTACTTTATAAATTTAGTGCTGAGAAGTAACTTGTTTGTCAGATTAATTATGGATCGGTAAAAAAATATTTAATTTTCACGCAAATGGTACATACCAAATTTTCGGTAGGCGTTAAGCCCCTAATCAAAGAATTCGAGTAGCGAATGAAAACTGTTAATTTTTCTCTTTGCGTCAAATAAAATTCTGGCTGATTATCAGATAAATGTTTTATAATATTTTTGCGACTTCGTCTCTTTGCGTGAGTATTAATTTGCAAACAATATCGAAACCCAACAACAATTGTATATTCCTCTATTATTCAGACATAAATGTTTTTTATAACCAAGTATTGATTAATGTAAAAGTAAAATAACTCATCTTAGTAGTAATTTTTGAATATTTTAGTGTAAAAAAATCAATGAAGAATAAAATAAAGTTGAAAAGTTTGACTATCATTATCGTCCAGATGATGATGTTAACTTATGCAATAACCGCTCAAAATCCCATAATTCAAACCAATTACACTGCCGATCCTGCGCCGATGATCTATAATGATACCGTTTATCTTTATACTTCGCACGATGAAGATACTACAATAAATAACTTTTTCACCATGAACGATTGGAAGTGCTATTCCACAACCGACATGGTGAATTGGACTGACCATGGTTCTGTGTTGTCATATAAAGATTTTGAATGGTCGCGGGGCGATGCTTGGGCAGGTCAGTGTA
The DNA here is from genome assembly GCA_964508285.1 of uncultured Paludibacter sp. Taxonomy (GTDB): domain Bacteria; phylum Bacteroidota; class Bacteroidia; order Bacteroidales; family Paludibacteraceae; genus Paludibacter. The sequence goes on from CAZDSY010000020.1 coordinate 3,893, forward strand.
TCTATCGGAACGGGAAATTCTACTATTATTTGCCTGTAAATCAAAAGAATGGAGGAAATGCCATTGGTGTAGCTGTTTCCGACAGTCCGACAGGTCCTTTTAAAGATGCTATTGGCAAACCATTGTTAACCGGCTATGGTTATATTGACCCCACTGTATTTATCGATGACGATGGGCAAGCTTACCTTTATTGGGGGAATCCAAATCTTTGGCATGTGAAATTAAACGAAGACATGATTTCTTATGATTTGAATTATGGCATTGTGAAGGAAGATTTGAGAGATGATAATTTTGGTTATCGTGCCATAAAACAAGATGCATACAATTATCGTACAGCTGCCTACGAAGAAGGACCCTGGCTTTTTAAACGGGATACGTTATATTATTTACTTTATCCGGCAGGTGGTGTACCGGAGCATTTAGCTTATTCTACTGCTAAAAATATTAGCGGACCATGGACTTACGGAGATACCATTATGCATGTAATTAAACAAGGTGGAGCGTTTACCAACCATCCCGGTTATATCCATTATAAAGAGAAATCGTATTTGTTTTATCACAATGGTGCTTTACCCGGTGGAGGCGGTTTTAAACGTTCAGTTTGTATTGAACCTTTTGAATTTAATGCTGATGGTTCAATTCCATTGATTTCTCCTACAAAAGAAGGTGTTACCGAAAGTGCTGCTAATTTAAACCCATTTAAAAGAGTGGAAGCCGAAACTATTGCTTGGTCTGAAGGATTGAAAACAGCTTCCGATAATAAAGTTGGTGTTTATGTAACCAACATTGATAATGAAGATTTTATCAAAGTTCGCAGTGTTGATTTTGGGAAAGGAGCAAAAAGATTTGAAGCCAATGTGGCATCACTTACCAATTCTGGTTTTATTGAATTACGCATTGATAATAAAAACGGAAGTTTGATTGGAAATTTAGCTGTTAAAAATTCATGTACTGATAAAAAATGGGAGATAATATCTTGTAAGGTTAAAAAAATCAAAGGTGTACATGATCTCTATTTTGTTTTCAAGGGCAACAATACAAATTTATTCAAATTTGACGGGTGGAAATTTAGCAGTAAATAGTTAAACTTACCCTCAAAAAAGAAAAATAGGAATAAGAACAAAAATATTTATGAAAATCAGAATCATTCTTTTAATTTTAGTTGTGTCAGTACATTATCTTCATGCCGAAGATGGACACAACCTTTGGTTACGAAACAAAAATACCGGAAGTGTAACGGTGGTTTGTACTGATAAATCAGCTACCACTGCCATAGCCGTTCAGGAACTGAAAGACGGTTGGCAGGGACAAGATGGGGCAACTATCACATTAAAAATCAAAAAGGATAAAACGATTAAAACCGATGGTTTTAAACTAAGCGCGAATGCTATTCAGGCAAATACGCCAGTCGGTTTGCTTTATGGAACATACGAGTTATTGCGTCGCCAACAAACAGGCGAACCGATTGTGGAAAAAATCTACAATCCTTCATATCAGGTTCGTACGTTGAATCACTGGGACAATCTGGATGGAACAATTGAGCGTGGATATGCAGGGCTTTCCATTTTCTGGGGAAAAGATAAAAACCTTTTAGCACCCACCGAACAGGAAAAACTGCTTTGGAAAGAATATGCCCGTGCAAACGCCTCAATAGGTATAAATGGTGCGGTGTTGAATAACGTGAATGCTTCTCCGGATATGCTCACACCCGGAATTCTTAAACGCGTAAAAGAGATTGCCGCTGTACTTCGTCCTTATGGAATCAAGGTATATTTGTCTATTAAATTTTCATCCCCTGCTCAAACGGGAGGACTTAAAAATTCCGATCCATTGAATCCGGATGTAATAAAATGGTGGAATGCAAAAGTAAAAGAGATTTATCAGATTGTTCCCGATTTTGGAGGCTTTTTGGTTAAAGCCAATAGCGAAGGACAGCCCGGGCCACAGGATTATGGTCGTAACCATGCCGATGGAGCCAATATGCTGGCTGATGCGTTGAAACCTTTTGGTGGAATAGTGATGTGGCGTGCCTTTGTGTATAGTCCAAGTGATGAAGACCGTGCAAAACAAGCTTATAATGAATTTATGCCATTGGATGGACAGTTTCGCGACAATGTGATTATTCAGGTAAAAAACGGACCGATTGATTTCCAACCGCGCGAACCGTTTAGTCCGCTTTTTGGAGCGATGAAAAAAACATCGGTAATGCCGGAATTACAGATAACTCAGGAATATCTCGGACATTCAGTCCAATTAGTTTATCTGGCTACCATGTGGGAAGAGTTTCTAAAAAGCGATACTTATCAAGAAGGTAACGGAAGTACCGTTGCACGCACCACCGATGGCAGCATCTTTCCTCAGAAATACACTGCAATAGCGGGTGTGGCTAATATCGGCTTAAATAACAATTGGTGTGGACATCATTTCGCTCAGGCAAACTGGTATGCGTTTGGCAGATTGGCATGGAATAATCAGTTGACAAGCGAGATAATTGCTGACGAATGGTTAAAACTCACCTTTTCGAATAAAGTTGAAAAGGCTGCAACAAGTGCTATCGATTGGAAAAATAACTTTTTAGAACCTGTAAAACAACTGATGTTGGAAAGTCATGAGGCTGTTGTGAATTATTCGATGCCGTTGGGTCTTCACCATATTTTTGCAGGTCTTAATAATACTCATTACGGTCCTGGTCCTTGGTTTGCACCAAAAGGCATTCGTACGGATTGGACAGCGCCATATTATCATAAAGCCGATTCGTTAGGTATTGGTTTTGATCGAACAACAAAAGGCTCCGACGCTGTTAGCCAATACCATGAGCCATTGAAGAGTCAGTTTGAAAATGTAGCAACTTGTCCCGAAATATATTTGTTGTGGTTTCATCATTTGCCATGGGACTACAAAATAAAAAGCGGGCGCATTCTTTGGGACGAATTATGCTATACGTACGACAGAGGTTTAAACGAAGTGCGCCAGTTTCAAAAAACCTGGGACAAAGTGCAACCCTATGTTGATGCTCAACGTTTTGCAGAGGTTCAAAGTAAGCTGCGCCGGCAATGTCGCGATGCTCAAATTTGGAAAGATGGTTGCTTATTGTATTTTCAAAAATTCAGTAAAAGACCCATTCCATTTGATATTGAACGACCGGTGCACGATTTGGACGAATTGATTTATAGTGATATGAATTGATCTAATTATACAAGTTAATGGAAATGATGAAGAAATTTTGTGTGTTTTTTCTATCTTTATTTGGTTTTTGCAGTTTGATTTTGTCCCAAAACTTAAAAGCGCATAATCCTATAATTTATGCCGATGTGCCGGACATGTCCATGATTCGTGTGGGCGATACTTTTTACATGAGCAGTACCACCATGCATCTGAGTCCGGGTGTGCCAATAATGAAATCGACTGATTTGGTAAATTGGAAATTGGTTTCGTATGCCAGTAAAAGTCTTGGAAATATCGACGAACTGAATCTGATAAACGGAAAAAGTAATTATGGACGTGGCTCGTGGGCAAGTAGTTTAAGGTTTCACAATGGTCGCTACTATGTGAGCACATTTGCAAGTACTACCAACAAAACATACATTTATTCAACCGATAATATTGAAAAAAACGAATGGGACGAAATTTCATTCAGTCCTTCGTATCACGACCATACACTTCTTTTCGATGACGATGGACGTGCATATTTAATTTATGGTGCCGGGAAATTAAATATTGTGGAATTGAAAGCTGATTTATCAGATGTTATTCAGGAAACTGAACGTGTGCTAATCGAAAATGCAAGCGCACCCACCGAGCCAAATATGCTCAAAGCCGAAGGTTCACAACTTTTCAAACACGATGGCAAGTATTATTTGTTTAATATATCCTGGCCTCGTGGTGGTATGCGCACTGTTTTAGTTCACAGGGCTGAAAAGCTCACCGGACCTTGGGAAGCCCGTGTAGCTTTGCAGGACAAAGGTGTGGCGCAGGGTGGAATTATCGATATGCCTGATGGCAGATGGTTTGCCTATCTGTTTCAGGATCACGGATCGGTAGGGCGAATACCTTATCTTGTCCCAATGAAATGGGTGGATGGTTGGCCGGTGATGGGCGAAAATGGAAAAGTGCCTGAAACAGTTGATTTGCCTGCGAATAAAAGCCTGATTCCCGGTATTGTCAATAATGATGAATTTACCCGCAAAAAAGGCGAACCCGCTTTACCGTTGGTTTGGCAATGGAATCACAATCCGGATAACAGCTTGTGGTCGCTAACCGAACGTCCGGGATACCTGCGCCTTAAAACCGCCCGTATCGATAGTTTTTTCCTCAAATCGCGCAATACCTTGACGCAACGCACTTTTGGTCCTGTTTGCTCGGGAACAACATTACTTGATGTTTCAAAACTGAAGGATGGTGATTTCGCTGGTTTGGTTGCATTACAACGAAAATTCGGACAGGTAGGCGTAAAAGTAGTTGGCAAAGCCAAATATGTTTATATGGTGAGTAATAAAACCGATCAACCCACAGAATTGCAGAGTATTCCGCTTTCGAAAAACAAAATCTATCTGAAAATTGAATGCGATTTCAGGGATAGAGCAGATGTGGCAAAGTTTTTCTACAGTCTCGATGGCAAAAAATGGAATGTGATTGGCGGTTTGCTCAAAATGGAATACACACTGATGGAGCATTTTATGGGATACCGCTTCGGATTGTACAATTATTCGTCGAAAAAACCCGGAGGATATGCCGATTTCGATTATTTCCGCATATCCGATAAAATTTCTGAAAATATGTGATTATGAATATAATAAAAAGATACTTCTTAGCGCTTTTATGTGTAACAATGGCAATTTCATTACAAGCGCAGCAAAATACTGGTATAATTGCCAATATTGTACTCGACAAAGCTGTCTCGGGCAATGAATTCCCCATTTTAACTGAAAATAAACAGTCAGCTTCCATTCGCTACGATGTGAATGATTTCAAAGGCGTTATTCGGGCAATTAGCGATTTGCAAAATGACATCAACAGTGTAACGGCTCAAAAGCCAAATTTATTAACATCTGAATCTGCTACTGATTTCGAAATTGTTATCGGAACCTTAGGAAAAAACAAGTTGATTGATGCTTTGGTGAAAAGTAAGAAACTCGACACTAAGGATTTAAATGGAAAATGGGAGAGTTTTGTAATTACTACTATCGAAAATCCACAGCCCGGAACAAAAAAGAGTTTGGTAATTGTCGGTAGCGATAAAAGGGGAACAATTTACGGAATTTACGAATTAGCGCAACAGTTGGGTGTTTCTCCGTGGTATTGGTGGGCCGATGTGCCGATAAAACATCGTCCTTCGGCTTATGTTACAGCCGGTCGTTACGCTTCGGGTGAGCCTAAAGTGAAATATCGCGGTCTTTTTATCAACGATGAAGCTCCTTGTCTGACAACGTGGGTGAAAAATACTTATGGCATCGATTATGGCGATCACCGCTTTTATTCCCGTGTTTTCGAATTAATTCTTCGTCTGAAAGGAAACTATTTGTGGCCTGCCATGTGGGGTTGGGCATTTTATGCCGATGATCCTATGAATTCTCAGTTGGCCGACGAAATGGGCGTGGTAATTGGCACTTCGCATCACGAACCTATGGCGCGTAATCATCAGGAATGGACACGTAAACGAAAAGAACACGGTGCATGGAATTATACGACAAATCAGACGGTAATTGATAAATTCTTTACTGATGGCATTGAACGAATGAGAAATACGGAGGATATTGTTACCATTGGTATGCGTGGCGATGGCGATGAAGCTATGTCGAATGAAACCGATGTGCAATTACTTGAACGGGTGGTGAAAAATCAGCGCAAAATTATTGAAAAGGTAACGAAACGTCCGGCAAAAGAAACACCGCAAATGTGGGCTTTGTACAAAGAAGTACTCGATTATTATGATGCCGGAATGCGTGTTCCCGACGATGTAATAATGCTTCTGTGCGATGATAACTGGGGAAATGTACGCCGCTTGCCAAACGAAAAAGAGCGAAAACATCCCGGAGGCTGGGGCATGTATTATCATGTGGATTATGTGGGCGCGCCCCGTAATTCAAAATGGCTGAATGTTACACCTATTCAGAATATGTGGGAACAATTGCAATTGACGTACGATTATGGTGTAGACAAACTTTGGGTGCTCAATGTGGGTGATATTAAACCGATGGAATATCCAATTACGCTCTTTATGGATATGGCATGGAATCCGACCCGCTACAATGCAAAAAATCTGTTGGAACATCCCCGTGCTTTTTGTGCACAGCAGTTTGGCGACGAACAGGCCGACGAAGCTATGCGAATTCTGAATCTGTACAGCAAATACAACGGACGCGTAACTGCCGAAATGCTTGATAAGAACACTTACAACCTCGAAACAGGTGAATGGAAACAAGTTTCGGACGAATATCTTAAACTCGAAGCGGAAGCATTGCGTCAGTATCTGAGTTTGAAACCTGAATACAGGGATGCTTACAAACAGTTGATCCTGTTTCCGGTTCAGGCTATGGCAAATATCTACGAAATGTATTATTCGCAGGCTATGAATCACAAACTGTTTGCTGAAAATAATCCTAAAGCCAACGATTGGGCTGACAATGTGGAGCGTACCTTTAAGCGCGATGCTGAATTAAGTTACGATTACAACAAAGTGATGGCTAATGGCAAATGGAACGGAATGATGATTCAAAAGAAAATCGGATATACCAGTTGGAACGATAATTTTCCGGCTGATATATTGCCGGAGATTTTTCGTATTGAAAATCCTGAATCAGCAGTAGGTAATTATGTATTCAGCCCGGGCAATGGCTATGTAGCTATCGAAGCCGAGCATTATTTCACGATAAAAGATGCTGCAAACGCTAAATGGACTGTGATTCCGTATATGGGTCGCACGTTGAGTGGAATTTCGGTAATGCCATATACGCAACCGGTGGCAGGAGCTTCCATCACGTATAAAATGAAACTTCCCGAAGATGTAAAAAAGGTTACTGTGCATATAGTTGTTAAATCAACACTGGCATTTTCAAATCTTGATGGACACCGTTACAAAGTTGGTTTCAATGGCGGTGACGAACAAACTGTCAATTTCAATTCGGACTTGAACGAAAAAAAGGAAAATATTTATTCCGTATTTTATCCAACAGTTGCCCGTCGCGTGGTTGAGAAAAAAGTAGAATTGACAGTTCCTGTAACAGTTGATGGTTTGCAGATGCTAACGCTTTCACCTTTAGATCCCGGAATTGTTTTCGAAAAAATTGTTGTGGACTTTGGTGGCTATAAAAACTCTTATCTGTTTATGAATGAATCGGATTGTAAAAGATAGTTGATAGTCGTTATTTCTATTTTTAAAGGCATTTAGTTTACTTAAAAAACCAGTTTTTACACCATTTCAGCACTTTTTATCGTGGTTTAATTCTGTAGAAATTGTTAATTTTGGTCAGTAATATTTCTGTTTAAAAAATATAGTATGAAAAAATTTCAAAGTTTCATTTGCTTCGTTGCAATTCTTGTCATTTCTTCGTTTTCAAAAGTATCATCGCAGGAAATATGGAAAAATCCTTCGAAAAGTTTTGAGGTCAGAACCAACGATTTAGTTTCAAAGCTAACGCTCGAAGAAAAAACAAAACTCATGCGTTTCGATTCTCCGGGAATTGACCGTTTGGGCATAAAAGCATACAATTGGTGGAACGAATGTTTGCATGGTGTGGCACGTTCGGGTCAGGCAACTGTATTTCCGCAGGCAATAGGTATGGCTGCTATGTGGGATACAAATCAAATGTTTGCCATTGCCAATGCAATTTCTGATGAAGCCCGGGCAAAATATAACAATTATCAGAAACAGGGTAAATTCGGAATATACCAGGGATTAACTTTCTGGACGCCAAATATCAATATTTTTCGTGATCCGCGCTGGGGACGAGGCATGGAAACCTATGGCGAAGATCCTTTTTTGACGGCCGAAATGGCCATTCCGTTTATAAAAGGGTTGCAAGGTAACGATCCACGTTATCTGAAACTGGTGGCTACAGTGAAGCATTTTGCCGTACATAGCGGACCTGAATCTACCCGTCATTCGGCTACAGTTTGGCCTACCGATTATGATTTGTACGAAACCTATTTGCCACATTTCGAGCGGACTATAAAAGAAGGTGGCGCTTATTCGGTGATGTGTGCCTATCAGCGTTTGCGCGGTATTCCTTGTTGCGGTAGCCAGTATCTTGAAAATATTCTTCGTAACAACTGGAATTTTCAGGGTTATATCGTGTCCGATTGTGGCGCTATTCAGGATTTTTACGACAAAAAGGCACACAACATGTTGCCTACGCCCGAAGAAGCATCGGCCATGGCTGTAAAAGCAGGAACGGATTTGAATTGTGGAAGCGTATATGCTCGCAGTTTGCTTAATGCGGTGAATAAAGGTCTGATAACCGAATCCGAAATCGATCGTTCGGTTAAGAGATTGATTATGGCGCGAATGAAATTAGGCGAGTTTGATCCTGAAACAGATGTTCCTTTCTCAAATATTCCACTTTCGGTTGTCGATGGAAAAGAACATCAGGCAATTGCACTCGATGCAGCACGCAAATCGATGGTTTTGCTTAAAAATGACAAAAACACACTTCCATTTTCTAAAAACATAAAACGCATTGCTGTTATCGGTCCAAATGCCAACAATAATGAAATATTATTAGGTAATTACAATGGTTATTCCATGCACGAAGTTACACCACTCCAGGGTATCAGAAACAAATTGCCAAAAGCAACCGTAAAATATGCTCCGGGATGTCGGTTGGCTGATGAATTACCTCTTCTTACTGCCATTGAACCTGAATTTTTTTATACTGATAAATCGTTAAAAACAAAAGGAATAACAGGCTCTTATTATTCCAGGGCTGATTTTAAAGGCGAAGTGGTTCATACACGTATCGATAAAAATATTGATTTTGTGTGGTGGACAAAAGCGCCATTCGACGATATGAATCCTGCTTCATTCTCAATTCGCTGGGAAGGAGTTTTAGTTCCGCCGGTGTCTGGAAAATATGCAATAGGCGGTGAAGCATTCAATGGATTTGATATTTATGTGAATGGCGAGAAACTGGTGAAAGGTCGTAAAAGCGATCATGACCCGCGCCGCGAATATGAGTTTATAGAACTTGAGGCAGGAAAAAAATACGATATTCGTTTCGATTATTTGCAAAATAATACTGAATATGCCATTGCCCGATTGGTATGGGATAAACCCAACAATCAGATGTTGAAAGAAGCTATTGATGTCGCTAAAAGTTCCGATATTGTAATTTTGTGTATGGGTTTAAGTCCTTCGCTCGAAGGCGAGGAAATGAAGGTGAAAGTGGCAGGATTTGATCATGGCGACCGACTTGATATACAATTACCTGCTGTTCAGACTAAATTAATGAAAGAAATTATGAAACTCGGGAAACCAACGGTTTTGGTATTACTCAATGGTAGCGCCATTGCATTCAATTGGGAGTCAGAAAATATTCCGGCTATTCTGGAAGCATGGTATCCCGGACAAGCGGGCGGTACTGCCATTGCCGACATTCTTTTTGGCGATTATAATCCTTCGGGACGTTTACCGCTCACATTTTACAAAAGTATCGACCAGATTCCGGCATTCGATGTGTATGATATGAAAGGAAAAACCTATCGCTATTTCGATCAAAAACCCTTGTACGAATTCGGATTCGGACTTAGCTATTCAAATTTTGAGTATTCCAAAGTTGCCATTCCGATTGAAGTTAAAGCAGGTGAAAATATCAAAGTATCGGTCAATGTAAAAAACATATCCAAAATATCAGGCGAAGAAGTGGTGCAACTTTATGTTTCGTTACCTGAAAGTAAATTGCAAACTTCAATCCGTTCATTACAGGGCTTCAAACGAGTTTATTTGAAAGCTGGAGAAACCAAAACAGTGGAGTTTGAATTGAAACCTACACAATTTGCAGCACGCGACAACAACAATGTGCAGATTATTGAACCCGGAACAGTGGAAATTTCGATAGGAGGTAAACAGCCGGATGAAAGTTCAATTGCTGCTAAAAAAGTGGTGAAATGTGGAGTGAAAGTTCTTGGTCATAAATTTATTATTCCAAATTGATGCTTCTTATATAGCATTACATCCAAAATGGAAAAATCATCCTGTATAAATTAATATTTACAGGATGATTTTTGTTTTAAAAAATATAACTGATTGAAGCCATTAACCGGTGGTTATTTACATTATATTGTTTTTCAACTAAGCCATTTTTCTGTAATTTGCCATATTTTGCATTTGTTAATTCATACTCAAACCCAAATTTAAAATTTGCTATATTATAGCAAATATTTGGCGAAACTCTGTAAAGCTGGTCTAATAGGATTTGAGTACTTTTATAAAACCCATAACCATAAGCTGTGAATATGTTATTCTGAGGTAATAAATCCTTATTCGTCCCCAAATTTTTCGAAAAACCGCCATACACACCAATTTGTACTTTTGTGCCATAATTAAAACTTAACCAACTTGTAGAAGTATTGAAATTTGTATAAGTATTTGTGTATATTTTATCATCCAACTGTTTAATTCCGCTTACTCCATAACCGCCAATCATAAGAAATTCGCTTAAATTCTGTCCGTAAATTGTTTTTGCCCGAACATGAAATTTATTACACGAAAACTGTGCATAAGCAAATGCTGAAGCTGAATTTAAACGTTCGTAGTTCACTAAAATTGATTTTGCATTTACACCAAAACCAGCTATAACTTTCTTCGATTTATAATCAAAACCTGCATACAAATCTGGTAACAAACCATTTTTCATATAACTTGCACTTGAGCCAAGCGGACCCTGACTAAGATATTGCATTTGATATGTTGCTGCACTTAAAAATGATATATTTTGATTAATATTTTGAGTAAATCTGATTTGCGGACTTCTATTGAAGGGTTGAAATGGATTTCCAACGCTTAATGCAGGTGTTAAAGGTTGCAAATTACTAAACATGGGATGCCAAGTTTGACCAATAAGTAATTCCGAATTTTTCCAGTTAAATTTTAAATATGCCTGACGTAAGCGAATAAGGTAATAACTTGTAGATATTCCCGCGAAGTCGCATTCAATTTTTGCACTTGTTTTAGCTCCGAAAACCATAGTTCCTGTAAAATCAATCCCTAATCGCGATGAAATTGCCAACATTTGTGAGTTTGGTAACGCATTTTTATCAATTCCATTTTCTATCTCTATTGGTTTGGGAAAAATGTTGAAAATACCATCAAGCGCCTCTACGTTTTGACGGGAATTAATATACCATTCGTTGCGAACAAAACCATAAAGTTTATAACTCGATTCTGTATCAGCGGAAAATAGTTTGATAGCCGAAATTGAAATTAGAAAAGTTAGAAGTAATTTTTTGAAATTCATAAATATTTATTTTATGTGAAGCGTACTTTTACTGATAGAGAAGATGTTCAATCAAGATTTTGAAACCGATACCGAAAAGTATTATTCCTCCGATAATTTCGACATTAAATTTGAATTGCTTTTTGAAACGAAAACCGGAATACAATCCGATAAGTGAAAACATAAAACTAATAAAACCAATAATTGATATTGCTATCCAAATTTTATCAGGATAGGGAACAAATACTATTCCGGTTGCTAAAGCATCGATACTAGTAGCAATTGCAAGGGTGAAAAGCACTTTCCATTTAAACGGACTCGATTTAACCTCACAATGCGGATCGATGGGTTTCAATCCTTCAATAAACATTTTTATGCCGATAAAACCAAGCAGAAAAAAGGCAATCCAATGGTCGAACGTATTGATAAACTTAGCGAAACTCAAACCACCAAAATAACCTATAAGTGGCATAAATGCTTGAAAAAAACCAAACAGAAACGCCATTCGAAACGCTTTTTTCCATTTGATTTTTTTTAAACATATTCCTTTGCCAATAGAAACCGCGAAACAATCCATTGCAAGCCCGATTCCGATGATAATGATGGAGAATAAATCCATTTTTAAATGTAAAATGAAGAATTGTAAAATGTAAAATGAGTCCACTATAAAACATTTATAGTGGACTCAAAAATATAATTTCAATTACTAAGAAATGTTGTTTTTTAGATTGGCTCTGGATGTTTGAAGTATTTTAGTGAAAATAAAAATAATTTCTTCGCATTCCTGAATTAACGAATCAAACATTTGTTTGTTTATATATTCACAATCAAAAAGCAAACGCAACCAATAATGTGTTTCCTTAGCTTCTTTGAGAGCAATGGATAATTTTGAAATAAAGTCCTTCTTACTTTGACCTGCATCAGCTTCTACGGTATTTGCACCAATCGAAGTTCCACTTTTGAGAATTTGTTTTGACAAAACATATTCTTTTTGCTCAACTATCAAAAATTTATTCAACTTGACAATTCGAACTGCAAATTTATATGATTTTGTCTTTATAATATTCTCTTTCATTTTTCATTTTCCATTACTACATTTTTCATTTTTAAAGCATAGCTTTTACCTGTTCGTAAACATTCTTGCCGGTAAAGCCGAGTTTTTCATCGAGAACTTTGTATGGCGCTGAAAATCCAAACGATTCCAATCCCCACACTTTACCGTTTGAACCAACCAGACCTTCAAGTGTAACGGGTAAACCTGCTGTAAGACCGAAAATTTTTGCTCCGGTTGGCAACACACTTTCCTGATATTCTTTAGGTTGATTACGGAATAAACCTTCAGAAGGAACTGAAACCAAACGAACTTTAATACCATCGGCACGTAGCAATGCAGCTCCTTCGTTCAGTGTAGAAACTTCGGAACCTGAAGCAACAAGAATAACATCAGGATTGCCATCGCAATTTACTACATAACCACCTTTTTCTGCCTGAACTGCTTCTTCTTTGCGACTTGTAGTTGCAGGAAGGTCTGCAATATTCTGACGAGATAAAATCAACGCAGTAGGAGTATGTGTATTCTCCAATGCCAAACGCCATGCTACTGTTGTTTCTTCTACATCTGCAGGACGGATTACTAACATTGAATTATGTCCTTTATGGTTTTTCAGTTTTTCCAACAAACGAATTTGAGCTTCCTGTTCCACAGGCTCATGTGTTGGCCCGTCTTCACCTACTCGGAAAGCATCGTGTGTCCATATAAATTTAACCGGTTGTTCCATTAATGCAGCCATACGCACCGCAGGTTTCATATAATCAGAAAATACAAAGAATGTGGCACAAGCTGGAATTACTCCACCGTGTAAACTCATACCAATTGCAACACATGCCATTGTTAATTCAGCAACTCCGGCTTGAAGAAATGCTCCAGAAAAATCGCCCTTGGTAAATGCTTTGGTGTTTTTAAGGAAACCATCGGTTTTATCTGAGTTCGAAAGGTCTGCACTTGCAACTATCATATTTTCAACCTGTTTTGCCAGTTCTGCTAATACAGTTGCTGAAGCTGCGCGAGTTGCCTGTCCAGGTTTCTGAATAACTGCATCCCAATTAACATTAGTTTTTCCTGAGAAGAAAAAGTCGAGTTTAGCTGCTAATTCAGGGTTTGACTTTGCCCATTCAGCTTTTGCAGCATATTTTTTAGCTACAATTGCGTTTAGTTCTTCTTCACGTTTTGCGTACAACTCTTTAGTTTCCGGGAAAAGTACAAAAGGATTTTCAGGATCACCTCCTAAGGCTTTTATTGATTCCGCAAACGAAGCACCACTTTCACTCAGTGGCATACCGTGTGTTGCACATTGGTTTTCAAAGCTGGAACCATCCGCTTTACGGGCGCCTTTACCCATGATAGTTTTTCCAATTATTAGAGTTGGTTTTTCGGTTTCTGCTTTGGCTTCTTTTAATGCAGCACGAATTTGGTCTGCATCGTTGCCGTTAATTTCAATTACTTTCCATCCCCAGGCAAGATATTTCGCAGCCGTATCTTCGCTGGTTACTGCTTCAGTGCCTGTAGAAAGTTGAATGTCGTTCGAATCGTAGAACATAACCAAATTGTTCAAACCAAGATGGCCTGCTAAACGTCCTGCACCCTGTGATATTTCTTCTTGAATTCCACCATCGGAGATGTAGGCATAAATTGTTTGGTTCATAACGTCTCCAAAACGAGCTTTTAAAAATTTCGCCGCAATGGCAGCTCCTACAGCGTAAGCATGTCCTTGTCCGAGTGGACCCGATGTGTTTTCAATGCCACGCATAACGTCAACCTCAGGATGTCCTGGAGTTGGACTGTTCCACTGACGGAATTGAGCAAGTTCATCAAGGGTGAATTTTCCAGTACATGCCAATACCGAATAAAGCATTGGTGACATGTGTCCTGGGTCAAGGAAAAACCGGTCACGACCTTCCCATTTCGGATTTTTTGGATCATACTCCAGAAACTCAGAGTATAGTACATTGATAAAATCTGCACCTCCCATAGCACCTCCAGGATGTCCGGATTTTGCTTTTTCCACTGCAGCAGCCGCAAGTATGCGAATATTATCTGCAGCGCGATTCAAAATTTGTGTTGAATTCATAATAATTTATTGTTGTTTAGTTTGTTTTTTTGTTCTTACCCTAAATTGATAATTCATCAGAATATCAAATTTTATCTCATAAACCAAAACTTAAAACTCATAACTCTAAAATTTATACCCCAAAGCATAATTTACTCCCCATGTTGATGTGTTATTTACACCAAAACCGGGTACATACCATGGAGAAATTCTCCCTTCCATGTCGTTAGTAAGCATATTTTTATTTCGAATAGTCCAACCCATATAAATATTTTTAAAGATTTCAACTCTTACACTTGCTGCAAATTCAATCCATACTTTTGCTGCAATCTGATGATTATAATTATACGTTTTGGTTTCTTTCCAATAATCATCCGATATGATTATATTATTCAAATCGTAACCAAATGTTGTAAAGCCTATTCGAGCACCAACAAGAAAGTAATTGGTAAATTTTTTTTCTGTTTTACTTTCTTTCATAACGTTAAAGTCAGTACCAACTCTCAAAAATGCACCGTTTGTTTTGAAATTAATATAGTCGAATGTTGTTTTGTTTGCCCCGGCAAAGCCTGCTTCTACAATTGGAAAATATTTCCCAAGTATTTTTGATTGAACTGCTCCTTCGAATGAATAAGTTTCACCTGCAGATAATAAAGTGGTAACAATCGGTGAAATGTCAACATCAACTCGTAGACCTTGAAAAAAATTAATTTTAGTTTGAGTTGAGTCTTTTTTGTTTTGTGCTTTAAGTGTGAAAACAGACACTATCAACACAAAACTAATTAAATATCTGAATATGTGTTGTATTTGTGGTGTTAACATCTTTGTTTATCACACTTACTGAATCGATATAATGATTTGTTGAAATAACTTCATTTATTGTATGAACTGCTATACATCCACATTCCAGAGAAAGAAAATAGTTTTCGTTGGTTTGATGAAAAATGTGGATAGTGTCAGTTACATTATTAAAACGAATTTGAAAAACAGAAGGCTGCGAAAACTTTCTGAGGGGTAAATTTATGGATTGTAAATTTCTTTTTTTGTTGTAAATAAGTGAGTCGCGATCAATGGCTCGTACCCAAATGCTGTCAATGGTTAAATTACTTATGGAGTATTTCCCGGTAGTTTGATTCAGTACTTTTTGTTTGAATGCGATGGTTAAAACTACATTTTTTTCTTTACGGCATTCATCTGATGGATTACAACCCATCAAACCGTTCAGAATTACTAAAATGAACAGAATTATTACTGAATTAAATGTTTTTTTAGTCATTAAAAATGTATAGTTATAAAATCTCACGTACTTCTTTTTTCAACATGCCAAGAGCTATTATGGTAGGATTTTCAGAGTTTGCATTGTAAACGCCGATAATTTTTTCAGCAAGTTCTGTTCCTGGAGCATCTTTTTCAATTTCTTCTGCCGAAATGTTTACAAGTTTTAGTAAATTTTCCTGAACCGCTTTCAAAGCATTCCAAAGCTCATCGCTGATATAGATTTGTTGCGAAATGTTATGTGAAAATTCAGTCCTTATTTGCAGCAGTAGTTCTTTATGTAGCTCCAATGAGTTCATTCCAGGTGCGATTACACTTAAAATTAAAGTGGCAGGGTTAGTTCTTTCAAGCAATAAAGCAAAACGTTCATAAGCTTGTAATCTTATTTTAGTTGTTTCGGGAGTAAGTTTAGATTTTAATTCAAATTTTCGGCGTTCATTTTCGTTGCGTATTAATTTATGCAACAAAAAATAAGCAGTAATCAAAACTAAAAGCGCAGGTAATATGATTTTTAGAATTTCTGTCATTAAATTTATATTCTGATTATAAAAATAACTAATAAACAAAAGTTAGAAGGATAATCACTTGTTTATCCCTGTTTTTTTAAACAGAACTTCCGCAGGATGAATTGTAACAACACAACCTTTTGAAAATTCTTCTAATTCTTTTTTTATTAAACTGAAAAATTCAAGTAGTTTAATTTTAACATCAACCATTTCAATAACTACCGGCAGTTTTTCAGTAAGTTCCCAGAATCTCGAATTACTGATACGATTACTACTTGCACCGTAGCCCATTATGCCTCGATAAACTGTTACTCCTTCAACGCCATGTTTTTTGGCAAGTTCTACAATATTTTCGTACATTAGTTTTTGCTTGTGGCTGTCGGTACTACTCATGTAAATTTTCAAAACACTTATTTCTGATTCCATAAAAGTTTAGTGTATTAAATTTGAAAGAAAATAACCTGTAAATACTGCAACCAAACCAAATATGAAACTACTTAAAATATAAATAATTGCAGATACGTATTGTCCGTTTTGAAGTAAAGTCATATTTTCAAGTGTAAAGGACGAAAATGTTGTAAAACCTCCACAAATACCCACCATCAAAAACAATCGTAAATTTGGTGACATTAATTCACTTTTTGAAGCTACTCCGGCTAAAAATCCAATTATCATACTCCCTAACAGGTTAACAATAAATGTCCCTACAGGAATTGAAAATATTTGTACCGATAAGTTCAATCGTGCTACCAGAAAACGAAATATGCTACCGATAAATCCACCAATACCTATGTAAAGAAGTTGTTTCATTCAATTAGAATTTGGAACAAAGAACAAAGAATAAGGAACAATGAGCAAAGACACTTCAAAACGTTAACAGACTTTTGAATGTTACATTAAGATAGAACTTAGAGCAAATACTTTGGAAGAAAGACTAAAACTAATTTAGATATTTAATCTTTGTTGAGTTGCTCTTTAAAAATTTATAAATCATTTTCTGAAGTTCTATTATTTTGTTTTGTGTATCATTCAATTTTTTATCATCAAAATGTCCTAACCTATGAGAAACAATTAGTTCAGTTTCAAGTTCAATTAATGAGCCATGCGAAATTTCAAGAATGCGTGCAAAATCTTTATCACTCGACTTTGCTGAGCCTTCAACTATATTTGAAGGGCAAGAAACTGCTGCTCATTGCATTTGCTACATTAACCCAAATCTTTCATGACTTGGAAAAGTATTTGTAATTTTATAAATTTCAGTTACCAATATAACAGACTGTTTCCAAATCTCAAGTTTTCTGAAATTATGCATGTTTCGAATTCTTAATTTTGTTTGTTTCAAGTTTTATTTTATTCTTAACTTTCTTAAAGTCTTTATTCATTGTTCCTTATTTTTTGCTCTTTACTCTATCCTCAAATTTCCTTTTCAATCAGATAATTATTTCTCTCACTTGAATTGCGCGAAACCAGTTCTCCGACAAAGCCGGTAAGAAACATTTGTGTTCCAAGTATCATAGCTACAAGCGATATGTAAAAATAAGGACTGTCGGTAACCAATGGTGCTTTTACCTGATTTGCAATTGCTATCAATTTGTTAACTCCAACAACAACTACGGATAAAAACCCTAGTAAAAACATTAAACTGCCGTAAAGTCCGAAAAAGTGCATAGGTTTTTTCCCAAATTTCGACAAAAACCATAACGACATTAAATCGAGATAACCATTTACAAAGCGGTTTAGCCCGAACTTCGTTTCGCCAAATTCGCGTTTGCGATGTTCCACAACTTTTTCGCCGATTTTGCGGAAACCGGCATTTTTTGCAAGATAAGGTATGTAACGGTGCATTTCACCATACACTTCAATGTTTTTAACTACTTCATTTCGGTATGCTTTCAGTCCGCAATTCATATCGTGAAGCTTCAGTCCGGTAACTTTGCGAGCAGTGGCATTGTAAAGTTTTGAAGGCAGGTTTTTTGTCAGTTTGGAGTCGTAACGTTTTTTCTTCCAGCCCGATACTAAATCATAACCTTCTTCTGTTATCATTTTATATAAACCAGGAATTTCGTCGGGACTATCCTGTAAATCAGCATCCATAGTTATTACTACATCGCCTTTTGCTGCTTTAAATCCACAGTACAATGCCGGTGATTTTCCATAATTGTTTCGAAATTTTATGCCATGTACATTTTCCGATTTGGAAGCCAGTTTCTCAATTACTTTCCAGGAACCATCGGTGCTGCCATCGTTAACAAAAATAACTTCGTAAGTGAATTTATTTTTTTGCATTATTTTTTCAATCCATACGTAAAGTTTTTCGAGCGATTCTTCTTCGTTGTATAGCGGTATTACTAATGAAATGTCCATGGAGTATTTTATTTTTCTTGTTCAGTGTTTAGTGTCTGCTTCATGATGAATTAAGGAGGTTTCTCGTACCTTGTTCTTTGTACCTTGTTCTACTCAAAAATACTTTTCTCTTTTCTAGTAAAAATACTCATAATCAAACCTAAAAGCAGTCCGAGTAACACGTTTGCCCAAATACTTTGAATGGCAAAACCCACAGGTGACATCATTTTTTCAATCTGATCATACGCTTCTTCAGTTACCGGAAATTTCATCATATCCATAATTTTATACGTTTCCTGTAAAAGTGTTTCAAGATATTCCTTATTGATAAAACCTACATAAAAATACTTAACGGCAGCACCAATAAGTGCTGCAAAGAAAAAGGATAGAATAATATAAGTCAATGAATTTCCATATGTTATAGCTCCTTCACACTCCATATCTCTATATTTGATTACTGAATGGTATGTGTAGTAAACTATTAAAATTGTTATAATAAACGATAAAAATCCTGCGAAGCCCCAACCTATGAGCGAAATGAGAAAGTTAAGAGAAAATAATATGCCTAAGATTAAACCTCCAAACATGGTGGATTTCAAGATGTTCTGTTGCATAATTGTCAAATTTTTTTACTTTACAAAAATACAAAAAAAAATGTACAGTTTGCTGATTAAATTTGTAAGGCAAATAAAATCTTAAACAAATCGTAAATATAAACTGATTTAGTTCTTTGCAGTTGTAATGAGTATAGAAAATTTATTTCTGTATTTTTTTTGTAAATTTGCTGAATGTATTTTATAATCAGTTACCTTAAAAAACTCACAAAACTAGAATGAAATTCCGATTGTGTTTTGTATTATTTCCTGTAATGATTTTTTATTTCGGTTGTAATGAAAATCAGAAAATTTCTGATGGACTTCAGGATGCAATAGATTTATTTTATCAAGAAAACCAAAACCAATCAGTAATAGATACAATTGAAAAATATGAATTTTTCAAACATAATACTTTTGAAAATCAACTCTCTAAAATAATTTATGCCGGAGCACTTTGCGAATACGGTAAAATTGATAGTGCTCGAAATTTATTGATATCCACTCCGGTTGATACTGCAAATATTTTATTAAAATTTTGGTTCAATAGTATTTACGGATTAGTATTATTCCGGTCGGATAGTATTACTAAATCGTACATGTTTTTAACTGAAACACTTAAAAATCATCATGCTGATAATAGAGTACTTGCACTTAATAAACGAATTCTTGCAAGGATTTCATTTGCACTCAGTGATTATGAAAATGGTATCGAATGGTTACTGGCATCGAATAAATTGTTTAAAGAAATTGGTTTAAAAAAAAGTATTGGTGTCAATTATAAGTTACTTGGTCGCTACTATATGATTGGTAATAATTTTCAGGATGCACTTGAGAGTTTTAATCTTGCTGAAAAATTATTCATCGAAGCAAATGATAGTTGTGAATTGTTTTATATCTATAATAATTTTATCGATTATAATCTCAAAACTGCTAATCTCATTGAAGCAGAACAATATGCAATGAGAAGTTATCGTTTTTTGACTGATTCAAATGATTTGCAAAAAATAACACTGATTTATAATAATTTAGGTGAAATTGAATTCAAGCGGGGAAATTTTGATAAAGCAAAGGCAAACTTTTTTAAGACACTTAGGTTCGGGAATAATTATACTTCTTCGGTTTTAAGACGAATCAACAGTTATTTTCAACTATCTGAAATTTATAAAGTAGAAAATAATACGACTTTTGCTCGTAAATACGCCGATTCAGCTCGTTTACTTTTACCAACTTCAGGATATTACCGTCTTAAATACAAAATTTATGCACAACTTTCCGATGTTTACAACGATGAACCGGTTGCAGTTCCCTTTTTAAAAATTGCAACTCAATATCTCGACAGTGCAAACATGTCGCTAACAAAAGCCACTAAGAGTTTTTATAATGCAAAAAACGAGCAAGAAAAGACTGAAACCGAACTTAAAAATTTAATATATGATCAAAACAAAAAAAAAATTATTGCATTAGCAATAATTAGCAGTGTAATTTTAATATTGTTGATCATTCATTCTCAAGAAAGAAATCGGGCACGATTGTTGAAAAAATTGGTTGAGAAAAATCTGAAAATTATTGATGAAGAACGAAAAATGAATGCTTTGCTTCATCAGCAAATTGATAATAAACGCTCAAGTAAAAGAAATCATACAAATGATAGCTTAAATAAACTTTTTGATGAGTTTATTTTCTGGCTCGAATCCAAAAAAAAATTCACTCGTAAAGATATAAATCTCGAAATGGCTGTTAGAGAACTAAACACTAATCGCGATTATCTCTCACGCGCTATCAGTGAAAAAAATCTGCGTTTCAACGATATTGTTAATAAACATCGGGTCGAAGAAGCAATCACTATTTTAGCAAATCCAGATGATAAACGCAATAATTACAGCTTAAAATTTCTTGCTTCCGAAGTAGGATTCAATTCAGATTCGGTGTTTATCGAAGCATTTCGTCGGCAAACCGGTATGACACCCGCACAATTTCGCAAAACGCTTTATGATAACGTTAATGTCTAAAATTTTTTAAAATTCAGATATATAGATAGTTATAGTTTTGATTTGAACAAATCAAAAAACAATATTTTGTAACTCAGGAATATTTGATATATTTTTGGAAAATCATAATTATTTCTGAAAAATATCTTTTGTAAAATATGTCGGATGAGGCAGTATTTACAAATTAAAAATATTTCTGTGAAAATCACCTGTGTTTCAATAATGATTGAATGCATTCAAAATCATCTGAACTATCTGTAATTGTTTTACAAATCTCACCTCTTTCAAATCCCCTTTTCGTTCTGAGCAGGGGTTTTGTTTTTCTAATTATATCAATTTTCGTTTATTAATTTGTAACCTTTATTTTTCAGTAAATGCAATAATCCTTTTTCTCCGGACAATTGCATAATATCAATTACTACAAATGCTGTTTTGGTTTTCAGCACTTCTTCAATTTTTTTCAACCAGTTCAAATTCTCTTTTTCAAGTTTGTTAAGATATGATTCAGTTGGCTTTGGTGTTATGAAATCAGATCTGAGAGCATATTGGTAGTAATTTTCAATTTTTCCGGCTTTGTATAAAACATTCATTTGCATAATTTCAGTAACAAATTTTTTCCGGTTTTCCATAAGTTTCACAAGCTGATCAGCCTGTGATTGCAAATCTGTTGTATCAACCATCTCTTTTATCATATCATCGATATTCTTTACACCTTCAACTATTTTTCCCTTATCTCCACCTAATGATTGAAACAGCGAACTCAGTTCAGTTTCAGTATTAAAGAGTAATGTATTTCTGATTGTTTCAGTTTTGTAAATATTCGCAATGATTGCCGGTTTTAGTGCAGAAACCTCTTTATATTGCAAATTCAATACTCTCAGTAATTCATCCCTAATAAGTTGTTTCTTCTCTTTTGAAATATAATTATCAAGTGTGGCAGGTTGTGGAATAAGTGCAGCTTTTAAAAGCTGTGTTTCGTAGTCGATTTTGTTCAATATAGTTTCACCTATTACTGCTTCGCAATCGGAAAAACGACGGAAAATACCCGGAATACTGTCAGTGTAATTAGCACTAATGAAAGGACTTATAGCAAAAATATAGGAAGGATTTTTAAGATTTTTACCGGTAATTTTCCAAAGTAACTGACTGTATCCTGAACTCCACGAAATGATTAAAACAAAAAATAAAAATGTCCTTTTCATAAATCGAATTGAATTTGATTTCAAAATTAAGGATTAAAAATTACTTTAATCGTGTTTTTTTATCTACCAATTAAGTATTTATTAATCTTTAATCTACATATCCTATGAATTTTATTTCGTTAATAATTTTTCATTTCTCATTTATAATTATCTTTGTACGAAAAGCAGAAAAGCTGTTAGAATGTAAAAAAAGATGCATTAAACACTAAATATGTGTATGATTCCTAAAACCTTTCTGACTAATAACTTTATAAACTTGTAACTCGTAACTATCTATGACTCTCCAACAACTTGAGTACATTCTTGCACTCGACAAAACACGCCACTTTGTGCGTGCAGCTGAAATGTGTAACGTTACGCAACCTACACTGAGCGCAATGATCCAAAAACTTGAAGATGAGCTTGATTGTCGCATATTCGACCGCTCGGCACATCCGGTAATTCCTACTGAAATCGGGAAACTAATTTTGCAGCAAGCTCAGGTTGTGTTATTCAATGTAAATCAACTCAAAGAGAGCGTCGCTCAACAAAAGGGAACCTTAAAAGGAAACCTTACATTGGCAATGATACCTACGGTAGCACCTTATTTGCTGCCGGGTTTTATTGAGGTTTTCCGCAAAGATTATCCGGCTATTTCGATAAAGATTTCAGAAATGCGTACTGACACGATCATTGATCAATTATTAAGTGCAAAAATCGACATGGCTATTCTTTCAACTCCACTTGAAAATCCACAAATTCTGGAAGTTCCACTCTATTACGAGAAATTTGTGGCTTATATTTCTCCTTCTGAATCAATTTTTAAATTCGATGAAATTAAAGTATCGAATCTTGATCCTGAAAATCTTTGGGTGCTCGAAGAAGGTCATTGTCTTCGTAATCAGGTATTTAATTTTTGTGATAACCGAACTCACAGTTCAACATACGAATCGGGAAGCATCGATACACTCGTGAAAATTGTTGACATCAATGGTGGTTATACCGTCATTCCTGAATTGCATATTGATCTATTATCGGAGCAGCAAAAGCTAAATCTTCGGACAATGTCACCCGAAGCAACCAGGGAAATTTCATTAGTTATTCGTCAGGATTATGTGCGCGAAGGTATGATGAATGCAGTAGCAAATTCCGTAAAAAAAATCATACCATCACATATGCTCGATGCAAGATTAAAGAAGTTCGCGATAAAACTCTGAAAAACATATTGAAATATGAATTCAGGTTTCAGAAAAATAGTTTTTAAAAAATTGTTTCTACCGCTGATTCTGATTATCCTTATTCTTGTATTCGGGTATTTAGGGTATGTACATATCGAGGGTTATTCGCCAATAAATGCTGTTTACATGATAATAACCACTTTTTCGATGGTGGGTTATGGTGAAATACAACCCCTCACTGAAACAGGACGCGTTTTTACCATGATTTTAATAATCGCCGGTTTTTCGTTCGGCTTGTATGCCATAAGTCAGATTACTACATTTTTTATCGATGGTGAATTGTCAAAACTTATAAAAAACAGAAGAATGAACAAAACATTGGATTCATTGAGTGAACATTATATTGTTTGTGGTTACGGAAAAACTGGAAAAAAGGTCGTGGAAGACCTATTGAACAAGAATCAGAAAGTTGTATTGATTGAGGGAAATACAGAACGGAATGAAAAACTAAAGGATTTTTTAATGAGAATTTTATTCATATTGTGGGCGATGCAACAAACGATGAGGTTTTACTTCACGCTGGAGTTAAGCGTGCTAAATATCTTATTTCAGTTTTAACTACAGATGCCGAAAACCTGTTTGTAACTCTCAGTGCGAAGGACTTTAATAAAAAAATAAAGGTAATAACACGAGTTGAAGAAAGTAATTCAACCGCCAAGTTTATTAAAGCCGGTGCCGATCACATAATTTCTCCCATTGAAATTGCTTCCGAACGGATTGTATCTGTTGCAACTACCGGAAGTGATTTTTATGATTTTGCCCGATTTGCTGAAACCTCCGAAGATTTTGGAAATTATAAATTCAGTATTATTCAAATTCATGAAAATAGTGAACTTGTTAATAAAACTTATCGCGAAGCAAATATTCCACAACGTACACATTTGGTTGTAATAGGTTTTTACTCTCTGAATAATGAATTAATGGTAAATCCCAAAGCTGACAATAAGATAAATTTGGGCGATAAATTACTAGTTTTTGGTAAAGAAGAAGAAATCAATTTATTAAAAAAATTAGCTGAAAATAAATAGTAAAAAAGAAAATAGTTTCTTTAGGATAAAAGATTTTTTATATCTTTTAGAATTTAACTGCCTTATGAAATCTGGATTAAAATAACAATTTTATTAGTTCATTTTTTCGTATCTTTGCGCTCCCAAAACGAAAAATTTTGAATCTTTCCGAACTTCAATTGCTTTTTGCAAAACATCCGCAGGTGAAAACATGCAATAACCTGCTAAAAAATACTGCTTCGAACCTGAAAATTGCCGGTTTGAACGGTTCTTCTTTGTCCTTTTTCCTTACTTCAGTTTTTAAGCAGTTTTCAAAAACCTTTATTGTGGTGATGAATGATGCTGATGAAGCGGCATATCTTTACAACGATTTAAAACATTTACTTTCTGAAAACCAAATTTATTTATTCCCTTCTTCATACAGAAAATCAATCAAACTTTCGCGCTACGATGCTGCTAATGAAATACTTCGGACTGAAGTATTGAATCAAATAATAAATGTTGATGCTCCTTCAATTGTAGTTTGTTATCCCGAATCGTTGCTCGAAAAAGTAGTTTCAGCTTCAAGACTCAAAAATCAAACTTTAAAAATTAAAACCGGTGATACTATAGGCATCGATTTTTTAGTAGAAGTTCTGACTGAATTTGGTTTTGAACGTGTCGATTTTGTTTACGAACCGGGACAGTTTTCGGTCAGGGGGAGTATTGTTGATATTTTTTCATTCTCGTTCGAACTTCCTTTTCGATGCGACTTTTTTGGCGATGAAGTTGATTCAATCCGTATTTTTGATATTGAAACACAACTTTCGAAGGAAAAACGTCGTGAAGTGGAAATTATTCCGGATTTTTTAAAAGATAACAAAACACAACGCGAAAACTTTTTTTCATTGTTGAAAAATGATACATTGTTAGTATTCGAAAATTCAGTTTTTGTTCGTGAACGTATTGATTTATTGTATGATGATTTGTTGATCCGAGCAAATCAGGGTGAAAAAATAGTTGCTTCATTAACTTCACACAATATCAATGGTGAGGAATTTGAAAATGCAATTGCCAAATTTAGAAAAATTGAACTTACGGAAAATCAAGCTTCAAAATCAGCACAAAAGGTGCAGTTCAACACTTCTCCACAGCCTGTATTTCATAAAAATTTTGAACTGATAGCGGATGCATTAAAGAATTATCAGTCCGAAGGTTACAAGCTATTTATTTTGAGCGACAGTGTTAAGCAAACCGACAGAATTAGAGCAATATTCGAAGATCGGGGCGATAATATCCAATTTCAACCTGTAAAAAACACCATACACGAAGGATTTATTGATAATGATTTGTCAATACTGGTTTTTACTGATCATCAGATTTTCGACCGCTTCCATCGGTATGCACTTCGTACCGATAAAACCCGACAGGGAAAAGTGGTAATGACGCTCAAAGAGTTGAATCAATTTAGTTTAGGCGATTATTTGGTGCATGTTGATCATGGAATAGGAAAGTTTGGTGGACTTGTGCGTACAAATGTGAATGGGAAAATGCAGGAAATGGTGAAGTTGATTTACAAAGACGATGATATTATATTTGTAAGTATTCACTCTTTGCATCGTATTTCAAAATATAAAGGCAAAGAGGGTGAACCTCCGCGCATTAACAAACTTGGTTCTGGCGCATGGGAACGGCTGAAAGAACGTACAAAATCCAAGGTTAAGGATATTGCACGTGAATTGATAAAGTTGTATGCCATGCGAAAAGCTGAAAAGGGGTTCAGTTTTTCACCCGACAGTTATTTACAGCAGGAACTTGAAGCCTCATTTCTTTACGAAGATACTCCCGATCAGGTAAAAGCTACAGCCGATTTGAAAAAAGATATGGAATCAGATTTACCTATGGATCGACTCGTGTGCGGCGATGTGGGTTTTGGGAAAACTGAAGTAGCAATTCGTGCTGCATTTAAAGCAGTTACCGACAATAAACAGGTAGCTGTGCTGGTGCCTACCACTGTACTTGCATTACAACATTACAATACTTTTAAGGATAGATTAAAAGACTTTCCTTGTAAAGTTGAATATTTGAGTAGAGCGCGTACTTCGCAAAAAACTAAAGATATTCTGACCGATTTAGCACAAGGCAAAATCGACATAATAATTGGAACGCATAAATTAGTAGGCAACGCTGTAAAATTTAAGGATTTGGGCTTGCTCATAATAGATGAAGAACAAAAATTTGGAGTATCGGTAAAAGAAAAACTCAAACAATTAAAAGTAAATGTTGACACACTGACACTTACTGCAACACCAATTCCTCGTACTTTACAGTTTTCTTTGATGGGTGCACGTGATTTATCCATAATTAACACTCCACCACCCAATCGATTTCCTGTACAAACTGAATTGCACGTTTTCGATGAAGAAATTATACGTGAAGCTATTGAACTGGAAATGAGCCGTAACGGTCAGGTGTTTGTGGTTAATAACCGCATACAAAGTATTTATCAGGTAGCTTCGATGATAAAAAGAGTTGTACCCGGAGCGAGAGTGGCGGTTGGTCATGGACAAATGCCTCCTGATACGCTTGAGGAAATTATTGTCGATTTTATTAATTATGAATACGATGTGTTGGTTGCAACCACCATAATTGAGTCCGGAATTGATATTCCGAATGTAAATACAATAATTATCAACAGCGCGCATCGTTTTGGATTGAGCGATTTGCATCAGTTGCGTGGTAGAGTTGGTCGAAGCAACCGGAAAGCTTTCTGTTATTTACTTGCTCCCGAATTGTCTTTACTTACTCCTGATGCACGCAGAAGATTACAGGCAATCGAAACTTTTTCGGATTTAGGCAGCGGATTCAATATTGCCATGCAAGATTTGGACATTCGCGGAGCCGGAAATATGCTTGGATCCGAACAAAGCGGTTTTATTGCCGATCTGGGTTTTGAAACCTATCAGCGAATACTCAACGAGGCGATGCTCGAATTGAGAGATGAGGAATTTACTGATTTGTTTGATGATGAACGACGTAAAAATGAAGACTCAGCTGCTTTTGTAAACGACTGTCAGATTGATACAGATATTGAATTGCTTTTCCCCGATGATTATATCGAAAATGTGTCGGAACGCATCAGTTTATATCGTGAATTGGATGGAATTGAAAACGATGAAGCTCTTGCTGAGTTTATTGTCCGTCTTCGAGACCGGTTTGGCGAAATACCCGAAATATCGCAAAGTTTGATTGAAATTGTACGACTTCGTTGGTTGGCTATACGTTTTGGAGTTGAAAAGATGGTGTTGAAAAATGAGAAAATGACTGCATTTTTAGTTTCAAATCCACAATCAGTTTATTATCAGTCTGATTATTTTGGACGAATGCTCCGTTACATAACAAACTATCCGCGGCGCTGTCAGCTCCGTGAACATAACGGCAAACGTTCAGTAGTAATTTTGCCCATAAAAACAGTTGAAGAAGCAATAAGAGTTTTTGAAGCCTTCTGATAATATATAATTGCATTATTTCAGTTTAGAAAAAAGACTTTATATATTTATCAGAAAAAAATCACTGAAAAAATACATAAAGTCATTTTTTTATTAAAGAATTTAACTTTCGCACATATAATATGTTTTATTTCAATTATTTACAAATATGAGATGAATTTTATACTAGCTCTGAACTGTTCCTCTCTTAAAATTATTATTCCTTTTTCTTTCTCATTGAGGAGAAAGTGCCCAAAGGGCGATAGAGGTGGAGAGGGGTTATGGGAGAGGTCTAAAGTACAAAATTTTATAAAAGTCATTTTTGTATAACCATTTTATAATCAAATTTTACACATTTAAAATCATTAGAATATCAATAAATTCGAAGTTTGCGAAAGTTGAGTTAAAGAACTAATTTCAAACTCTACAAACTCAACAACCTAACCTTTGAAACCTTTGAAACTCTTTAAACTCTTCAACGCTTCTTATTCTTATCTATTTCTTCCTGAACTATTGCATCAAGCACAGCAATTGCAGTCATATTTACTATATCTTTAACCGAACTTTCAACATCCAAAATGTGAATAGGTTTGTTCAGTCCCATTTGAATTGGTCCGATAGTTTCGGTCATGCCCATTTCAATCAATAATTTATATGCTGTGTTTGCAGAACTCAGATTGGGGAATATCAGTGTATTAACATTTTTACCTTTCAGTTTTGAAAATGGGAACTTTTCGTCCCGAAGTTTCTGATTCAGTGCAAAATTTACCTGCATTTCACCATCAACTATCATATCTGGATAA
>CAZDSY010000021.1:0-31967 GCA_964508285.1 uncultured Paludibacter sp.
TTATTATGGTAATTTTGTAAACGGAGTAATGAAAGGTAAAGGAAAGAAGTACTTAACAAGTGAAACTTCTTTTGAGGGCGAATTCGATGGAAATAATTCCAAAGGTATTAAACTCGATAAAAATGATATGCTGATTCAGAAAGAAACCTGGACTAACAATGTTCTAACGGTTGATAATTCAGCTGAAGCTCAATCGCTTGCAGCATTTGCAAAATCACTTTCGTATTTATGCTCAGCATCACCGGAACAGTTAAAAGGAAAAGAAATTACGGATAATTTTATAACGACCTATGAATCGAAGTATAGGTTGACCGGAGCAGTAAAAACTGAAATAGAAGTTGATATTAAGACCTTTTTTTATGTAAAATCATCCACAATGAGTTCTGGAAATCTGACAAAAAGCACCGCACTTACACAATACAACGCATTGATTCAAAAACTGAGAAGTTGTTTGGGTAGTGTTTGGGTTGGAAGCGAAACAGAAAATAAGGACAGTGAAAATCACATTAATCGCCATTATACCTATACCAGCAATATGAACGATTTTATTATTGTTGTTAATTGCTGGTTAAATAATCTTCGTCTGCAGATTAAATATGTTCAGTAAAAAATATTTTGACATTTCCAGTCAACCCTGTCAGGTGCAAGCACGCTGACAGGTTGCTATTTTTCTCATTTTCTTAATTTCTCACTTTCGTACTTTCTTTTCTTAATCAACGCTGTCAGGTGCAAGCACGCTGACAGGTTGCTATTTTTCTCATTTTCTTCCTTTCTTCCTTTCTACCTTTCTACCTTTCTACTTTCCCACAACAATCTTCTCTCCACCTGCGTAGCTTACAAATTCGGGCGCATATTGGCACTGAACCGAAGCAATTCCGCTGGTAAAAGTACCGGCATTGTTTGCCCACAGTTCATACTCGAACACATAAGTACCTTTGGGCAGGAAGCTGAAAAAGAATTGCGTGGAAGCATCTTTTGTGGTTTGATAATAGCAAACACTTTCTTTCCAGTGGCAGGTCGAACGTTGCTCAACAGGTTCGAAACAGGCGGCTCGCAAATCTTTCAGCGCCACATATTCAAGATTACGGTCGGAGGTAATTACCAATCGAGTTACAATTTTATCGCCTTTTTTCACCTGAACCTGTTCAAAAGGAAGCATTTTTGCACCTTCTTTTACAAACAGTTTCTTAGTAATTTTCAGTCCGGCAGCCGAATTCTGAACTTTATCCTGCTCCTGATAATATTGCCAGTAAACAGCACCCCATCCAATATTTTTATCTGTTTTTTCAACGGTTATTTTTCCGGTTTCGGGACGAATTTCATTCAC
This sequence comes from uncultured Paludibacter sp., assembly GCA_964508285.1. Lineage (GTDB taxonomy): Bacteria > Bacteroidota > Bacteroidia > Bacteroidales > Paludibacteraceae > Paludibacter. Next base: position 1,328 of record CAZDSY010000021.1, read on the forward strand.
CGGAATTGTTTCTTTGAAATAGCCCGTTCCGGCTTCAACCTTTGCCGGAGTTATCAGTTTGCTTCCGGCGGTTATCTTAACTTTTCCGTCGTTCGCAAGCCAATCGCTTCCCTGCAACAACAGCGCGTAAATTGCATTTACCGAAGCCACGGGCGAATCCCAACGCTGGGTTTGTTTTTGTTTAAGCAACCATATTTTCAGTTCGTCAATATCAGTAGTGTTTTTCGAAATTTCGGCAAATGCCTCAATAATACCAGCCTGCACTGCCACCGGACGCTCGTTCCAAAAATAGCCGGCAGTATTTTTTGCCCAATACATGCCAAATTCATCGGTTTTCATGGCATTTTCCTTTAGCGATTTTAAAATATCGGAGGCAATTTTCGTCTTTCCATTTCTGTGCGCCACAAGCGCCATCATGGCTTTTCCGTAAAGTGTGAAGGTTGTCCAGAACTTTTCCGATTGTGAAGTATAATATTTTACAGCTTCTTTCGCTACTTCCGCAACAGGAATTTCGGGATATTCTGAGCGTGTGTGCAGATAAAACAACTGAATATTCCCAACACAGTTTTCTTTCTGATAATTTTTGTTGTATTTTTTTAGTTCTGAAAAATCGTGCGAAATTTCCAGATCAAGGTAATTTAATGCTTTCGCCAAAGCTGATTTAATTTCTCCGTTGTCTGTTGTCTGTTTTCCGGTCATCTTATTTAGCCGTGCAAAATTCAGCAAAATCTCCTGTGTAATATATCTGCTCGAGGGCATTCCATCAAACCACGTGAATCCGCCATCGGGTTGTTGCAATTTCAGGAGTTTATCAAGATATTGCTGCGCCTGATTTTTTTGCATATTCAGTTCGAACAGCAACGCGATTTGACGTTTTTGCTCCGTTTCATCTTTGGCAGCCATAACCCAGGGCGTTTCTTCGAGCAGCATGTTTTTCAGTTCAGCATTTTGTTGCAGATTCGATAATAAAGCATCGCGACCGCCTTTCGCATTTTTCCACTGGTCGAAAATTTTAGCAATTTTCGGATTTGAATTGGCGATAAATCCCGCCAACGAATTTACATAGTATGCGGTAAACAAATCGAGGGCATTATCGTTTTCGGGCGCCGAAAGTGTTGGCAAAGCCTGTACAGCATACCATGCGGGATTTGATGAAAATTCTACAGTCAGACTTTTGTTATCGACATTAACAGCATTTTTCTGTAAACTCTGGAAATTAAAAGTGCGCGTTTGATTTCCACGAATTGTCAATGGCAAACTTTCGGTTATCAGCACTTTATCGGGTAAAACAGGCAAATATTTCTGTTCGCCATCGCTGAAATTTCCGGCTTCGGCAATAATTTTGCAAATTACTAATTCATATTCAGAAAATTCGCTTAATTCCCACTCTACAACCGTGGTTTCGTTAGCTTTAAAAGAAATACTCTTTGCAGAGGAATTTTTCAGTTTAATTTCCTTTTCAGTGGTTGGGTCAATTAAATTTAATGTAACATTTGCCTGTAAATCTTTATCAGAAAGATTGATTACATTCGCGCTTAGCGTTAGTTTATCCGAACGGCGTACAAAGCGCGGCAGGTTCATTTGTACCATTACATCTTTTTGCGTTGCTGCCGTTGTATCGAGACTTCCGTAATACAAATCGGGCGTATGCGCCAGCAATTTTACATTCCAACGGGTCAGACTTTCAGGCGCGGTGAATGAGAATTTTACATTTCCCTGCACATCGGTTTTTAACTGCGGATAGAAAAATGCCGTTTCGGCAAAATTGGTGCGTGGTTTTACTTGACTGCTCTTTTGAATAGTGGTTGTAGAATTGCCATAAGCAGTTACAACTTCGTTGAGTCCTGATTTTGGTGGTGGTGGAGGCGACATTTCACTTACAGTCACACCGGCAATTTTTCCATCAAGTGCTTCAGAAATGCTCATATCCATTGCTACCATTTCATCTGCGACTTCGAAAACTTTTGTCCCCCGCATTCTCATGTGCCGGTAATTTCTCTGCTGAATATTTAGTCCAAACCAATTCAGGTGATTAATTTGAAATTCAGGAATATCGCCAAACTGCACGTTATAACTAACCCCACCATTGTCTTCATTTTCGTAACCTGAAGACCAATTTGGAGAATTTGCTACATAAGGTGTGTATTCAGGAGCAAAATACCAATCATGTGGACGAATCATATCCAACGAAGCATCGTACATGGCAGCCACTAATTCCGCAAGTTTTTTCTCAGTTCCGGGAATGGTTACTGTCCAAGTTTCGTGCTGTCCGGGCTGTAGTTTATCGCGGAAAACAGAGAATTTTGGTGAAATATGTTTTGCTACAACTTTTCTGGATAATGTTATTTGTTTTGTGAACAGTTTCTCATCCTTTATAAACGTAAACTGAACGTTCACGCCTTCGCCAAAAGATTCTTTAAATGGAATGGTAAAGGTTTTTATTTCGTCATTAAATTTAATCCATTTACTTTCCAACACAATATTTCCCTGCATCAATTCAAAAAGCACCATCGTATTTTTGGTTGAAGTTCCGAAACGAACCACTGCATTCTCATTTGGCACACATTCGGTTTTATCGGTCGAAAGCCATTCATATGTTTTGTAAGCGGGTTTTTTATCCGTTTTGGCGAAAAGTACAAAATTATATTCCGATTTTACATCAACGCCAAATTTATCTTTAGCTGTCAACACCAGTCTATACACTCCCGATTCCCATTTTCGGGTGTCAACTTTAATTTTGCCGTTCGGTACATTTACTGTTCCGGCAGCAATTTTCGATTTAATTTTTAAACTATCAAAATCGTTGTTGTTTTCAATGTATTTTTCGGATTTCTCCAATCTGAAAAACGTATAGGAAACAATCGTTGATACACGTTCGCCATTTATTGTTTCGGCTGAAACAGGGATTGAAAGTTTACCGGACTTTTCAATCATATCCGACAATTTGGCATTGACAAACAACGCTTTATCGCCAATGGAAAAACTCATTTCACCTTTTTGGGTTTCGCCGTTTTGCTGGGTAACATCAGCGGTAATAGTATATGAATAAACATTAGCTCGCCATGCAATTATCATATCTTTTGGTTTTTCAGGTGTGAAGTTAATTTCAAAATTTCCATTGGCATCGGTAGTTAACGAACCGGAACTTATTTCTTTGGTTTGTCTATTCAACCACCAGCAATAAAAATGCGGTTGTTGCATTACGCGATACTTAACTTTGGCGTTGGCTATATCGTAACCGGCAAAAGCTTTAACATTGCCTTTTACAGTTACATTTTCGCCAAAACGTATTTCAGTAACCGGTTTTGGAATTTTCACTTCGAAAGTCGGACGTTTGTACTCTTCCACCCAAATAGTTTGAGTTGCTCCTTCGGAACGTAAAGTAAATGCGCCATTTAAACCTTCGGAAGGCAAAACAAACTCGCCCGCGAATGATCCGAATTCGTTGGTTTTGAATTTCTTGGAGCTTATTTTCTGATAATTGGCATCTAATAATGTAACTTCGTAAGAAGCGTTTTTATTAACCTCCTGTTTGTTTTTTGATGAAAAATAGCTGATGCCTTTGAAATAAACCGTTTGTCCAGGGCGGTAAAGCGACCTGTCGGTGAGGATTGTTAACTGTGGTCGTACATTTTCCGAACCACCGCTATACGATTGATAATACTGATAATTCTGACTGCTGAAATATTTATCGTTACCCGATTCAAAAAAATAAATATCGCTTGAATATTCATTTTTCCCCGAGATAAGGCAAAAACCATTTTTATCAGTTTTGGCAGTTAATTTAAGATTAAAATCATACGCACGACCATTCCATTTGAAAGAACCTGAGTTAACGGTTACGTTTGGAATCTGTAGACCTGATTTTCTATCAAGCGTATACAAGCTTAGCTTTTCAGGCTCAGTTTTTCGCGCAATGTACGAAAGCGATGTTACCGTAAAGCTGCTGTAAGTAATATTCTCTGGATTGGTTTCATTAGGAGTTGATACTCGTAATTGGTAAATTCCATATTCGCCAACCGGTAAATTAATAAGTGTATCTTTTGTAAGAAAATTTTCATCCTTTTTTAGCGTAATTTTTTTTGTTTCAATAAGTTTTGCCGATGGGTGCAAATTTTTATCGTTTCGGTTATTTTGCTTATAAGTGTAAAAATCAATTGCACTTACATCGAGCTTATAAACTTTAAGTTCAGCTTCGTCAATATTGGCAAAACTAATGTTTATTTCCAATTTTGAAGAAGGCAAACAAATTCCTTTATGACTGTACGATAGTTTTTTGCGCGAAATTTCTGTTTGTATATTTTTCAGCAAATTGATACGTTTATATTCCGGAAAACGTTTGATACCCTCGGCGCAAATGTCATAAGCCTTTCGAAGTGCGGTTTTATCTACATCAGCATTTTCATCTTCTTCATTTTCATTTAATCCCTGATAATAACTTGCCAAATTGGCAAGCACTTCTACTACAGCCGGAAAATTCTGAAACTTATTTTCCATTCCTTCTAAAGCCTTCAGATAAGCTTTTTTATCGTTCGATTTATTGTTAACATAATCCAAACGCTGTAAATCGATATAAATTAGCGCATCAGGTTGATTATCGGAAAGATGAAATGCAATTACTTGCTGATAAACCGTAAGAATTTTATTTTCTATCGATTGCTGAAATTCTTCATCGATTTTTTGTTTTACAAATTCATCGGCAGGTAAATAATATTCTGCTTTGTCAAGCGGGTTTTCAACATCGGTAATGCCTTCAAGTGATTCTAAAATTTCAATTTTACGTTGTGCTAAAAAATCGAAAAGGGAAGGTTGAAGTACCTTGCTATCATCGCCTTTTTCAAGTAAAAGATCATATTTATGCGCATCGGTTTTTTGAAGCAAGTCGGCATCTGCTAAAGAAACATCGACTAAAGAAGAAATTTTATCGTAAAAAATATTTTTCGTCCATTCATTAATATCATCAGGTATAGTACCATAAACTTCAGTTCTTTCATCGATAATCCACTGATTTGCCTGATAAAAATTCGCGTATAATTCGGCAAGCATTGAATTCAGCAAGGCATTATCGGTTTTATCCGTAGTTTTTTCAGTAAAAGTTTCAAACTCCTTTAACAATTTCGGCGCTTTATCGGGTTCTTTTTCGAGGGTGAAACGCATTTTGTAAACAGTGGCTTTTATCAACTGCTGTACGTTATTTTCATCCTTCGCTTTTTTTAATATCAACTCAGTTTCTTTTAAAGCCGATTCAGGAAGTTGCTTCTCGGCAAGTTCTTCAATTTTTTTCCATTGTGCATCATATTCAATTTCTACTTTTTTCTGAGCTAAAAGTATGCCTGTAACTACAACAGTGAGAATGAACAGAAAGACAATTAACTTTTTCATATTTAACATTTTTTTGAAGGGGGTAAATGATTCAACAAAAATATAATTTAAACTTAAAAAGTTTTACTGTTTGATTGATGAATAAAACGTGCAATTTCCATAAATCTTTTACAAATTTTAGAATAAATGTATAAACATAGCATTATGTTGCATAAAAAAAGTCTTTCAGAAGTAATTCCAAAAGACTTGATATTCTTAAATAACTGAAATTTCGGAAGTTGATAAATAGTTGAAATACTGAATCATGCAAATTTTCTATCATTGATTATCACTTGGTTATAGAAAATACATTTTTATAAAATTTTTATGGCACGACCTCTCCCCTAACCCCTCTCCACCTCTATCGCCCTTTGGGCACTTTCTCCTCAATGAGAAAGAAAAAGGAATAATAATTTTAAGAGGGGGACAGTTCAGTGCAAGTAGAAAATTCAAAGCGTGATTATTAACACAATAATTTCAATGATTTAGACATGCGAAAGTTGAATTAAATAATTTAAAAATCAGATATACACAAATAATTTATCAGCCGATTTTCTCAATTTGGGTAAACGAGCATTATAATCCAATTCTTCATGTCGGTTTCCCACAGCCATCATGCATACCGAACGAAGTTTCATCAACTTTAAATCAAGGACTTCATCGAGTAAAGCAGGCGTAAAGCCTTCTATCGGCACTGAATCAACATCCAACAAAGCAGCGGTGTAAAGAGCAAAACCAAGTGCGATATATACCTGACGCGCTGCCCAGGCGTGAAACTCTTCATTATTTTGTTTTTTAAGAAATCCTTCAACCATTTGTCGATATGCCACCACTTTTTCTTCGGGTAGTTTTCGGGTATTTCTTACAGAAACGAAGTAATCTTCAATCATTTCAGTAGTAAATTTTTCAGGCACGGCAAAAACAAGCGTAAACGCGCTGGAAGGTATCTGAAGCTGCCCCGACGCTGAAGTATCAAATATTTTCTGTTTCACTTCCTGATTTTCTACCACAAGTACTTTAAAAGGCTGTAAACCCATAGAAGTTGGCGCTAATCGTATGGATTCGAGAATTAGTTCTTTTTTGTCTTCCGGAATTTTTGTTCCGTTCATCGCCTTACTTGCATAGCGGCGGTTAAGTTTTTCGAGTATATTCATAATGAAAATTCGTTAGTTTTTAAAAACAAATTATTTAAAATGGCAAAATTACTTTGTTTTTATCAATTGAAGTAATTTTTCAAAAAAATTAAAACGCAAATAGTTTACAACAGCATTATACAAAATTTCAAACTTTGAAACTGTAAAACTTTGAAACTGTTTTATTAATATTTTCATACTTTTGCAGAACAACAAACCAACAGTATTGTTCAATGTTATTAGTTTCCTTCGTTATAAAAGTTATAAAGTGAATTCTACCAAAAACATACTTAAAATATCTTACCCAATTATACTTACACTTGTAGCGCAAAACGTTATCAATGTTACTGATACTGCATTTCTCGGGCGCGTAAGCGAAGTTGCACTTGGTGCTTCGGCCATAGCCGGAGTTTTTTATTTCGCGGTTTACATGGTTGGGTTTGGGTTCAGTCAGGGTGTACAAATCCTGATAGGGCGACGAAACGGGGAAGAAAACTACCGTGAAATTGGACCTGTAATGAATAACGGACTAATATTCAATATTTTTCTTGGACTAATAATATTTATCGGTTCGCTTTTTGGCATATCGCATTTAATGAAGGTATTAGTTAGCTCACCAAATATTTATCAGGTTACTATTGAGTATCTCGACTGGCGTATTTACGGCTATTTTTTTATTTTTGCCAATGTGGTTTTCCGTAGTTTTTATGTGGGAATTACACAAACGCGCGTACTCACTACTTCGGCAGTAATTACAGCTTTAGTTAACATTTTTTTAGATTACGTACTTATATTCGGAAAATTTGGTTTTCCCGAAATGGGTATAGCAGGTGCAGCCATAGCATCCGTTGTTGCCGAAGCTTCTTCAACTTTTTATCTCGTATATCACACATATTTTCGTGTCGATGTAAAAAAATATAAACTACTTTCGACTATCAAACCTTCTTTCGAAACTATCGGACAAATTTTAAGTTTGTCAATTTTTGTAATGTTTCAGTTTCTGATATCTATTTCTACCTGGTTTTTGTTTTTTATTTTTATAGAGCGTATGGGTGAACGTCCACTTGCAGTTACGAACATTGGACGTAGCATGTATGTTTTGCTTATGATACCGGCATCAGCACTTTCAACCACGGCAGGCACGCTTGTAAGCAATATGATTGGTGCAGGCATGAAGAATGAAGTGCTGCCTACTGTAAACAAAATTATCAAAATCGCGCTGCTTTCGGTAGCACCTTTTCTTTTTTTCACCTTAGCATTTCCCGAACTTTTTGCACGCATTTACACCGACGACCCTTCGCTTATGCTCGCATCCATACCCGTGATAAGAGTTGTAGCTGTAGCAGTAGCATTTTTTGCAGCCTGCAATGTAATTATTAACGCGGTTTCGGGTACAGGGAGCACACAAACAGCTTTTTATATCGAAATAATTACCCTTACATTTTATATCGGGTACGTTTATTACACAGCAATTATCAATCCTCAAAGCACAGCTGTGGTTTGGATGTCTGAATTTATTTACTGGTCGCTTACCGGCGGGCTCGGTTATTTGTTTTTACGTAAAGGAAGTTGGCACGAACTTGAAATTTAGCAAAGATTTAACAAATCACTTAAAAACAAATAAATTATTGTTTATCTGAACTTTACGTGTTATTAATTATTAATTTTGAATGGATTGTTTGATTTCGGTAAATAATATTCTTCAGAAAATTTTTTTTGATATTGAAAAAATGATATTTTTGCAACGCTAATTAGTACTAACAAAAAAATAAACAAAAATGGCTTACGTAATTAATGAAGATTGTATTGCCTGCGGATCGTGCATCAGCGAATGTCCTGTTGACGCTATTTCCGAGGGTGATATTTATGTGATTGATCCGGATGTTTGCACCGATTGCGGAACCTGCGCTGATGTATGTCCATCAGAAGCAATTCATCCTGCTTAATTACACAATCATTTTTTTGAAAATTGAAAGCCTGCGAAATTATTTTCAGCAGGCTTTTTTTCTTTAGGGTTTATAGACTGAAGTTTCCAAAATAGCAGATGCATCAGTATTATCAATCAATGCTTTTAAGGTTATATTACGGTTTTTGCTCATATAGCTTTGTACGATTTGCCAACCGACCCAAATTCCTAATCTGCCGGGCGAGGCTTGTGAAACCGGCGTTGTAAACGGAGCTGCATTAATATATTTATTGATAAGCATTAAGTCACTGCTAAAAAGATGCTTTTGTTCTACAATTAATGCCCAGATTTCTTTTTCATTTTTTTCGCACCAGGATATTTGGTCAGGCGTGTATGCTATTATGTTTTCCGGTTTATAGTTTGGTAGAAGTCTGGATAGGATATACATTATTTTTCCATGATAAATCATTTGATCGAGCAAACGATCTTTATTCATAGCCGGCGAATGCTCATACAATAATTGCGAAAGAATTTCTACGGGGATTAACTCAGGCTTCATTGCAGAAGTTAGATAACTATACGAAATTTCCTTGTAACCCGGGTAATCTGAGCCCCAAAATAAATCTACCCCAACACCTAAAAAATTCTCACCCTGTATTAAAGATCGGTTAAATCCCGAAACAAAGAAATAAATTTCGGGAGTTTTTATTTCGGGGAATTCATTTTTTAAAATACCAAAAGCATACCCAAGCAATTTATTATATCGATCTGTATTGCTAAAGCGAGTCATTACATCACGGTTTACTCTTCGAAATAGTGTATCGCAAAGAAACTTTCGGATTTCCTGCGTAACTTTCAATGTATCGGCCGGGTTTTCCTCCATAACCTGTTCTATATAAAAAGAAAAAAAATCCGGAAAATCTGTATATAGTTTCTTCACCTGTTCACTGATTTTCAATGTATCCAATGCAATCAAAGCACTGTCGAAACGCTGAATTTTAACAATCTCATTTCTATTTTGATGGCACGAAACAAAAAATAGACTTAGAATGGCAATAATAAATATATTTAGAGTTTTCATATGTTTATAATTGATTTATCTGCCCCCTAACCCAAACCTCACCCCAACCCTCTCCAAATGGAGAGGGAGGAAGAAGGGAAAATGTCAGGTTCAGTTAGTTTTTCTTTAACTTATAATTCTTCCCTTGTTTGTCCAAGGGTTTAATTTAGGTCATGGGTTTTTCATCATTTTATATTGAATTAATTTTTCGAATCTATAAAACAAAAAAGTGTAACAAACAAAGTATTTACTTCGGATATTACACTTTTATTGTAAATCTTTACTGAAAGAAATTATTTTTTCTTATTACGTTCGCGCATAGCTTTTTGTTGTTCATATTGCATTTTTTCAAGTCTTTCTATAAAACTGCTTTTCTTAACCGGCTTCTTTTCGTTGCTGGCACGTTTGGCATGTAGCTGAGCAAGCAGTTTTTTCTCATCAACTGTAGCACGTATAGCGTAAGTTTGTCCTATAGAAATAAGCGTAGAAAGAAAATAATAGTAACTTAACCCTGAAGCATAACTGTTGAACATAAACATGAACATTACAGGCATTAGATACATCATCCATTTCATCATTCCGGCACCGGGCTGATCAGGAGTAGCCGTAGTTGCCATATTTAGTTTTGTATAGATAATGCTGGTAACTGTCATAAGCAGTGTGAAAAGACTAATATGACTGCCAAAACCAAACGGAACTTCGAACGGCAGCTGCAATATTGAATCGTAAGCTGAAAGGTCGGTTGCCCAGAGAAAACTTTCGTGCCGTAATTCAATAGACGCGGGGAAAAAACTAAACATGGCAAAAAGTATCGGCATTTGCAGCATGGTAGGCAAACAACCACTCATGGGACTTACGCCAACTTTTTTATACAACTCCATGGTGGCTTTCTGTCGCTCTACTGCTTTATCTGCCGGAATTCGGGCATGAATTTCATCAATTTCGGGCTTGAGCACACGCATTTTGGCGCTCGACATGTAAGACTTGTATGTAAGCGGAAATAAAACCAATTTTATAACCAGGGTCATGAACAATATTATGATACCATAATTCCCGATAAATTTGCTGAAAAGGTTAAACATGGGAATAATAGCCCATCGGCTCACCCAACCAAATATTCCCCAACCAAGCGGGATAATTTGTTTCAGGTTAAGTTTCTTATCTTTTGACAAACCTTTGTCGTAGGACGAAAGCACACTATATTTATTCGGACCGAGATACATTTTGAACGTAGTAATATCTTTTCCCGTCGGATCGAATGGAACAACCATTTCGGCTGCATATTCTTTCAAGTAAACACTGTCGTTATTGCGCATTTTACTTTCGAGCGATGCAGAAGTAAAGGGTTTTTCCGAAATAAGAATACTGCTGAAAAACTGATCTTTGAAAGCAATCCATTTTACTTTATTGCTCAGTTTACGCGTATCATTTTTACTCTCGCTCATTTTTTCCATATCTCCGGCATCATATTTATAATGAATCGAAGAATATCTGTCTTCAAATTTCCGACCTTTTTCCTGCTGACGAATAAGAGATGACCATTGCATTTCGAGATAATTTACAGCCAGTGGCATCACTTTATTCATTTCTGACGGGACTATTTTAAAAGCAAGCATATAATCATCGGCAGGTAAAGTGTAAACAAAATCGAGGTATGCTTCGCTGCTTGTTTTTAAACGCATAACAAAAGTCTGATTTCCTTTTGCATCTTTTTGAACTTCTCCTGCAGGTTCGAAAAACAGATTAGATGTATTTACTACTTGATTATTGCTTGTAACAAGCGTAAAATCCATATTACTTTCGTTACCTGTGAATAATAGAAGTGGCAAAGAATCATGCGTACGATAATTTTTGAGTTGTGCCTCATAAATGCGCCCACCTTTGTTGGAAAAAGTAAGTTTTATCAGTTCGTTTTCGAGTGTGAAAAATTTTTCTTCGCCTGTAGCTGCTACACTGAATTCACCGAAAGCACGCGACATTAATTCTACCGAAGCAGAGTCACCGACATTTAAAAGTGAATCCTGTGAGATAAGCTGATTGTTATTTTGAGTAGCAGTCAAAGCAGCCTGACGCTGTTGTTCAACCAAAGCAACAGAATCATTATAACGTTTCTGTCTCTCAATTTGCTCCTGTGTTGGTCTGCTAAAATACGAAAAGGCAACCAGTATAATTGCTATCAGTATAAAACCTGTAATTGTATTTTTATCCATTTTATATTTGTAAAGATTTTATTTTAAAACTATTATGCTTAGATAAATATGTATTTTTTACTGCCCAATAGCAGCCTTGATAAAACTAATAAACAATGGGTGTGGATTTACTACAGTGCTGCTGTATTCGGGATGAAATTGCACTCCAACATACCATTTATGATTGTTTAATTCGATGATTTCAACCAGATTGGATTCAATATTTATTCCACTACAAATCATCCCTGCGGTTTCAAATTCTTCTTTATATTTGTTGTTAAACTCGTAACGATGGCGATGACGTTCGTTAATATTTTCTTTCTTGTAAATACTGTATGCTTTTGTTCCTTTTTTAAGTTTACATTTAAACGCACCTAAACGCATTGTTCCTCCGAGGTCAAGAATATTTTTTTGTTCCTCCATTATATCTACAACGTTATTTTTTGTATTGGGATCAATTTCTGTACTGTTAGCATCTTCATAACCCAAAACATTGCGGGCAAATTCTATGGACATGGTTTGCATTCCCATGCAAATTCCCAAACAAGGGATATTGTTTTCACGGGCAAATTTAAGTGCTGCAAATTTTCCTTCCATACCTCTAGTGCCAAATCCGGGAGCAATCAGTATTCCATCTGCCTTGTTAAGCTTGGCATCTACATTTTCATAATTAACTTTATCTGAAAGAATCAGATCCAGTTTCAGTTTACGGTTGTTGTAAGCGCTTGCCTGCAATAACGATTCGATAATAGATTTGTAAGCATCGGGCAATTGTACATATTTCCCCACTAGCGCAATACGAACTTCATCTTTTGCATTTTCGAGTTTCTCTACAAATTCAGTCCACTTTAGCATATCGGCTGCCGGAGTTCTCTGCAAATCAAATCCCATTTTCGACAAAACAACTTCGTCGAGTTTTTCTAATTGCATATTGAGTGGAACACGATAAATTGTTGGAACATCGATCGATTGCATTACAGCCGCAGGTTCCACATTACAAAACAGTGCCACTTTTTTGCGCAATTCATGTGATATATTGTGTTCAGTTCGCAAAACAAGAATATCGGGCTGCACTCCCTGTTCTTGCAATGCCTTAACAGAATGTTGTGTAGGCTTTGTTTTTAGCTCTTTTGCTGCTGCGAGATAAGGCACATACGTAAGATGAACTATCAGACAGTTTTTCCCAAGTTCCCAACGCAACTGACGTACACTTTCGATGTATGGTAATGATTCTATATCGCCTACTGTACCGCCTATTTCAGTAATCACAAAGTCGAAATCGCCCTTGACTCCGAGAAGTTTAATGTTGCGTTTTATTTCGTCGGTGATATGCGGTATAATCTGTACCGTTTTACCAAGATAATCTCCACGACGTTCTTTATTAATTACATTTTGATAAATACGTCCGGTTGTAACATTATTTGCCCTATGTGTTTCCACACCCAAAAAACGTTCATAGTGCCCCAAATCAAGGTCTGCTTCATGACCATCAACGGTAACGAAACACTCGCCATGTTCATACGGATTGAGAGTTCCGGGGTCAACATTGATATACGGATCGAGTTTCTGGTTGGTAACTTTAAAACCCCTTGCTTGAAGCAGTTTCCCGAGCGACGCAGCAATAATTCCTTTTCCGAGCGATGAAGTTACGCCTCCGGTTACAAAAATGTACTTGGTATCTTTCACTTTGCGTGTTTACTAAAAAAACATTGATAAAATAATGCATTTTAAGCCTGCAAATTTCGGAAAAAAAACCGAATTATAAAAGTAATACGAACATGTTTGCCCGATATAATTAGTTAATTAGAGTAATATTTAATAATCTGTTTCAACTGTTTATTATTTTCTAAATTTTTTCTCAGCTATGAATTATGTATTAAATTGTTTATATATCTAATATACTGATATTTACATTGTGAAGTAAAATATTTTAATAATATTTCGAATAAAAAATCATCGGAAATCGAACTTTTTTCCAAATATTTCGTTTAATTTTGCGCAGTCAAAGTGGAAAGATTTGGACAGCTTGCAACCACAAAAAAAAATGCTAAAAGGCTTTACATCGCTTCAACGCTTCATAAGGCACCTTCCAAATCAGTTTCTGCAATTTTTTTAATTAACAAAAAATTAGAGATTATGTCTTATCTATTTTCATCAGAATCAGTATCGGAAGGTCATCCCGATAAAGTTGCCGATCAGATTTCGGACGCTATTCTTGACAATTTTCTTGCCCTCGATAGCAATTCAAAAGTTGCCTGTGAAACCCTTGTAACCACCGGGCAGGTTGTCATTGCTGGCGAAGTAAAAACCAACGCTTATGTAGATGTACAATCAGTAGCACGCCGGGTAATCAATCGTATCGGTTATACCAAAAGTGATTATATGTTTGATGGCAATGCTTGCGGTGTTCTTTCAGCTATTCATGAGCAATCGGGTGATATAAACCGCGGTGTTGAACGTAAAGACCCTATGGAACAGGGAGCCGGAGATCAGGGAATGATGTTTGGCTATGCCACCAACGAAACAAAAAATCTTATGCCTATAGCACTCGACCTTGCTCATGCTTTGGTTGAAGAATTGGCTGCAATTCGCCGCGAAGGAAAAGTAATGACTTACCTGCGTCCGGATTCAAAATCGCAGGTTACAATTGAATACGATGACAATAATCGTCCTGTAAAAGTTCATACGATTGTAGTTTCAACACAGCACGATGAATTTATCGAAGCCGGAAGCGGAAAATCGCAGGAAGAAGCAGATGCTGAAATGGTTGCTGCTATTCACCGCGATGTCGAAAACATTCTGATTCCTCGCGTTAAAGCACTGGATGTGCAATTTGCTGACCTTTTCAAAGGTGAATATACTTTGCTTGTAAATCCTACAGGCAAATTTGTGATTGGTGGACCGCATGGCGATACCGGACTTACCGGACGTAAAATTATCGTAGATACTTACGGAGGAAAAGGCGCACACGGCGGTGGAGCATTTTCAGGTAAAGATCCTTCTAAAGTTGACCGTTCGGCCGCTTATGCAGCGCGTCATATCGCCAAAAATATAGTTGCAGCAGGTTTAGCGAATGAAGTTTTGGTGCAGATAGCTTACGCAATAGGCGTGGCTCGCCCCATGAACCTCTATATTAATACGTATGGTACAGCTAATGTTAACTTAAGCGACAGCGAAATAGCTGAAAAAATCAGTACCTTGTTCGATTTGCGCCCAAAAGCCATTGAGCAAAATCTGAAACTCCGCGCACCTATTTACGAAGAAACAGCATCGTACGGACATGTTGGACGCACTCCTGTGAAGAAAACCAAAACTTTTAGTAATGGCAACGGCCAACTCGTTTCGATGGTTGTAGATTTGTTTACATGGGAAGAAACAAACCGTGTTGACGATATTAAGAATGCTTTTGGAATTTAATTTGACATACTAAAAAAAGTGTAATAAAAATCACTACAAATATCAATAAAAAATAAACCTGACTGACTATTAATCATTTCAGGTTTATTTTTTCAGTTTACTCACATTTTACTCACTTCCTGTTCCTAAACAATACGGACAAGTTCTTGTTTCCTCCACTTTTCCTGTTCCCCAACAACGTGTACACATCGTTTCATTTACATTGCCAGAGCCATGACAATTTGTACATGTTACTGTGATCTTTACTGTCCCGTTACCTCCGCAAAGGTGACATTTTTTTTCTCGCTAACATTTGACATAACTGATTAATTAATAAGTTGAAACGATAAATCATTTAAAAAGTTGTAATTTTATTTAAGGTGCAAAAATTTGAATAATTATGCCTTTTAAAATATAACAATTTCAGAAAAAATTAGTTTTGATTCCCGATTATTTTCAATGAAATATTAAATAAGACAAGTTTTAGTTCTTATAACGAAATTTGCAAAAACAGTTGTTTTCTCAAAAAAAATTACAATCTTTGTACAAAATTTTTTATTATAAACATTATCCTTAAATTTAAAAAATTATGGAATTTCTTTTAGGCTTAGATCCACTGCTACGGACTTTCTGGTTTGTAGCTATACCTGCCAGTGTTATTTTTGTTATTCAAACTATAATGACTTTTATTGGTGCCGATGCTTCTGATGGTCTAAATGCTGATTTCGATGGTAATTTCGATGGTGTCGATGCTCCTTTTCAACTCTTTTCCTTCCGCAATCTTGTAAATTTTCTGCTCGGTTTCGGGTGGTCAGGCGTTTCGTTTTTCGGCATAATTCAAAATAAACTACTCCTGATTATTATTGCATTAGTTATTGGGGCCCTCTTTATTTTTTTATTTTTTCTGATAATTAGCCAACTGTTAAAACTCAGTGAAAACGCAACTTTTAAAATAGAACAAGCAATTAACAAAACAGCCCAAGTCTACCTGACCATACCTGGCTATATGCAAGGAAGAGGGAAGGTACTGGTCAGTGTAAAAGGCTCCATGCATGAACTTGAAGCCATGACAAAGGGAGAAAAAATCAACTCTGGTGTAACCGTAAAAATTATTGGCGCTGAAAGTGAAAGTGTGCTGGTTGTAGAGAAAATCTAATTTTTTTTACAATTTACCATTTCATTATTACGTTTTTTCTTTGTTTCTTTGTTTATCAGTTTACTCAACTTCATAACTTCATCACTAAAAACAAAAAAAATGATTTCACCTATCTTTATTATTCTTATTTTGGCGGTGGTTATATTCGTAACCATTTCGGCGCTTGTTTCACGCTACAAAAGATGTCCTTCGGATAAAATACTTGTAGTTTACGGAAAAACCGGTGGTTCCTCAGCCAAGTGTATTCACGGTGGTGGTGCTTTTATATGGCCCGTTATACAGGATTTTGCTTATCTCGATCTTCGGCCACTGTCAATTGAAGCAAACCTTACCAATGCATTGAGCCGACAGAATATTCGTGTCGACGTACCGTGTCGTTTCACAATTGCCATTTCTACTGAACCTGAAAATATGAATTCGGCTGCTGAACGTTTGCTGGGTCTGAACGGAGAACAAATTCAGGATTTGGCAAAGGATATTTTATTTGGTCAGTTACGTTTGGTAATCGCTACCATGACGATTGAAGAAATTAACTCCGACCGTGATAAATTTCTGGATAATATTTCGAAAAACGTTGACAGTGAGTTGAAGAAAATCGGTCTGAAACTCATCAACGTAAACGTTACCGATATTAAAGATGAATCGGGTTATATCGAAGCATTGGGAAAAGAAGCTGCAGCTAAAGCCATTAACGAAGCTAAAATTTCGGTAGCCGAGCAGGAAAAAATAGGTGAAACCGGAAAAGCAATGGCCGACAGAGAAAAAGATACACAGATAGCCGAAACGCATCGCGACCGCGACGTAAAAATTGCTATCACTCAGAAAGACAGAGAAGTAAGTATTGCACAGGCTTTAAAAGATGAGTCAATCGGAAAAGCCGAAGCTGATAAAGATACGCGTATTAAAACATCTGAAGCCAACGCCTTTGCAATAAAAGGTGAAAACGAAGCAAAAATAGCTATTGCTCAATCGGATGCTGCACGCCGTGAGAAAGAAGCCGAAGCGCTGAGAATTGCCATAGCATCTGAAAAAGTGCAGCAAGCGAAAGCACTCGAAGAATCGTACCATGCCGAACAGGAAGCCGAAAATGCCCGTGCTGAACGTGAGCGTTCAACACAAACTGCCAATATTGTAGTACCGGCCGAAATTGCCAAACAACGTGCCATTATTGAAGCACAGGCTATTGCTGAGAAAACGCGCGTGCAGGCTAAGGGTGAAGCAGATGCAATTTTTGCTAAAATGGAAGCAGAAGCAAAAGGTTTGTACGAAATACTGACCAAACAAGCCGAAGGTTACAAAGAAGTTGTGAACGCAGCCGGTGGAGATCCTACCAAAGCATTCCAGTTATTGTTGATCGAAAAACTTCCTGAATTGGTTAAAACCCAGGTTGAAGCCGTTAAAAACATCAAGATTGATAAAATTACTGTTTGGGATTCAGGTAAAGGAGCTGAAAACGGAAATACTACTACTGCCAATTTTGTTTCCGGTATGATGAAAACTGTACCACCGCTTAACGATTTATTCAACATGGCGGGATTAAATCTTCCAAGTTTTTTGAAAGGACCGAAAGAAGAAGAGAAAATAGATGTCAATGAAACATCGAAAACGGATAATTCAGAAGAAGAAAAAAATTAAAAAAAACACTTACAGTTATTTACAAAAAAATCCCGAAGTTGAAGTGCTTCGGGATTTTTAATTTTCGAAATCAAAAAAGTGCAATAATGAGGTTAATTATTAAGAAATTACACCTAATTCCTTCCCAATTTTTACAAAAGCAGCGATAGCTTTGTCAAGATGAAATTTTTCATGTGCGGCAGAAATCTGAATACGGATACGTGCCTGACCTTTCGGTACTACGGGATAGTAAAAACCAATTACATATATACCTTCATCTAACATTTTTGCTGCAAAATCCTGCGAAAGCTTAGCATCGTAAAGCATTAGCGCACATATAGCCGATTGTGTAGGTTTAATGTCGAAACCCGCGTTTTTCATTTTTTCAACAAAATAAGCAGTATTGGTATGCAGTTTATCCTGCAAGTCGTTGGTTTCGCTCATCATGTCGAACATGCGAATTCCTGCCGCTGCAACCATAGGTGGTATGGAGTTTGAGAATAAATACGGGCGCGAACGTTGACGAAGCATGTCGATAATTTCCTTTTTCCCGGTTGTAAATCCACCAATAGCGCCACCAAAAGCTTTGCCGAGCGTTCCGGTAATAATTTCAATTTTTCCTTTCAGGTTATAAAGCTCAGTTACTCCTCTGCCTGTTTGTCCCACAACACCTGCCGAATGCGATTCGTCCACCATAATCATGGCATTGTAATTTTCTGCCAATTCGTAAATTTTATCGAGTGGAGCTACATTTCCATCCATCGAAAAAACACCATCGGTAACAATCAGCCGGAAACGTTGTGCTTGTGCTTTTTTAAGCTGATTTTCGAGGTCTTCCATATCGGCATTCGCATAACGATACCGTTGTGCTTTGCAAAGCCTTACACCATCAATAATTGATGCATGATTAAGTGCATCGGAAATTATGGCATCTTCTTCGCCCAACAATGGTTCGAAAACTCCACCATTGGCATCAAAACAGGCAGCATACAAAATGGTATCTTCCATTCCGAAAAATTCAGCGATACTGGCTTCGAGTTGCTTGTGCAAATCCTGCGTACCACAAATAAAACGCACCGATGACATACCGTAGCCATGCGTTTGAAGCGCTTCGGCAGCAGCATCTTTCAAAGCGGAATGGTTCGACAATCCAAGATAATTATTGGCACAAAAATTCAGAACTTCCCTTCCATCAGCAAGTTTTATTTCTGCCCCCTGAGCCGAAGTAATAATGCGTTCATTTTTATATAATCCTGCACTGCTTATGGCGTTCAATTCTTCAGCGAGATGTTGTTTGAAATTACTATACATGTTCAAATATTGTTTTACAAGGTATTTTACGAATAAGATTAACTGCATGCAAATGTACAAAAATCTGATTGATTCAATGGGTGAATCAACCAGATAATGATGCAGAAATATTAAATTTCTTCTTGCTAAAAATACTGAACTCAGATAAAATCAAATGAAATTAATTGATTTGAAATTTTCTGAAAAATGCGGACAAATTGTAAACATAAGGATAGATTTTACAAGCAACACAAAAACCAAAAACACCTTCGAGAAATGCACAAAATGCAAATATTAAAGCAAATACTGATGCAACTGCCGGATAATTTACCAACGAAAAAGTAATAATAGCGATATTAAAAAATACGCCTATGCCTGCTGCAAAAATTTTTGGTCCTGCATTTACAGGTTTATTCTTTATTTTTAATGCTGATAATATTCTGGCGGAAATCACCGCGAATGGACTGTATTTTCTTAACCGGGAAGTTCTTAACGTAAAATCGAAAAGAAGAAAAAGTACCGGAATTAAATTTTGAGTAACTAAAAATATAGCAAGTAACGCTACCGTGAAAATTCCATTTAAGCGCGCTACATTTTCGTTGATAGTTTTATCTGAAATGGGGCAAATTGCATTCGTATTCATGTGTAATTGTTTTAAAAAGTTTACTCTGCAAAATTAATATGTACAGTAGCTGAATAAAATACCCTTATATCAGTATTTTTATACCATAAATGAGGTATTTATGCCAACAAATTACAAAGTATATTCAACTTCAAAATGGCTGTAGAGTTTTTTTGTTATTCATTTTAAAAAAACTACTTTTGCATTGATATAAATTGCCGAATTAAAATGGAAAATGAAAGTATGGTGCTTCGCACCGAAAACCTGATTAAGAAATATGGAAAACGCACCGTGGTAAACGATGTTTCCATTCAGGTAAAACAAGGTGAAATTGTAGGATTGCTCGGGCCGAATGGTGCCGGAAAAACCACAACGTTTTACATGACAGTAGGACTTGTAACCCCAAATTCCGGAAGAATATTTCTTAACGATGTGGAAATTACTAAATATCCTGTTTATAAAAGAGCGCAAATGGGAATTGGATATTTAGCGCAGGAAGCATCTGTATTCCGCAAAATGACAGTTGAAGATAACCTGAAAGCTGTGCTGGAAATGACAAAATTCAGCAAAGAATACCAACGCGAAAAACTTGAAACGCTAATCGCTGAATTTAACCTTGAAACTGTTAGACGAAACATAGGCGACCGACTCTCAGGAGGAGAACGCCGTAGGACGGAGATCGCCCGTTGTCTTGCTATCGAACCGCGTTTTATAATGCTCGATGAACCTTTTGCAGGTGTTGACCCGATAGCCGTACAAGACATTCAGGATATAGTTTGGAATTTGAAGGACAAAAACATTGGAATTCTCATAACCGACCACAATGTGGACGAAACACTAACCATAACAGATAGAGCTTACATGCTTTTCGAAGGAAAAATTATGTTTAAAGGCACTTCGCAGGAACTTGCCGACAATCCGATTGTTCGCGAAAAGTATCTCGGGCGCGATTTCAAACTGAAAGAGAAAACGAGGATTTGATTTATTGTCAATAGTTTATAGTTTATAGTCAATAGTTTAAATCAATAGTATGTAGTTCATCATTTTTCAATTTCCTTTTTTTTCAATATTTATAATTACTATGAAAGCCAAAGAACTGATTGTTAACAATGAAATTACTCTAAAAGAAATTGGTGAAAAAGAAATTCGTCCGATTTTTGAAACCATCAATGCTGAAAGGGAATACCTTGGCGAGTGGTTGCCTTTTGTGGATTATACGCTTGAAATTACGGATACACAGAATTTTATTGAGAGTTTAACTGTGAACGAAACTAAGGATTTGACCTTTGCAATTTATTACAATGAAAAATTTGTGGGACTTGTGGGACTGAAAGATCCTGATTACGATAACAGTAAAGTTGAAATCGGTTACTGGATTTCTGAAAAGTTCCAGCATTTGGGCATTATCACACTATCGTGCAAAACACTGATAAAATATGCTTTCGAAGAACTTGATTTTAACCGCATACAACTCAAAGCCGCAACAAAAAACACTAAAAGCCAGAAAGTAGCCGAACGTCTCGGATTTAGAAAAGAAGGTATTGAACGCGATGGAGAATTACACAAACGCGGATTTGTTGATTTGGTTGTTTACGGGTTGTTGAAGAGGGATTTTGTTGGATGATTGGAGAATTGGTTGATTGGTGAATATACATTAGTAACTTAATTTATCACTTTCAAAATTTCCAAATTTCAATTAAACCGCACTTAACTACCCAAATCATAAAAATACATTCACATATTAGCTTTTTATTACATTGAAAACTACTCTTACCATACTCGGCTGCGGTTCGGCATTGCCCACCAAAAATCATTTTCCGACTTCGCAAATTCTTGAAATGCGTGACAAGCAATATATGATTGATTGTGGCGAAGGAACTCAGATCCGAATGCGTCAAATGGGAATTCACACCAACAGGCTTGGGCATATTTTTATATCGCATTTGCATGGCGATCATTGTTTCGGACTTATCGGGTTGATTTCTTCCTTTGGTATGCTCAACAGGACTGCCGAACTACACATTCATGCGCCTGCCGAACTGGAAGAAATAATGCAACCGCAATTGAAATTTTTCTGCGAAGAATTGCCTTTTAATGTGATTTTTCACCCTATAAATCCGCGCAAACACGAACTTATTTTTGAAGACCGAACAGTTCAGGTTTATTCAATTCCACTAAAACACCGTGTGCCAACTTGTGGTTTTTTGTTCGAAGAAAAACCGCGTGAAAGACATATCCGGCGTGATATGATTGATTTTTACAACATACCTGTAGCAAGAATTCAGAAAATTAAGCAAGGCGAAGATTATATAACGACAGAAGGCGAAGTGATTAAGAACGAACTGCTGACAACTGCTGCCGAGCCTCCTAAACGTTTTGCTTATTGTTCGGATACTGCATATTCTGAAAAAATTATTCCGATTATCGAAGGTGTGGATTGCTTGTATCACGAAGCCACTTTTATGAATGATGAGTTGAAGCGTTCGCAAAACACACAACATTCAACAGCTGCTCAGGCTGCTACTATTGCCAAAAGAGCTAATGTAAAAAAACTAATCATCGGGCATTATTCAGCGCGTTACATCAATACCATACCTTTGCTGCTGGAAGCGAAAGAAATTTTTGAAAACACTTTAGCTGCCGAAGATATGACGGTTTATGAATTCTGATATTTTTTATGTTTGACCACAATCATTGATAAGATGCAGCCATAAAAGAGCTTTAAATTTATATTTTCAAGTTTAATTTTAATCTAGCTCTTTTATGACTGCTTCATTTAGGTTTTACTCCTAGTTTTCAGGCACTGTTTCTTCTACTCTGAGTTTTGACGGGAAAAATATCTGAATAACGCCATTCAACCCCAAACTCATAACAATATTATAGAAAAATGCCAGAAATGCAATAAACATTAAGGCCCCTGAGAGTGCAGCCAGTATCATATACCAATTAAATTCACCTTCGTAGTAAATGGTACGTCGAAGCATTCCGTTCAAACCTGCCATTCCCATAAATGCTCCCATGCCAATACCTCCCAATAAATGACACCAGAAATGTACATTTGCTAATTTCTGACTGTATAGTTTGGCTCCATTGGTTACAATAGGAAACAAAATATAAACTGCCGAGTACAATGTCATGGTTAAGCCAACCAATACTGCCACATGTACGTGAGGTCCAACAATCCATTGTGTGTTGTGTAAAATTCGGTTTAATCCTATATCTGCTTGCATAATTCCCGCAGGAACTGCCAAACCAAAACCAAGTAAACCACCAAGTAAGAATTTTAAAGGATTGGTCATTTTTAGTGGACGCGCACTCCATAAAGTAACTAAAGTAATGAAGAATGCTAAACCCTGGGTAATCAGTTCAAATGCTGTTACCAATTCGCCGGACAAAATTTTAAGAATTCCCGGCTGTGCCTGATCCGACATAAGATGATGCGACCATACTGTCCATGATACAATTAATTCAACCAATAATGCAGCGCGGGCAATGTTCTGCATAAACAAGTTTTTTCCTGTAATAAGCATTGCCAATAAATACCATGTGCCGGCTACGAAGATTAAAACTAAACCATCAGCAATAAGGTCCAGACCCCACCAGAACCAGTTTTTGTACAATAATGCATCTATGGCTGAATGTTTTAGATCTATACCGAATAAATATGAAATCATATAAACAAGAATCAACACTCCGGTAAATAAAATAATTCCTGCATTTAATGCCACATCAATAGTTCCACGGGCTACTGCTGCTACAGGTAACGAAACCAGATGTTCTTTTTGCTTTTCTTTCTTTTTAAAAATATTTTCAAAAGCATCAATCCCAAGTGCTGATTTAATGAGTTTTCCGGATGGTTGTTTTTCCCAACCGGCAGGAGTGTATGTAATGGTTGCAAAAATGTTGATAACAAAGAAAACTGTTCCAACCATAATCAGTGCAATACCCAAAATAAATACTGCGCCACCAACTGGACTAAACTGAGTGAAATCAGCAGGAAGTGGCCAGTAGAGTGTGTAAAGAGGAGAATAATGTGTAATAAATCCGGCTAACCAAAATGTCATTGTTCCAACTGCAATTAATATCCATGTCCAGTTTGCCAATTTAAAACTCCATATTGGTTTTTTCATCAGAAATGGAACTAAGAACAGGAAAGCACCAAAAACAAGTGAATAGGTAGAGCCAAAAATTCCAACTAATGGGTGTGCTGTAAGAATACCAAAATATTGTTCTGCAGGCATGATGGAAGGATCAACCTGAAAAACACGCATAATCATTCCCTCAAACAATGCGAAGAAATAATATACCAACGAAACCACTACAAAGCGCAAAACTAATTTTTGCATAGGTGTGAGCGTTTTAGGTTTAAATAAACCTTCCTCTCCATTTAAAAATATTTCTATGAATTTCATACTATTATTTTTTTCTTTAAAGTTACTTTTGTTTTTTAAAATAATTCCCCCTTTAGGGGGTTAGGGGGCAATTATTCAATTACCTCTACTGCATTCTCAATAATCATTTGAGCACCTTTTGGACCTGAATATTCTGTAGATCGAATGGAGTAAACGCCGGGCTTATTGAACTGCCACAAAATATCATTTTTATGACCCGGAACAACCTGCATTTGAAATACCATAGAGTTATCCTGACGAAACAGTCCGAAACCGTAGGTCAAATCCATAGAGGTTACATTAAACAAAGCTTTTTCTCCTGCTTTGATTACAAGTTTTTCTGCAGGCAATTTAAACTGATGATTTGCTACTGTAATGTCAAAAACCTTATCTGCTTTAATGTCAGCACGGTTAATGTCCATCGGTGCCCACGGAATAGTATTGTAGGTGATAATGTGAAGTGAAACACCTGCAACAATTAGTACCGAAACAAAAACATAAAATAATTTTGTTGGAGCTTTATAAGCATTACCTTGTTTGGTAATTTTATAACCAAACCATGCCATAAGCGCCATAATTGCCAGTGCATAGCAAGTGTACGCAATGGTTTGTCCCCAAAGGACGACTTGTGAATCTACCATGATTATTAAATTTAAAAGTTAGTAAATTATTTTGTTGAAAGACTTAATGCAGTATTTTCATTTTTAATATCGAGTAAAGTGGTTGTTTTTAAAATTCCGAAAGTTTTATCCCGAACTTCACCCCATTTTTCATGCATTGAACACCGGTTTTGAAGTGGACATTCCCTGAAACCAAAAAAACACATATTTTCTTTGCCAAAATCCTCGGTTGCATTTACAATATCAAATAGTGAAATTTTTTCTAAATTGTTTGCTATTTTAAATCCTCCCTGTTTCCCTTGTATGCTTACTAAAATTCCCTTTTTTGAAAGTAGTTTTAGTTGGGTACGAAGATAGCTGTAGGGTATTTGTAGAATTTTTGCCAGGTCTTTAGCTGTATATAACTCGTTTTCGTTGAGCGACATATATCCAAGTATGCGAAGCGAGTATTCAGTTGTTTTATTGAAGTTCATTATTGTTATTAATTTTCAGTTTACTGATATTATTTTAAATGATATGTAAATATATCATTTATATGCAAATGAAATACAATATTTTGATAAATCAAAATATTTGAAAGATTTGGCACTTTACCTGACATGAATTCGAATGTTTTCACTTCACCTTTAAGGATAGAAAATAACACAATTCTGAAGGCTGTTGCCTTCAGAGGCAATGAAAGAAGCAAAGAATTAACCGAACAGATAAATTTTTCCAAAGCAACTACTAAACCTATTATTGAATTACAGCCGATCAACGAACAATACAATTATTTTGGGGTAACTACATTGGTTGATGGACTAAAGGGAAATGAAAATTTCAGATCGGGAAGATCGATAGCATGGAAAGATAACGACTTAGAAGTGCTTATTGATTTAAAAAATTCAACAACGATTAATGAAATAGCTATAAATACAAATGTTCTTAAACGTTCCTGGTTATTTGGTGCCCGAAGTATGAATATTTTTATTTCTGATGATGGTGCAAAGTTTCAGCTTTTGGCTGAAGATTTTTATAAACCAATGCTTGAAACAGACAGAAACGGTATTTTCGAATATAAACTAAATTTCCCTGAAACGAAAGCCCGATTCGTAAAACTTAAAGTAGCAACAGAAAAAATGTTGCCTTCGTGGCATACAGGAAGTGGTCGGAGTGCATTTTTGTTTGTCGATGAAATAACGTTGAAATAAATACTGAATCTCCGGAAAGAAAAATTATCAATAGGTGAGCCCTAAAAAAGCGAATGGTAGCGAACCTCCCGGCCAACTACCAATCTTTTTATTAACCTTAAATCTAATACTATGAAAAAATCACAATACAAAAGTACATCCGTTTTCAATTCCCTGCAAATATTATGTGTGTTTTTTGAGCAATATTATGTTTTATAACATATTATCACAAATTAAGCATTGAAAAAATTACATTTTAAAATATTTTATTATAAACACAACTATTCCTCGAACAATAGCTTTATCAATTTAAACAAAAAATGCGAGTTCGAACAAGACAAATTTATCTTATAAAAAAGAAAAATCAAAGAAATTTACTTTTTTTTTAGAATGATTATTTAATTGATTTTCTGCAAAAAAAATCACTGAATTATTCAGTGAAATAACCAAAGTTTCTGAGTTTTGTATCTTTGTTGCGCCAATCCTTTTCAACTTTTACATAAAGTTGTAAAAAGATTTTCTTTTCAAAAAACATTTCCAGATCGCGCCGTGCATCGGTACCGACTTTTTTTAGCGATTTCCCTCCGTGCCCAATTAAAATGGCTTTTTGCGATTCACGTTCCACATAAATGACTGCACTAATGTTAATCAAATTATCATTTTCAATAAACTGCTCAACAACCACTTCAACAGAATAAGGAATTTCCTTATCATAATACATCAAGATTTTTTCGCGGATAATTTCATTCACAAAAAAACGTGCCGGCTTATCTGTTAATTGATCTTTATCGAAAAAGGGAGGCGATTCGGGTATCAATTCCTTTATTCGTTTAAATAAGGGTTCAATATTAAACTTTTCCATAGCCGAAACCGGAAAAATTTCAGCTCGCGGCATAACCGATTTCCATTTTTCAACCAGCATTTCAAGTTTTTCCTGATTTATTAAATCAATTTTATTGATAATCAGAATTAATGGTGCAGGATTTTGGTTTACTTTTTCAACAAAGTCGGCGTTTTTTTCATATGTATCAAATACATCGGTAACATATAACAGCACATCGGCATCGGAAAGTGCCGATTTTGAAAAACCAAGCATAGATTGCTGTAATTTGTAATTGGGTTTTAAAACACCCGGAGTATCGGAATATACAATCTGAAAATCGTCTCCATTTACAATACCCAGTATCCTGTGGCGAGTGGTTTGAGCCTTGGATGTTATAATGGAAATACGTTCGCCCACTAACGCATTCATCAATGTAGATTTTCCTACATTCGGGTTACCTACTATATTTACAAAACCTGATTTATGCATATTGATAATGCTTTAATAATCAAAAAACTCAAGTTCAGCATTAACACTGAATCTTTTTTAAAAAATAATTTTTCTATAAAAATTTCAAACATACAAAGATACAACAATTCGTACGACCTGGAAACTTTAAACAAATTCATACTTTTTTGCTACATTTGACGTTTGAAAAAATAAACTGAAAATAACAATCATGATTTCATTTGATAAATTTCAGACATTTTCCCGACATTTCAAACTTATTTTTATTGTTGCGGGTGCAGCAATTATAATTTTATCAACGCTTTTTACCAACAGACTGGCAAGTGCTCTGGCACTTGAGGAGCGAAAAAAAATTGAACTTTGGGCAGAAGCAACACGTCAACTTACCGAAGACGAAACTGCCGACATTGATTTTCTTCTGAAAATTATTGAAGGAAACACAACTATACCGGTAATAATTATTGACAAGAATGATGTTTTACTTGATTCGAGAAACTTTAAAAGCAATGATAAAACCGAACTGAATGAAAAAATAATTCAGCAACTTAAGAAAAAAAATCCTCCAATCGTTGTTAAACTAAACGAGGACATTCAATACATATATTACGACGATTCATTACTATTGAAGCAATTATATATTTTTCCATATATCCAACTAGGTGTAATTATTATTTTTCTGTCGATTGCCTTTTTTGCATTTTCAGGCACAAAAAAGGCAGAACAAAACCGTGTTTGGGTAGGGCTATCGAAAGAAACAGCACATCAACTGGGAACTCCGATATCATCCTTACTCGCATGGGTTGACATACTTAAAAACCGGCACGAAGAAGATAAACTGATTGGCGAAATGGCAAAAGATGTGAACCGTTTGCGTATCATAGCTGAAAGATTCTCAAAAATAGGCTCTGCACCCGATCTGCAACTTGTAAGCCTGAACGAAACTCTTACGAATGCGGTGCAGTATATCGGAAACCGTTCATCGCAGAAAGTAATTATTAAATGTCATTTCCCTGAAGAAAATTCGGTATTTATACGTCTAAATGTACCGCTTTTTGAATGGGTAATTGAAAATCTCTGTAAAAATGCTATTGATGCAATGGACGGAACAGGTAAAATAGATATTACCGTTATTCATAAAGAAAAAGAGGTTTGCATCGATGTAAAAGATACCGGAAAAGGACTTGAGAAAAAATACTTTAAAACCATTTTCAATCCCGGATTTACAACCAAAAAACGCGGTTGGGGTCTTGGACTTTCACTTGCAAAACGTATTGTAGAACAATACCACGGCGGTAAAATTTTTGTAAAACAATCTGAATTGCGCATCGGAACAACATTCCGTATAATTCTAAATATTTAACATTAAAAATCTGACACTGTGTTAAATATAATTATTTTGCCAAAAAACTCATAAAAAGTTTCACATTAACAGCATTTTTTGTACCTTTGCACCGCTTTATTTACGCACAAACAAATGTCGAAATTTGAACCATACAATATAAAACTCAAGGATTTAAAAAATCCTACTGAAGTTTTTGAATATGACATTACGGACAATTTTTTTAAAAAAATTGACAGCCCGGAACACGAAGTGGAAAAAGGCTGGGTGAAAGCTAAAGTTACTGTAGTAAAAAAAGAAAAAATATTCGAAATGAATTTCGAAATTGATGGTACAGTATTAGTCCCCTGTAATCGTTGTTTGGACGAAATGGAAATTCCTGTGAATTACAAAGAAAAACTTAAAGTAAAATTCGGACAAAGTTTTTCTGAGGAAAATGAAACGGTGATAGTTCCTGAATCGGAAGGTGCGATAAACATTGCATGGTTTTTATACGAGTTTATAGTGGTTAGCATACCTATAAAGCATGTGCATGCCCCCGGCGAATGTAACAAAACTATGGTTAGCAAGCTAAAAAGACACATTGCACACCGCAAGGATGCTGATGACGATGAACCTGATATTGAATTTGATGATGACGAATTGGTTGACGAAGATATACCGATTGACCCACGCTGGGACGCTTTACAAAATTTTACAGAAAACAATTAACAGATAAGAATATGGCACATCCTAAGAGAAAACACTCTAAACAGAGAACAGCAAAGAGAAGAACTCACGACAAAGCAATTGCTCCTACATTGGCTATTTGCCCTAATTGTGGAGCTGCTCATATTTACCACACAGTATGCGGAGAATGCGGATACTACAGAGGTAAACTGGCGATAGAAAAAATTGCAACTGCTTAATTTTTTTTATTTCTTCACCGGAGATGAACTCCTTAAAAAAAACATAAAGCACTTTAAGCCCTGAGTGAGTAACTTTGGGCTTGCTTTTTTTATTCAATAGTAATAAATTCAAGATAAAAATGAGAGCAACTATTACCGGTATTGGTGGATTTGTACCCGAATATATACTGGACAATCATGAACTCAGCCAAATAATGGACACGAGCGATGAGTGGATAACCACGCGTGTGGGCATTAAAGAACGTAGGATACTTAAAAATCCGGCAACGGGAACTTCATATATGGCAGCCAAAGCTGCTGAAGAACTTTTTGCAAAAACTGCCACAAAACCTTCAGAAATTGATTTGATTTTAGTGGCAACCACTACTCCTGATTATATTTTCCCCTCGTGCGCAGCGGTAATTGCCGATCGCCTTGGCATAACAAATGCACTGGCATTCGACCTACAAGCAGCATGTTCAGGTTTTATTGTGGCATTAAACACTGCTGCAGGTTTTATTGAGTCAGGAAAGTACAAAAAAATTCTGGTTTTCGGCGCTGAAAAAATGTCGTCAATCACAAACTACAACGACCGAACGACTGCTCCTTTATTTGGCGATGGTGCAGGTGTTGTACTTGTTGAACCTACCGAAGAAGAACATGGAATTATGGATTCTCTTATTCAAACCGATGGTGCCGGAGGTCCTCACCTTATGCTTAAAGCGGGAGGTTCGGTTAATCCGGCTTCAGTAGAAACGGTAAAAAATGCACAACACTATGTATATCAGGAAGGTCAATACGTTTTTAAACATGCAGTTACGAATATGGCAAATATTTCAGCTGAAGTAATGGAAAAAAACAACCTTAAATCTGAAGATATTGCATGGTTGATTCCACATCAGGCAAACTTGAGAATTATTGATGCTGTTGTAAACAGAACTGGCGTGGACTACAGTAGAGTTGTAATAAATATCGATCGCTTTGGCAACACTTCGGCTGCAAGTATTCCACTCTGTATGTGGGAATACGAGAAAAAATTCAAGAAAGGCGACAATATTATACTCACTGCTTTTGGTGCCGGATTTACCTGGGGTGCAGTTTGGTTAAAATGGGGATATTGAAAACTTTTACTTCTTAAATAAAAACCGGCATTTAAAAAAATGTCCGGTTTTTTGTTTGAAATCAAATCGTGATTTTATAACATATATATTCTCTC
>CAZDSY010000022.1:0-31615 GCA_964508285.1 uncultured Paludibacter sp.
TGTAGTACCCAAACGCATCCACCTGACAGTATATTTACTTGTTTAGCAATGAGTTACGGATAATAGTTGGAAAGTTGGGTGAACTTTCAGGCTTTGCCTGACCGCTTTCTATATAAAACGAAAACAGACCAATTCATTGAATTGATCTGTTTGAAGTATATATATCGTGTGTTTTTAATACATTTTCTTCTTGAACCAAAAAGCTACATTTACTAACGCAATCATTACAGGTACTTCAACTAAAGGCCCGATTACCGCTGCAAATGCTTCACCCGAATTAATTCCAAAAACTGCAATTGCTACCGCAATTGCAAGTTCAAAGTTATTACTTGCAGCAGTAAATGAAAGTGTTGTTGACTGTTCGTAATTTGCACCTGCTTTTTTGCTCATAAAAAATGAGACAACAAACATAATGACAAAATAAATAAGCAAAGGAACAGCTATAAGTACTACATCCATTGGAATTTTTACAATATATTCACCTTTAAGCGAAAACATAACTACAATGGTAAAGAGTAATGCTATAAGTGTTAGTGGACTGATTTTAGGAATAAATTTAGTATGATACCACGTTTTACTTTTTACCCGAATAAGAATAAACCGGGTAAGAAAGCCGGCAATAAATGGAATCCCTAAGTAAATGAAAACACTTTCGGCAATCTGCCCAATAGTGATTTTTGAGACGGCATCACTTGTAGGAATGCCAAACCAACCAGGAGCAATAGCTATAAAGAACCAAGCATAAACTGAAAAGAATAACACCTGAAATATACTATTAAATGCTACCAATCCCGCTGCATATTGTGTGTCACCCTTGGCTAAATCGTTCCAAACAATTACCATCGCTATACAACGAGCCAATCCAATCATAATAATACCATATACATAAGGCAGATTAGAATTATTTTCGCCCGGAAAAAACTTGAAAAGCAAGATGGCGAGTGCAAACATCAATACTGGTCCAATAATCCAGTTTTGAAACAATGATAAAGTGAGAATTTTGGTATTTCTAAACACTTCTCCTAATTCTTCGTACTTAACTTTTGCTAAGGGCGGATACATCATAACGATTAATCCAATGGCAATAGGAAGATTTGTTGTACCCGATGACATACTGTTCCAAAAATCGGCTATTTGTGGGAACATCCAACCTGAAAAAACACCAATACCCATAGCAAGAAATATCCACAAAGTGAGATAACGGTCGAGAAATTTGAGTCTTTTATTTGATGGCATAGTTTTTATTTTTTAGCTGATACAGTAATACTTATGATTCCTGTATCTCCATTAGTAAAACTTACGATTTCTTCTTTTGATAGATAGTTTTGCAGAACATTTTCGGGAATAGAAATGACTTTTTCTTTGTGAATAACAATATCTTTAAATCCCTGATTGTTTATTATATCCAGATAGTCATCTATATTACTTGCTCCTGAAACACAACCGGCATACATTTCGGCATCTTTTTGTAGTTTTTCGGGAAGTTCGCCTTTTATTACCACGTCCGATACACAAAAATGCCCTTCGGGTTTTAGTACACGGTACATCTCTGAAAATGCTTTTTGCTTATCGGGTACTAAATTCAGGACACAATTTGAAACTATCACATCAAATTGATTGTCGGCTAATGGCATTTCCTCAATATCACCCTGAATGAATTCTACGTTCGTATATCCAATTTTAGCATTGTTGGCACGAGCTTTTTCTGTCATAGCAACAGTAAAGTCAAGTCCTGTAACTTTGCCTGTTTCGCCTACAATGGCACGAGCCACAAAACAATCATTTCCTGCACCACTTCCTAAATCCAGAACAGAATCACCCGCTTTGATATTGGCAAATTGCGTAGGAATACCGCACCCCAAACCCAAATCGGCATCAGCGTTATGACCTTTAACGTTTATATATTCGTCACCAATCATGCTAAATTCCAATTCTACGCAACAGCCCGAAGTACTGCAACAAGATGTTTGTTCTTTAAGTAAACTTTGTTGAGCTATTTGTCCGTACTTTTCCTGAACAACTAACTTTAACTCATTTGGATTCATAACTGTGGTTTAATTTGTTCTACATAAAATTTGTAGAAACCATCTTTGATTTCGTCGCGCACTCGAATAAATTCGCTCCAAATAAATTCCTCTGTTCCAACGGCATGACTTGGGTCGTCGTAGCCCATGTGTAAACGATGTTTTACTTTGCCAAAAAAGGCAGGACATTCTTCGTTAGCACCACCACAAACAGTAATTACATAATCCCATTCGTCGTTGAGGTATTTTTCGACCGAATCGGAGGTGTGATGACTAATGTCGATTCCGGCATCTTTCATTGCCGCAACTGCTTTTGGGTTGAGTTTACCTGATGCTTGCGTACCTGCCGAACAAACGGTTATGCGC
This sequence comes from uncultured Paludibacter sp., assembly GCA_964508285.1. GTDB lineage: Bacteria > Bacteroidota > Bacteroidia > Bacteroidales > Paludibacteraceae > Paludibacter. The sequence continues at coordinate 2,391 of CAZDSY010000022.1, forward strand.
GAATCGAACGATTGTAAAAAGCCGTGTGCCATTTGGCTACGGCAAGAGTTTCCTGTACAAAGAATTAATACTTTCATGTTTTGTTAATTTTGCCCCCTAACCCCCTAAAGGGGGAATTAGGAGAGATTTGTTTTTAAACGTATTTAGCAGCACCCACCACTGCCACAACCACAAGATGTTTTTTGTTTGGCATAACTAAATGTGCGTGGTGCTGAGTTTACGGGCAAACCGGCTCGTTTCCAGGCATCAATTCCACCTTCCAAGCTGTAGATATTTGCTTCGTCCCATCCCTGAATAACTAAAAACTGGGCAACCCTCAAACTTCGAATGCCTAAATGACAAGCCAACACAATTTTACGGTTTTTGGGTAAATGGTTGTAGTTTTCGTCGAAAATACTGTAAGGAATGTTTTCAATTTCATTAATTTTAAATGATGATTGTTCTACTTCGTCTTTTTCGCGTACATCTACCAATAATGCTCCTTCGGTGATTAATCCGTTGGCTTCGTCGGCTGTTATTTCTTTAATATTCATATTTATTTATTATTTACAAGTAAATTCATGTCTGGCTATTTTACTAAAGAAAGCATCAAATTTTTCCAATTTTTCTTCGATAGAATTTCCACAAAGGCAATAATTAATTTTAAGACCATCAATTTCGCCGTGAATAAGGCCTGCATCGCGCAATTCTTTTAAATGTTGCGAAACGGTAGTGCGACTTAAAGGCAAATAATCTGAAATATCTCCCGATATACACGTTTTTGTCTCGGCTAAATATTTTAAAATGGCCAAACGAGCCGGATTTGAAATGACGCGTGCAAAATCGGCTAATTCTTGTAGTTCTTTATCAAATACTTCGGGTTTTCTCATGCTTTAATGTTATATGTCGCAAACATACGACATTATTTTTTTAATATGCAAATTTCGGAGATTAAAATTGTGTTACAAAAAATTAGGGGCAATAAATTTTAAACCTGAGTTTTTCCTATCTTTGCGGGAAGTAAGTGGTAAATAAGATAAAAATCATATATGGATAAAATAAAAACGGGTATCGCTTCGTACGGACTTTCAGGAAAGGCTTTTCACGCACCTTTTATTGCAACAAATGAAGCTTATGAACTGTGTGTGATTTGCGAACGGAGTAAAAACGAAGCCCTAAAAACGTATCCGCATGTAAAAATTGTTCGGAGTTTCGATGAGTTGATTGCTGATTCGGAGCTCGAATTAATTATCGTAAACACGCCGGATGTTACACACTTCGAATATTGCCGGGCAGCGCTCGAAGCCGGAAAACATGTGATTGTCGAGAAACCATTTGTTTTTACAGTGGCTGAGGGCGAGGCACTTATCAAACTCGCTACTGAAAAAGACCGAATGCTTACCGTATTTCAAAACCGGCGCTGGGATGGTGATTTCATGACAATTCGCAATGTACTGAACGAAAATAAATTGGGGCGAATTGTGGAGTATCGTGCTGCATTTCAACGTTTCAGACCACAAATTGCCGATACTTGGAAAGAGCGGAACGACAGGTTTGTGGGTATCGTTTACAATCTTGGACCGCATTTGGTCGATCAGGCAATTTGTTTGTTTGGCAAGCCAACGGGCGTTTTTGCGCAAATCCGAAAGCAACGAACAAATTCAAAAATCGACGATTTTTGCCACATAATCCTAATTTATCCTGAGCTGCAAGTAACACTCACAGCAGGCATGATGATAAAAGAACCCATTGCAAGTTTTGTGTTGCATGGCACAAATGGTTCGTTTGTAAAACCGGGTATCGACCCACAGGAAGAGCAATTGCGGGCAGGAATGCTCCCCACAGAATCAGGCTATGGACTTGATACAGCTCAAAATTTTGGTACGTTGGTTTACGAGCAAAATGGCGAAACAATCCGTGAAACGGTAGAAACACTTCCCGGAAATTATAAATATTATTTTGACGCAGTGGCAAAAAGCATTCGTAACCAAAGTGCCCCTCCGGTATCTCCTGTTGAAAACTTGCTGATAATACGTATTTTAGAAGCAGCGTATCAGAGCAACGAAGAAAACAGGGCGATAAATCTGTAAATCGGCATTGGGTAAAGAAATTTACTTTACAGAAAAAAATAAACACTCAGACTTGTCTGAATTTCCAAACCCTGAAACTAAGCAAAAATATCAGAGCAACAACGATTGCCGAAATACCCATGACGGCATCGAACGAAAAATTACGGTCCAGAAATAAACCGAACGCAGGAGGTCCCAATGCTGTACTAAATACAAGTACGGTAGAAAAATAACTACGAATTTTTCCCAACTGTGCTTTTCCATAAACTTCGGTTTGCATAGCTGTTTTTATGGTACTTCCCAAGCCGGTGGAAATCCCCAAAAGCGCATAGAATAACGGAAAAACCCAAACTGACTTAATAATTGCCATTAAAAACAAAGCCACAAAAGTAGGAATTATGTATAATGGAAAAAGTTTTATACCACTATATTTATCCACTAAATTTCCCGAAAGAAGCAAGGTAATGGCATTGGCAACAGCAAAAAACGCAAACGAAAATGTAACCCATTCGCGCTCCCATCCCTTGCTTTCGGCAATGCTATATTGATACAGAAAAATTGCGGTACACAGAAACGGTACAATAAAAATATTCGATGCAATAAGCCAAAACCGCCCTGTAAGCAAATGGTTGACTGAACTTTTGGGAACAGCATCAATCTCCTTTTTACGCGCATGGTATTTAGCTACCGGATGAATGGAATAAATGGCGGGAATCATCAAAATAGCTGCCAATACCATAAGTGAAAGTAAAGCTATGCGCCACCCGAAAGTCAACGAGAGTGGCGCAACTAATAAAGGAAGAAAAAATTGACCCGCAGGATGCCCTAATGCGGTAATGCCGAGCGCTTTGCCACGGTGCGTATCGAATAGTTTAGCAATGCCGGTGGAAGCAGTGTGTGTCATCATGCCTTGCCCAAAGCAACGAACGAGCAATAAACCCGCCATAAGCAACCACACCGAGTAAGCCTGCGAAAGCAAAACAACCGCCACAGCTAACCCACCAAACACCAGATAACCAAAGCGCCGTAGCGACATATTGTCGATAAACCGCCCTGCAAACGAGAGCAGAAATGCAGATATAATAGTTACTGTGGCATACATACTCCCAAACGCAGCATTAGTAATGCGCAGTTCTTTAATCCAAAAAGGCACAAACAACGATATAAAAAACGTTTGCCCAAAGGAAGAAAAGAAATTAAAAAGAAAACCAAAATTCAACAAACGCTTGTTGCCGAACAAAAATCCGAACCAATTTTTCATTAAAATATCTTATGTCGTTTTTCATCGCGCACAATTAACACAGTGTAAACTTTCCGGGCGAAACAAAATGCGTCCCAACGGAATTTCGGCTTTGCATGTGATACAACGACCAAATTCCGGTGTTCCGTACTTCGAAAGTACGCGTTTTAAACTATTGAGTTTGGATTCTGCTTGTCGAAGTGTTGCTTCTGTAACGCTTTTGTTATTGATAGCATCCATGCGCGAAATACGACCTATAGCATCGTCTGGAGCTATGGGAGCGGTCATTTGGCGATATTCTACAATTAGCTTTTCCGTTTTTACTATCTCATCTTCTATCCGTTGTTTAATATCCATTTTTTCCATTTTGCAAAAATACTAAAATTCAATCTAACAGCTATTTCTTTACGCATTAAACAATACTAATTTACAATTTTAATATTAAACGAATCTGCTTGTAAATAAACTTTAAACGCCTTATTTTCAGTATAAATATGTTGGTTTTAAATATTTGTTATTTTGCAACTTGCTATTAATATGAATTTTATGTTTTGGTGGTTAGTCTATTATATATTTTTGCAACAGTAATATTAGCCGGAATTATTCAGGTGTTGGTTGGCTTACTTAAATTAGGTAAATTTATACGCCTTGTTCCACACCCTGTAATGTTTGGCTTTGTAAACGGACTGGCTATAGTGATTTTTATGTCGCCATTAGTGCAGTTCAAACATACAGATAGTGCGGGAATGATACATTGGTTAAGTGGTTCTGCGCTTTATCTGATGTTGGGATTAGTTGCCCTTACAATGCTAATTATTTGGGGATTACCAAAACTTACAAAGGCAATTCCTGCATCGCTCACAGCCATCCTCGTTATTTCAGCCATCACTATCGGACTCAATATTGATACAAAAACGGTGGGTGATATTGCTTCTATTCAGGGTGGTTTTCCTCCTTTTCATATACCTGCTATTCCTTTTGGTTTGGAAACATTATGGATTATTTTACCGTATGCAGCAATAGTTGCAGGAGTTGGTTTAATCGAAAGTTTATTAACGCTGAATTTGATTGACGAAATTACTGAAACTCGTGGTTGGGGTAATAAGGAATGTGTGGCTCAGGGCACTGCGAATGTGGTTGCAGGATTTTTCTCAGGTATGGGTGGCTGCGCCATGATTGGACAAATTCTAATCAATATTACTTCGGGAGCGCGTACACGTATTTCGGGTATCGTGGCTTCAGTAATGTTATTGGTTTTTAAAATGACCCTGACGAAATTGTAATTGATTTTTCTGAAAGTCGCGTTACCGATATGTCAGCCATTGAAGCACTCAACAAACTCACCGAACGTTATTTGAAAGTGGGAAAAACTTTACATTTAAAGCATTTAAGCAAAGATTGCTTGATGTTGCTGCAAAATGCAGATAAAATAATTGATGTCAATATTATGGAAGATCCAACTTATAAAGTGTTGATTGATAAACAACCAAAAAAATCAGCGAAAGAGTAGTTTTTCAATTTCTTTCATTGATATAAAACCATTATGGCGAAATATTTCTTTTCCTGAGTTATCAAGTAAAATCTGTATTGGGATAGTAGCCACACCGTAGTAGTTCATATATTCCTGATTTTCGGGCAGCAGAACATTGTAAAAAACCACGTTGATTTTATCGCCGTGGTTTTTTCGTATTTCGTCCATCACACCTTCCATACGCATACAAGCCGAGCAACCTTTAGCTCCGAATTCAAGAAAGGTGTATTGAAAGGTTTTATCTTTTTTTGAATAATTGTAAAGCCCATCGAGTTTTGCTTTTGTACTCAAATTGCTTTCAGCAGTATTGCCTTGCTTTACAATTTTTGAAACATAGTTTTCCATATATTGCTTATTAAGCAGCAAAACGGCGAAAAATATTACCGAAAAAAGCAAAGCAATAACGGACAAAGCCCCCTTTTGCTTAGTAGATAATTTCAGCTTGGGCATACACTTCATTAATAAGGTTTTCCGTTACCGGACTCTTCCCCTTTTGATACCCCAAATCGGTCAAGCGGAGATGATTGAAATTTTCGATTCCCGCTTTTTCCAAAATCTTTTTTGCACAATCTTTCGGACAACCATCAATAGCCAGAACATTTGCTTCTTTAAAAGCGGCAATCAATGACTGATCGCCAATGGCAATCATAGTAAGACAATTCATTTTGCGCACTTTATTATCACGCAGTTTGCGAGCTATCACGTCCGACAATTGTCCTAAATCCGAAGCGCCGGAGCAGCTTACTACATTGTAGTCGCTTGTACCACAGAGGCAAGCAGTTTTTTTTGTTTCCATATTTTTAATATTTAGTCAATAATGTGTCTGGCTAAGAACTTTTTAATAACTGGCATAATAATCATAACTACTGGTAGAGCCACTATATAGGCAAGTCCCCACGAATTTATCCATTTCATTAAAAAACCAGGTTGAAAGCCATAATTTATTGATACACTTACAAATGTAACTACAAATGTCATAACAAAAACCATTATGAATAAGGTTACTTTCATTTCATTTTTTCTTTTGATTTTCATTTTTTTATAATTTAAATTCAGTACTCAAAAACACATAATCTTTATTCGTTCCCTCTACAGAAGCTTTTCGCCAGCCCTGATAACTTAATGCGAGTCGAACAGTTTTAACGGGTTCATATTGAATACCTGTAATTAATGCTGAACCATCATTACGGTAATTCCAATCAACAATCATTAGTCTGCTGATTTTATTTGAAAGTAATCGGTCATAACGTGTGAAAATTTCCCATTTAGATTGAAAACCGAAAGCAGCAAAAATGCTACCACCACCCAGATTTTTGCCGGATAGTTGTTGATTATTAATGCGATAATTCAGGTCAATACCGGTTCGGAGATTACTAATTATCTGCCAACCGCTAAAAAACGAAATAAGATGCTGATTGTTGATGCCCTGAGTTTTGGTTATAGTATTGTTTTCGTAATAAAGTCGATTATGCCAGTTTTTCACAGGAATAAAATCAATGCCAACAGCATATTTAATTTTTCCATCAGTAGCCTGATTGCTGCGAATGCCTTCACCGTTGGTTATGGCTATATCAACATTCAGCTTGGGACTCAATTTAAAATAGCCAATAGCGCCATAATCGCCACTTGCCATGCCGTAGTACCTGTCCTGAAAAGTTTCGTACAGATAACGATAGCCCCAGAATTTTTCCTGTGTAATATAATGATTTTGTAAAATGCCCCCAATTTGCAAACGTACCCAATCGTTAGCTTTCCACTGAATGTAAGCGAATTTAAGGAAGGCGGTATAAAAACTACCTTCTTTGCCAGAAGTAGTTACCGGAAGTTTATTGCCTAAAGAATCAGTTATGTAAGCCGAACCTAAGGTAGTGGTTCGTCCTGCAGCATCTAAAATCAATGCTGCTGAAAGCTGAGGGGTGAAATTATAATTATACCCAAAATGGGCACGCCCAATGCCAAAAGCAAAATTTGGGCTTGCTGTTTCAAGTCGGCTTTGGAGTATCCAAAAACCTGCATTATTACATTACCCGAAGGCTTAAAATCGGCGGTGTTTGTCTGCGCCGTCACAGAATAACCGAAAAATGCTGTCAGCATTACAAAGATTGCTCTTTTGCGGAGTTTTTTCATTTATTCTATATGGTTTTCTATATTATTCTATTTGAACTGGATTTTCTGATTCCTTCCATTTTAGAAATCCACTTTCGAACCAAAAAATATGTGCGAAACCCTTATCAATCATTTGTTCAACCATATTTGCACTTCGTCCGTTGGTTTTGCAATAAATAAGATAAACATTGCCTTTATCAAAAGCTTGTAGTTTTTGGTCAAAAGCAGCATCGTACACATCCAAATGTATTGCACGGGGTAAATGGCCTAACCTGAAAGAAAGGCTGTCTCTGCAATCTAAAACAATAATTGCAGTGTCAGAATTTATCAATGCTAAAGTTTCTTCAATATTTAGTGTATCAATCTTTTGAGAAAAGACTGATACACTAAGAAATACATAGAATATTGATATAAATATTCTCAGCCACATGTTAAATGGATCCAAAAAATAATCCTGCAACAGTTGAAAGCACTACAACGATTGCCACATAAACTACAGTTTTCTGTGTGCCAAGTACACCACGAATAACCAACATGTTAGGCAACGAAAGGGATGGACCTGCAAGTAAAAGCGCCAAAGCCGGACCTTTTCCCATGCCCGAAGCCAACAAGCCCTGAATAATTGGCACTTCGGTAAGTGTGGCAAAATACATAAATGCACCCACTATGGAAGCAAAGAAATTTGAAAGCACAGAATTTCCACCAACTGCCCAAGCCACCCATGAATTTGGTATAACACCTGCAATGGATGTATTGTCGTGCGTTGAACCGAGTAAAAATCCTGCAATTACCACTCCAATTGCCAGTAAAGGCATTATTTGTTTGGCAAAGCCCCAACTTGAAATTATCCATTCGCGGTTTTCACCATCTTCCGAAGTGTCCATAAGGGCAATAGAACTTACCGCTGCAATAGCTACAACTACGCTCACAAGCGGATTGCCAATAAATAATGCACTTAATGCTGTTGCCACTGCTCCGAGCAATACCTGCCAACTTTTCAGTTTCAAAATGGCAATCATTGAATACACTAACCCAAGTCCGAAAAATCCTGTAATATACCATTTATATGTCCAAATGTAGTACCAAACACTATTAGTGTCGCCTGCACCGGGTTTTCCCCAGTTGGCAAATACCAAAATAAGCACCAATGTAAAAAAGTGTAGTGCAGTTTGCCATAATGGTCGGTTTTCAGGCACATCCGGAAAATTCATTTGCTCCTCTGCCCGCACCTTTTCCTCTTTTCGATATATGACTGCCATAATCAAGCCGATAAGCACACTAAAAACCACTGCCCCTAGACAACGTGCAACCCCGATTTCGAGACCTAAAATGCGTGCTGTAAGAATTATCGCCAAAATATTAATGGCTGGTCCTGAATATAAAAATGCAATAGCCGGTCCGAGTCCGGCACCGCGTTTGTGAATACTCGAAAATAGTGGTAAAATAGTACATGAACAAACTGCCAGAATCGTCCCTGAAACAGCAGCAACCGTATAAGCTACCCATCGTTTTGCTTTAGCTCCGAAATATTTAATTACCGAAGCCTGACTTACAAAAACTGAAATCACTCCTGCAATCAGGAAAGCCGGCAAAAGGCAGAGAATAACATGTTCCTGTGCATACCATTTTGCAAGGTCGAATGTGGCAGCAACGGCTGTATTAAATACCGGACTTTGAACAGGCAGAAAAAAAACTGCCAGAAAAACGACTACAATTCCTAAAAGAATTTTCAACTCCTTTTTTGTTTCCATTTTTTAATAATAAGTAATTTATTGTTCGTAAAAGCACGAACAAAAGGGTTAAAAAAATACCACAAGAGTATTTATTCAATTGTGGTAGAAAATATTTAATTAATAAAGAAAATTATAACATAATAAACTCCAACACCGATAAAAATGACCGAAACAGCACGTCTGAACCAAAGTTCAAAGATCTTGATTTGGTTGTACAGTTTTCCTACATTACCTACAGCATAAGCCAGCAACCATGCAAAAATTATAACAGGCAAACCTGTGGCAATAGCAAATAAAACAGGCAGATAAAGTCCGCTGGCACTTGCTACGGTAATTGGAATTAACATAACGAAATACAGGACACCGCTGTAGGGACAAAAAGCCAATGCGAAAACTATTCCAAGTAATAGTGTACTTATATAGCTACCTTTGCTTTTATCGCCAATTTTGTCCGTTATTCCGGATAAACCTGGGAATTTGATTTTTATTACATCAAGCATAAATAATCCTATCAGAATCATAACGGGACCCAATAATTTTTCGCCCCAGCCCTGAAACAGCATAGAGACGTTCATTTTGCTTGCACCGAAGAAAATAATCAAAGCAAGTCCGGTATAGCTAATCACCCGACCAAAGGTGTAAACTAATCCGCTGATAAATACACGTTTATGGTCTTTTAAATCCCTGCTGATAAACCCGATGGCCGAAATATTCGTAGCCAAAGGACAGGGGCTAATAGCTGTCATTAATCCAAGTATTATGGCGGTGATAAATGAGTATTGTGTATTGTCTAATATACTTTGTAATATTTCCATCTTTCAAATAGTAAATTTAAAACGTGTAAATACAGATTAAAGTAAGGCGTCAATTGTCTTTTTAATCTCAATTTTCAGTTTATCAGGGCTGTTTTTGGCATACATAAAACCCTTATCGGTAAGGTCGATGCGCTTGCCATTGGTTATAAAAAGCAATGACTGACCTTCAGCCTGACATTGTTTGGCAATAGTTTCACTCTCTTTTTCATCCAAATTTACCGATTTGAATGTAATCTGACCTTTTTTAAACTGAGCAGGGTACATTTCGGTAATAGCTTCTTTAGTTACAGTTTCTACCGCATTGCAAGTGATACAACGACGAGTGTAATGAAAATAGAAGACTTCAATCTTGTTACTGACAGAAGTTGCGGCTTTTGTTGTTTTTTTGTTTTGAGCTTCAAGTGACATGCTACTCATTAAAAAGGGAAGCATTAAACTGAAAAATACGATTCGTTTCATAAAAATGATAGTTTAAAAGATTAATATTTTGATAATACTTGTTTTATTTCATCAGCTGACGGAACACGTCCCTTTATTTCTACTTTTCCATTTACTACCAAAGCAGGAGTCGTCATTACATTGAATTTCATTATTTCCATAATGTCTTCTACTTTTGTAATTTCGGCTGAGATTCCATTTTGTTCTACTACCTCGCGGGTAATTTTTTCGAGTGTCTTGCACTTTGGGCAGCCTGTGCCCAGAATTTGAATGTTCATTTTAATATTAGTTTGAAATGTTTGAAAGTCATTTTTAAGTCAGGTAATTTTAATTACAGCATGTTGTTTTTTCTTTTCTCAAGGCAAAGAATGTACCAAAAAATGCCTGTGCTTTTTCCCAGTTTTCGCGGTTGATACAATACTTCACTTTTGGAGTTTCAATTTCTCCCTGAATGAGTCCGGCATTTTTTAATTCTTTCAAATGTTGTGATACAGTGGCTTTGGCTATGGGTAATTCATTGTGTATGTCGCCAAAATAGCAACTTTCCAATGAAGCTAAATAATTCAGTATTGTAATTCGGGCAGGGTGACCCATTGCTTTGGCGAAACGAGCAAGTTGTTCGTTATCAATTGTATAGTCTTTATTTTTATAGCTTTCCATTAAAAAAATTAGTTAGTAGTTTGTAGTTCGCAAAAGTACGAACAATAAATGAGCTGACCAAATAAATTGAAAGATATTTTTTATTAAAGGAATAATTGAATGTAGTATAAGGATTTTGGGGAAAGTGGGGAAATGGAGTAAAGAGGGGAATTTGCATAATTTTTCAAAAAAATCATGATTTTAGATAATCATTCAAATAACTTCACCTGTTGAAACACTAATTGTGCTTGGCTGCTTTCGTACAAAATGCCGAGGGTGTTTTCATCGATAGAGGTAATACATGAATAGCCGGCACTTGTCCATTCATCCAGCATGATATAGTGCTCTTTGGGCCAGGACATGCCATCGTCAAAACTTAGTTTCAGAGTCAGTCGACTGCGGGAAAATGGCGAGTCGGGGTTAAAAAAAGCTAGCAATGACATACGTTTGCCGTTATGCGTATAATAATGCTTGTGCAGCGATGCCATACAGGTAGGTTCGGTGAGCACACGGTATGAAGTTGGATGTTCTGTCCAGTTATTGCCCAAATCGGACGTGATACAAATTCTTCTGCCATTCGGCGATGCTTTTCCGCGGTTGCGGTTATCACGCATATTGAGCATGATATCCCCATTCTCGAGTTGCACCGCCATACATTCAGTGGTATTCGAAAAAGCAGGATTGCTCGTTACCCAGGTTTTTCCACCATCTTTACTAAACGTGATGTTTGAAAACGTGCTACCGGTTGAATCCCTTCCCTGTGTTGGGAATACCAGCGTACCATCTTTCAATGTAATGCCATGCCCGGGAGCCGGCGCAAACAACCACCATTCGGGACGTTTTGTTTGCGCTGTTATATTCACAGGATCACTCCACGTTAATCCATCATCAGTACTTTTAGTGATTAGAAACTGAGATGTTTGCTTTACTTCTAATCCGGGTTGCGAACCTTTAGCCTGCCACTGGTGTATCCATTGCGTACTTTCCTGCGTGAGTCCTTCAACCCATTTTCCGGTGTTTCTATCAAGCACACCGTGCATCCACAAACCGGCCACAAAAATGGTTCCTGTCCTTTCATCCAATAAAATACAGGCATCGCTTACGCCATTGAACTTCTGAGGTAGCTGTCCCCACTCATTCATATCGAGAATTCGTTGCATTGGCAGCCAGGTTTGTCCACCATCTAAGCTCCTGTTCAGTGCAATATCAATGTCGCCCTGCAAGTCGCGCGCAGAGTCCCAACGTGCATCGTACACAGCCAGCAATGTTCCTTTTTGCGTTGTAATTAAACCCGGAATACGGCTTGTCTGTACTCCGTCTTGTCTCTGTTTTCGTACTGCTACACCTACCCGTAAGCCTTCTCGAAATACCGGCTTGAGATTGATATTAATGGTATCAAAAGCTACATTCCTGCAATTCAGGTTAATGCGATTTGCTAATAAAGCTCCCTGCCGAAGTTTTACAGTGAACACAAACACAGTAGTATCCGCTGGCAGTGGCACATTCAGCCGAATCTGTCCGGATGCGGCATGAACATACTGAACGGCGATTAGTTTTGAAACATCAACTCGTCCCGATGAATTACCCTCAAAAACAGACAATTGTTGTACATCTTCCAAATCGGTAGTTCCTTTAAAATCATAAGAAATTCCGGTTACCCGTTGGTTTCCCGACTTTATAATCTTAATAAAACCAACCGGATTATAATCTTCTCCGGCCAAAACCGGCAGCGTAGCACGGTTAAATTCTACCTGTACTTTACTGCCATAAAGTGGCAATATGCTTAGCTGAAGTACAATTAAAAGAATTAAAATCATTATTTTATGCTTTCTGCATTTTATTCACTGCCCAATCATACAATTCCTTAGCGTATTTTTCGTCTTTCGAAATCGGATTTGGGTCAATTTTTTTGGTATTATTCCAATAAAAACCGCTTTCGTAATTATCATTTTCAGCTAAAAAAATAGATGTTTTTGCACCTTGTTTTGGCGTTTTAAAAAACCCAAAGGCATATCCCAAATACACAAACGGTAGCATTGCAATTTTATAAAGCATACCCGAATTCCGATAAAACAAATTGGTATTCACGATACCCGGATGTATGGCCGAAAACTTAATCTTTTTATATTCGGGCATACGGGCAAAGTGCATTACACTGATTTGCTGTGCCAACTTTGCTTCCCTGTACGACTGCATGGCATCGTATTCCTGCTCGGATACCGTGCTTATTTTTTCAAGTTCATCAATCGAATTTAGCACGCCTTTTTCGGCTGATGCCGAACAGAGATTGATAATTTTGGGATTTTCCGATTTTAATATCGTATCTATCAGTAATTGAGTTAAATAGAAATGGCTTAAAAAATTCGTTTGAAATTGTTGCTCATAACCATCCACCGTTTTTTTAAACGGCGAATTCATAATTCCCGCATTGCAGATAAGCATATCTATGGTAGCGTATTCGGCAATAATTTGTTGCGCAAACGAACTGACTGAAGCCAAGTTGTTTAAATCCAGATGATAGAATTTAACCACCCCTTTTGAATTTGCTTTTTTACATTGCGAATTCAAATCGTCAATAATTTTTATCGTTTCGTCTTTTTTGCGTGATGCGGCAATCACTTTGTTGCCTTTCAGCGCAAGATGCTTTGCAGTTTCGTAACCTATACCACTGTTAGCACCGGTAATTATGATAGTCTTCATTTTTTACAAGGGTTTATAAATTGCAGCATCGTAAGGCTTTAGCTTTGCTTCCTGCGCATTAATCTTGATAATATTATTCATTCCGGAATAAAACGGTAAAGTTATACCATCAACCGTACGATATTCATTATAAGTTACTTCGGCATCTAAGGTTCCACCTCCTTTTCGTGGTGCCTGCGGCCTGTTATAAACTACTTTCTTAATCAGAAAATCTTTTTTGTCGATATAATATTTTTCTGTTTTATCGCTGAAAGTTGCTTTTATTACATACTGATTATCGGGGTTTGTACTTGTTTCTGCATCCATTTCGAGCTTCGCTTTTTCGACATGCTGCGCAATAAGGATTTCGAATCCGGGCAGTTTGCTTCCCCAGGTTTTTGCCAGCGTTTTAGCATCTTTAATAGTTCCGTAAACAGAATCGTTGTCGACAATCATATATTTGCTTGTAAAATATCTTTCGCCCAATGTTTTCAACATATTTTCATTTCTACGGGGCGAGAAATCGTAGCGCAATGTTTTAGGGAAATGGTAATTTACCTGAATATCAATGTCGATGCCCATGGCTGAATGCAGCGATTTTACAGACAAATCTTTACCACTCATCAATAAATTTGCACCAATGGCGTCCAGATTTTTTTGAATTACCATGGCGAGTTCAGCCTTATTCAAATCGGCATTTATCAGCGCCATTACTTCTTCCTTTTTATCCGGTTTGGGCATATTGTCCGTTATAATTTTACCATCAGCATCAATCAGCATAAAGCGCGGAATAGATGAAATGCCATAAGCAAGCGGGAATGGATTTCGGAAAGCGCCCTCAGCGTACAATACCAAATTGTGCAAATTGTTTTCTTTTACTCCCTTTATCCAGTCGGCTTTTTGGTTATCCAACGAAACACTGGCAAAAACTATCTCACGCCCAGCGTATATCTTTTCGAGTTCTTTCATAGCCGGAATTTGCGCTTTGCAGGGTCCGCACCACGAAGCCCAAAAATCGAGCAATAGCAACTTGCCTTTGAAATCGGATAAGGTATATTTTTTACCGGCCAAATCCACAAATTCAAAATCTTTGGCAGGGACACGCTCGTTGGCATTTGCACCCAACGTGTTGGCTTTGAGTTTCTCGTATCGGGCTAACAACGGAGCAGTCATTTTGGGACTTGCATTGTCGAACAAAAACTTGAGGTAAGTTGGATTTTTAACTGTATTCACTGTGAGTTCGTGACTTATTTTGTCGAAAAACAGGTAATTGACAATGGCTTTGTTTGGAATATATCGTACAATAACTTCAGCAGCAATTGTTTGAGACATGACACTGCTTTTAGCGTTCTCCAATTTCAAACCATAAGTCTCCATTTTTCGGGCAGCATACGCATTGGTTATATCAACCAAAAACTCTTTGAAAGATGGGACTGTAAGCGCACTCGTTTGTAAGTCGGAAGTTGATAATTCGGTTAAAATTTCTTCGATACGCTGCAAACTGTACTCGTCGATTTCGGTGTATCGAACGAAAGATTGCTTCATTAACTGATAGTTCTGATTAAAATTGGGCGCAAACGATTTGAGCAATTTCTGATTTTCGACCAGCAGATTATCTGATTTTTGGAAAGCTGTTTTCACCAAATTAGTCTGATTTATTAAATCGCGCAACCAATCTTTGTTGGAAGCAAAAACTTCATTTTCGTTCAACACCTTATAAAATTCAGCTATAATGGCGTTTAATTTTTCCGTTTTACCCGCTTTAAAAGTTAATTTTGACTCATTTTGGGTTAGTTTTTCAATTACTAACTCAACGGTTTCGCCCGGAACAAGGTAAACGAAGTTGCCAATACTTCCTCCCGAACGTAATTCCACAAACTGATCCTGACTAAGTTCAATTGACCCGTCAAAGGTTTTTGAATCTTTGTCGAGGGCAATTCTTTGTGTTTTTCCATCGGCAAAAACAGCTATTTCCATTGCCTTATCGGCGGCAACGCCTGTAACTTTACCAACTAATTTAACCGGTGCTGCAAAGGCTGCGGTGCTGGCAATAACAAATAGTGCTATTGTATAAAAAGCTTTCTTATTCTTCATCTTTCTGATTGTTATTTGATTATTATTTGAATTTTATTTTGTCAATATTGGCGTAATGGTAAAGCTCCACTTATATTCGTTATCGGCAGGAATTGTAAATTCCGGTTGGGTGCGTGCGCCCCAGCTATCGTATCCCGCCACACCTTGTTGTTTGTAGTCGAGGCAAATCTCCACAAAATCACGTGGTTGTATATCGTTTTGATGATGCTGTCGCCGCAAAACATTTTTTGCTTTATCGTAATCGCGGTTCGAAATTTCAGCCGACGAATAATTTTTCCACTGATAATCAGCTGCCTTCGCCTCTTCGGAATCGAAATCCTCCACCGAATTTTGTAAAGCATTGAATCCCAGCTCAGTGGCAGCTTTAACCAGCACATTTAAGCCTTTTTGCCTTTCGAATAGTACCCATTTTACATTTGTACGGTGGCCATTTTCCTGTGGGCGCACATACGGGAAATACATGTCGGAAACCTTCGTTTTATAAATTCCGATAAAAGAGCCTTTATTCCGGTCGATATAATTTTCGGAAGGACCTTTTCCAAAATAAGTCAAGGTATTAAATTCGGCCGGTATTCGGAATCTGACTCCAAGTCGGGGCAATTCGGGAACAAAATAGTCCGCTTTTTCGAAATGCGTATCCACTTTGAGTGTTCCGTTTGCCTGTATAGTGTACTGAATATTAAAATAATTAGCGGTAGGTAGCAAATACCTCACTTTCAATACAATATTTTGCAGTACACGTTCCGTTTCAATTTTGTTTATTTTAAAATTAGAACTCGCTTTTTTCCATATTTGCAAACGCTTAGGTGCTCCATTGCCATAATCGTTATCGTTGGGAGCCCTCCAAAAATTAGGACGAATGCCAAACTGATTGTGAAAAATTTCCTGATTACGAACTTTGTACGAAATTACGGTTCCGGTTTGTTTATCGAACACAAATGCAACAACAGGAGATTTTATTTCGATGGTTTTGTCGGTTTCCTGTAATTCGGGTGTTGTACCTCCGGTTGCCAGTTTTTCCTCTTTCTCCTGAAAAGCAGCCAATTCGAACTGCTCCTGAGCCAAAATATGATTGGCTGGTATAAGTTCCTCTCTTGTGTTTTGAAGCATATAGAAGTTGACATGATAAACGGCGCCGGGTTTGCTTCCGATTTTATTCAGGTTTACTTTCATCTGTTCTTCCTGTTGCGCTGCCAAGTTTGATTTCCAGGTTTGGGAATAAATTACTTTGCCATTTTCGAGAATAGTGTATTTAAGCAAATAACCGGATAAGTCTCTGAAATAAAATCGGTTATGGAGTTTAAAAACACCATTTTTTATGTCCACAGCTTCGAAAAATACATTTTGATGTACATATTTTACTTCAGCAAGGGCAGGATGAGGGGTGCGGTCGGGATTGACCAACCCGTTGCACAAGAAATTTCCATCGCTGGGCTGATTTACACCATAATCGCCACCATATTTGAAATAAGGCCTGCCATTTTTATCTTCGGCATATAAACCCTGATCTACCCAATCCCAAATAAATCCACCCTGCAAATGTTCGTATTTGTATATTTCTTGCCACTGGTCCCATAAATTACCCGTTGAATTGCCCATAGCATGTGCATATTCCGAAGGAATTACAGGTCGGTCGGTACCCTTATTTCCTAATTCGGCAAGGTCGCCTGCCGATGGGTACTGTGGCACATAAATGTCTGTATTCCATTCCCATAAAGCACGTTCGTACACTACGGGACGATGCATCAATACACTGTCAGCCTTTTTTAGCCACAAATACGAGTTGTAAAAATTATACCCATTACCCGCTTCGTTTCCCAACGACCAAAATGTAACCGCCGGAAAGTTTTTGTTCCTTTCAAACATATTTCGCGTACGTTCCAAAATGGGTTCAAGCCACTTCGGGTCATTGCCCATTCCGCCGCCAACCCGTAAGTTGTAACCCAGCCCGTGCGCTTCAATATTGGCTTCGTCGTAAATATAAAAACCATAACGTGCTGCCAATTCGTATAATTTTCTATCCTGCGGATAATGCGCTAACCGTATGGCATTTATGTTGTGTTGCCGCATAATTTCCAGATCTTTTTTCATCAAACTATCAGATACATAATGACCTGTAAACGGATTGTGTTCGTGCAGATTCACACCTTTGAACTTAATCGCTTTACCGTTGAACAACAACACAGGTTGCGTTTTTCCATCGGGTCGTATTCTGTTTGCAATTTCCACACGCCTGAATCCAACTTTATAAGGTATAAATTCAGCCGAGTTACCTTCCGATTGAATTTTCAGTAAAAGAGAGTATAAATAGGGGGTTTCGGCCGACCAGGCTTTTACATTCGGAATATTAGCATTAAAACCTACAACTGCATGCTGTTCCGACGTGTTATTCACCCATTTCGACCCTGAACTTATTGTAATTCCAGTGGGGTCCAGCAATTCGTATTCGAGCAATATTTTTTTGCTTTTGGTTGAGGTATATGATAAATCGACATTCACATTAAAAATCCCATCGCGATAATTTTGGCTTAATCCGGATACTATCTTAAAGTCACGAATGCTGTTTTCGGGCTGCGAAAATAAATATACATCGCGTTCGATGCCACTAATTCTCCAGAAGTCCATACATTCGAGATACGAACCGGTTGACCATCGGAGTACTTTCAACATCAGCTTGTTAGCTCCTGGCTGTAGAAATCCGGTGATATTGAATTCGGCCGGATTTTTCGAATCTTCGCTGTAACCTACAAAATGACCATTGAGATAAACGTAAGCGCCCGATTTTACAGCACCAATATGCAAAAACACCTTGCGATTTTGCCACGATTCGTTGTATTCAAATTCTCTGAAATACAAAGCAGCCGGAACAGTGTCGGGCAATAACGGAGGTTGTGGATTTACCGGTTTGAACTCATAAGGTATGTTTGTATAAATAGGAATGCCATAACCCTGCACCTCCCAATTTCCGGGAACACGAATGGATTTCCACCACTTTTCCTGTCCGGTAATTCCGGCAAGCGTATCGGGCAAATTGCGCTCATCATCACTGTACAGAAACTTCCAGACGCCATTGAGCGATGTATAAAACGGACTTTGTTCGAACGACTGTTGGAGTGCCTCTGTTCGATCGCTGAAACTAATAAAGCTGGTGCGGGGCTTTTCTTTGTTTACTGAAAATACTGACGGGTCTCTCCAGTAAGGTACATCGGTTTCCTGCGTTGTAACAATTCCATTTTTAACAAGAGAAAGTTCGTAACGGAATTTTTCTACTTTTTCAGGGTGTGCAGCTGCAATATTATTCTTTTCTGTTGGATCTGATTTTAAATCATATAATTGTTCAATTTCAGACAAACCCGATTCAATTTCTTTTGCCCATGGTACATTTTTCGGACCTTTTTCGGGACTGATATACTTAAAACCATCGCTACTGATATACGAAAGCGCATCTCTCATTGCCTGAGTAATCACCGCATTTCTGCCTTTCAAGCTTTTGCCGGTCAGTACATTGGCAAAATCTTTACTGTCGTGTGCATCCTCGACATTAAATTTCTGACCGGTAATTGAAGCCAACGAAGCCAAAATATCAATTTGACTGAACAAAGCATCGGAGACTAAGCCAGACTTTACTTTTCCTGGCCATGATACAATCATAGGTACTTTACTTCCGGCTTCGAAAGTGCTGTATTTACCTCCCCTGTATCCTCCAAAAGGATCGTGATTACCTAATTTTTCAATTGCATCCTCTTTGTAGCCATCCAGCAGAGCAGGTCCATTGTCCGAAGTAAATATAATCAGGGTGTTATCGAGCAATTTCTTTTCTCTTAAATAGCTTACTACCTGGCCCACTGTCCAGTCAAGTTGTAGAATCACATCACCACGGGTTCCTTTCCCTGATTTACCTTTAAATCGATCATTCGGTACACGTGGAGTGTGGATATCCACAGTAGAAAGATAAAGAAAAAACGGACCGTCGCCTGTATTTTTATCAACCCATTGCTTTGTTTTTTGCACCAAAACATCCGCAATTTCATCGTCCCTCCAAAGTGCTTTTTCACCACCGCTCATAAAACCAATACGGCTTATTCCGTTTATGATGGTCTGGTTATGACCCTCAAGCCATTTCATTTTTAATAAATCAGGTCTTTCGAGAGCTGTAGGTCTGTTTCCGACTTTATTTTTGAAGTTAACCAGAATAGGGTCATCAATATCTAGATTGACAACCCTGTGATTTTCCACAAAAACAGTTGGGACTCTGTCGTTGGTAGCAGGTACTATATACGTATAATCAAAACCAATCTCGAGCGGTCCGGGTGCAATTTTTTCGTTCCAGTTAAGATTTTCATCTCCCAATCCGAGATGCCATTTTCCGATGGCCGCAGTTTTATAGCCCGCTCTTTGAAGCATACCAGGAAGTGTTTCCCTACCGGGTTGAATCAACGCCGGCATGTGTTCATTCACCACGTTTCTGCCTTTCGAGCGCCAGGCATATTCGCCGGTAAGCAACGAAAAACGTGAAGGAGTAGATGTGGCAGCAGTAGCATAAGCATTTCTGAATCTTATTCCGGCATCTGCAAGGGCATCGATATTCGGAGTTGGTACAGAACCTCCGTAGGCGCTGATATCACCATATCCTACATCATCGCTGTATATTAAAACGATATTGGGTTTGTCGATAGCAAAAACGCCTGCTGCAGTACAAAAAGCAAGCGGACTGAAAAAAAACTTATTCATAGAGTTTGCTGTTTCTATTTTAATTCAATTTCAGGGGTATCTTCCTGATAAAAGCCTTTGGTAAGTTCTAAAAAACGGGATTTCATTTTATCATATTGCTTATTGTTTTCACTACTCAGATTTTGTTGCTGACCAGCATCCTTTTTGAGGTTAAATAAACCTCCTGATGATAAATTGCCCAGTTCATTTCCGGTTAAATTTGTTTCAGGTCCTTTGTAAGGTGGTATAAATGCCCATTCACCTGCTCTGAGGGCAAGTTTACCATTGGCTTCCAGTATTAATTCTTCGCGTCCTTTGTCGGATTTGCCAAGCAATACCGGCAGCAAATTTTGGCTATCATAATTATCAGCAATTGGTTTGTTAATTAAGCTGGCAAAAGAAGCCATGAGGTCGAGTTGAGAAATAAGTGCATCAGAAACAGCTGGTTTAATTTTGTCTTTCCAGTAAACAAAAAAAGGTACTCTGGTTCCTCCATCAAACAAGCTATATTTGCCTCCCCGTAAATTTCCGGCAGGTTTATGATCTCCAATCAGTTCTACTGAAAAATCTCTGTAGCCATCGTTCAGCACGGGTCCGTTATCACTTGTAAAAACTATAAGAGTATTTTTGAGCAAACCTTCTTTTTCAAGATGATTTAATAATTCACCAACACACCAATCGGCTTCCAAAATGGCATCTCCGCGAGGTCCCATACCGCTGCTTCCCACGAACCGCTGATTTGGTGTGCGCGGAACATGCGGTTGATGCAGCCCGAAGTACATGAAAAATGGTTTTGTTTTGTTTTGGGTAATGAATTTTTTCGCAATTCCAGTAAAATGATCAGCCATGTCTTCATCCTTCCACAAAGCGCTTTTTCCACCTTTTTGATAACCGATACGTGGAATTCCATTGTGAATCGACTGATTGTGACCATGTGCCCATAACATTTTTAACATTTCGGGGTGGGTAAGTGCTGTGGGTTCGCCTTCAAAATTTTGCTCGTAACTTACATAAATAGGGTCATTAGCTGTCAGTCCTGTAACTTTCCCGTTTTCGACAAAAACCGTAGGCACGCGGTCGTTGGTTGCAGCAATCAGGTTCGAGTAATCGAAACCGATACTATTGGCATTGGGTGTAATCGAGTCATTCCAATTTACATTTCCTGCACCTATACCCAAATGCCATTTGCCAACAGCAGCGGTTACATAACCTGCATCCTGTAACATTTTTGGCAATGTGTATTGTGAAGTACTGATTATGAGAGGAGCGTCACCAGGTAGAATTTTTGCATTCGGATTTTTCCATGGGTACATACCAGTCATCAGGGCATATCTACTTGGTGTGGAAGTGGCTGAAGTCGCATAACCGTTGGTAAAACGAATTCCCCCATTGGCGAGACGGTCAAAATTCGGGGTTTTAATTGTGGTAGAACCTTGTGCACTTACATCGCCATAACCTAAATCGTCAGCCAGAATAACGATAATGTTTGGATTCGAAATTTTTGTTTCGACACAGGATGAGAGTGCAACCACAGCTGCCGTTGCCTTAAATATAGGATATTTCATGTTTAAAATGATTTAAAATTGTCGGGTACCTGATATTGTACTTTGAGTTTTTGAAGTTCTTTTTGAAGTTTTTTGACTATTCCGGAATATTTTTTTTCATTTATCAGATTTTTCATTTCGGTTGGATCATTTTTCAAATCGTACAACTCCCATTCATCAATATTGTTATAAAAATGTATCAGTTTGTAGCGTTGTGTTCTTACGCCATAGTGACGTTTTACATCATGTTCTCCGGGAAATTCATAGAAGTGGTAATACAATGATTTTCTGGATTTAGACCAATTCTTTTTTTGGAGTAATGGCAAATACGAAATTCCATGCATATCTTTCGGTATTGTAAGTCCGGCAATATCCAAAAATGTGGGTGCATGGTCAATATTCTGAACCATTTCCTTAATTTCAAATCCGCGCTTTTTGAAATACTTTTCGGGAAGTCGCATTACCAATGGTGTGGAAAACGATTCCTCGTACATAAAGCGCTTGTCGAACCAGCCGTGCTCGCCCAAGTAGAAGCCTTGATCGGAAGTATAGACTATCAGTGTATTTTCCAGTTGATTTGTAGAAGTTAAATATTCAATCAGTTTGCCAATACTTTCATCTACCGAATGTACCGTTTCGTAATAATCCTGCAAATAACGTTGCAGTTTCCATTCAGCCAGATCTTTACCCTTGGGGTTAGTAGCCATAAACTGTTTGAGAATTGGTGTGTAGTAGGCTCGCCAGGCTTTTTTCTGATCCTCATTCATTGTTCTTAGCGCCAAGCTGTCTGATTTTTCGGCGAATGATGGATGATACATTTTCAAATCGTAACCCAATCGCATCGTCTCAGCAATACTCATATCCTGCTCTTTGGCTGCTGTTCGTCCTTCGTAGCTATCGTAAAAATTAGCAGGTACATCAAAATGAACATCTTTGTAAACACCCAGATTTTTCAAATCAGGCATCCAAGTGCGGTGTGGCGCTTTGTGATGCATCAGTAGTAAATAGGGCTTATCGCCAGATTTTTGCTGTTTTATCCAATCGATACATTTAGTGGTAATTATGTCTGTAACATAACCATCTTCTATATATTGACCCTTTTCGTTAATAAAACGAGGATTGTAATAATCGCCCTGCCCCGGAAGAATGTCCCAATGATCGAAACCCACCGGATTCGATTTGAGATGCCATTTACCAATTACAGCCGTAGCATATCCTGCCTGTTTCAAATATTTATGCACTGCAGGTTGCGTACCATCAAAGGTAGAGCGGTTGTTGGAAAAAAAACCATTGGCATGACTGTGTTTTCCGGTGAGCATGCTTGCCCGGCTGGGTCCCGAAATGGAATTCGAAACAAAACTATTTCTGAAAATAACACCTTCGTGAGCTAAGCGATCAATATTCGGTGTTTTTCCGTATTTACTGCCATAGCAACCGATAGCCTGCTGCGTGTGGTCGTCGGTCATTATGTAGATGATATTCATCTTTTTGCCTTCATTTTTTGCCACCATACTTAAAAGCGGTGCCAAAGCAAGCAGACCAACGGTGTAAACCCGCTGATTATTAAGTTTCTCTTGTAGTATCATGCTTATTGTTTTCGAAAATTAATCCCTCTTAAATCATATCTTTGTGTTAGATTTTTCAATCTGACAAGAAAATCGTTATAATTTTTGTCTTCTTTTTTAGTCCAAGCCACTTCGGCAAGCGCAGCTATTCGGGGAAAAATCATATACTCCACCTTACGTTCGTCGGTCATATATTCTGTCCACACATTGGCCTGAATTCCTTTAATCAGCGCCGTCTCTGTTGGCGTAAAACCTTCAGGAACAGGCTTGTACGAATACACCTTTTCGAGCGGTAAAAGTCCGCCAATGGCAACAGGTTCGGTTTCGCGTGGACCCTGATAATAATCGAAATACAAGTAGCTATTGGGACTCATAATTACTTCGAGATTTTTTTTAGCTGCAGCAATACCACCCTTTTCGCCACGCCACGACATTACCGTTACATCGCGCAGCTCACCACCTTCGAGCACTTCGTCCCAACCAATTACTTTTTTGCCTTTTGCTTTCAGGTAATCGGCCATTTTGAGGATAAAATAATTTTGCAGTGCTTCTTCATCGTGTAAGCCATTTTTTGCCATGGTTTGTTGGCAATGAACGCAGTTTTTCCAACGCACTTTGGGAGCTTCATCACCACCGATATGAATATATTCACCCGGGAAAAGAGCTGTTACTTCATCTAAAATATCCTGCAGGAATTTGAATGTAGCATCTTTGGTACAATAAATATCATTAAAAACGCCCCAGGTTCCCGGCACTTCGAATGGCCCACCAGTGCACGAAAATTCCGGATAAGCTGACAAAGCAGCTACCGAGTGACCGGGCATTTCTATTTCAGGAATTATCGTAATAAATCGCTTTTGAGCATACCTGATAACTTCTCTGATATCATCCTGTGTGTAAAAACCAGCGTGGGGATTGAGATTCCATTTTCGAGGACGTTCTTTATTGTGTCCTGCAAGGGTTTTCTCTCTTACCGAACCTATTTCAGTGAGTTTTGGGTATTTTTTTATTTCAATTCTCCAACCTTGGTCTTCGGTAAGGTGCCAATGAAAATAATTCAGTTTATGATAAGCCATCATATCTATCAATTTCATTACAAACTCTTTGGGCATAAAATGGCGACCCACATCAAGCATTAACCCACGATAGGCAAAGCGGGGTGAGTCGTTAATTACACCTGCCTGAACCGACCACGACACCGGAGATTGTACTTTTTGTCTGCTTTCAAAGTCAACAGGTAGAAGCTGCTGCAAGCTTTGAAATGCATAAAAAATTCCAACAGCACTGCGAGCCTCAATCAAAATTTTAGCGGGTGAAATATTTAAGCTATAGCCTTCGATGCTTTTAATGGATGCATTTAGTTTGCAAATTATAATATTCGATGCCTTTGGTTTTTTAACTAAGGGTAAAGTATATCCTGCCACCATTGCAAATTGCTTTCTGAAAACTTCGGTTGCAAATTCCGACATTGAATCGGAAGGTTGCACATAGATGCTTGTTTTTTCGTTAAACGTAAACTTGCCAGGTTTGGACACAAATTCTTCGGGAAGAGGTATTATTCCCCGATTGTCAGCATTGGCATTCGTAGCTAAAAAAATCAAAAAAAGAAGTAATACCAGATTTTTTTTGAATGTTCTCATATATTGTTTTTTATAAAGTGTTATCGTTGTGTTTTTTTGATTCTTTGTGTTTTTTTGAAAACTCACTTGGCGACATTCCAAATTCTTTTTTGAAAAGTGTGCTGAAATGTTTAGTATTATATATGCCCACTTCAAAAGCCACATCGGTAATATTTTTTTGCCCACTTTTCAGAAGATTTCCTGCCATGTTTAAACGTAATTTACGTATAAAATCGCTGGGTGCAGCCCCTGTGAGTGATTTAATTTTGCGGTACAAAACCGAACGGGATACATACATGGCATTTGCCAAAGCATCTATATCCAATTCTTCACGTGCAATATTTTCTTCTATGTAATTTACGAGTTTTTTCAGGAACTTTTCGTCAATTGTTTCTTCATGCTCGGTTTTAATGTTTTCATCTTTTCTGTTTTTGATAGTATCGTAAAGCCTCGCTTTGTT
This sequence comes from uncultured Paludibacter sp., assembly GCA_964508285.1. Lineage (GTDB taxonomy): Bacteria > Bacteroidota > Bacteroidia > Bacteroidales > Paludibacteraceae > Paludibacter. The sequence goes on from CAZDSY010000022.1 coordinate 27,612, forward strand.
TTCGATAAGAGCATTTGTTTTGGAAATCAATTCCATCAGACTGAATGGTTTTGCTATGTATCCATCGGCACCTGCTTCGTATCCTTTTACCTTGTCTTCGATGGTATTTTGAGCCGTAAGCAAAACAACCGGAATATGACTATATCTCAGATCTGCTTTTATGCGCCGGCAGAGTGAAATACCATCGGTAACCGGCATTAAAATATCTGTTAACACCACATCGATATCATTTTTTTCAATTTTTTCGAAAGCATCTGACCCATCAATGGCAGTAACTATTTTGTACGATTCTTTGAGCAAATTTTCCATCGACAAAAGCAATTCTTCATTATCTTCCACCAAAAGCAGGGTTTTTAGGTTTACCTGTTCCTGATTTTCATTCATTTCCAATTCAGCATCTGTTGCAGGGCTTATAGCTTCAGTTTCGGGCAAAATTATTTCGTCGGCCAAATAAGCATCCTGGGTAAGCGGAATTTCGACCCTGAACTCACTGCCTACACCCACTTTACTACTAACCTCAATAGTACCATGATGGAGCAAAACAAGTTCCTTGGTAAGCGATAAGCCAATGCCATGTCCCGAAGTTTTTACTTTACGGTAATCGCCATCGTAAAAACGTTTGAATATTTCAGGTAATTGTTCTTCGCTCATACCTATGCCTGTATCTTTAATGAAAAAAACAACTTTACGAAAATTCTCCCTAACCTGTACAGTTAGCTGAACCGAACCATATTTAGGAGTGTATTTTATGGCATTTGAAACAAGATTGAACAGAATTTTCTCCAATTTATCGCTGTCGAAATAACCTTCAATTTTCCGGTCGGAATACACTGCAGAAAAATGCAGATTTTTCTGCATTGCTAAGGGCTTGAAGCTTTTAGCACACAGTTTTTCAACAAAAGCAACCAGATTTTCGTGGCTCACTTTTAATTTCAGATTTCGTGTTTCGGCTTTTCTGAACTCCAGAATTTGCTCAAAGAGTTTTAATAGCCTGTCCACATTCGATTGAGCTATGGAAAATGCTGTATCGTCCGATTTGAGTTTTTTTCGCAAGCCCTCGATTGTAGTTGAAATAATGGTAAGTGGGGTTAACAGTTCGTGCGATATGTTGGTAAAAAACTGCAGCTTGGTTTGCGCAATTTCTTCCATGGTTTTTTTTTCAAGATCTTTAAAAATCACTTCCTGTCTGAGTTTGTTTTGATGCCTGATAAGTGTAAGAAAATATACTATGACAAACAAAATTATTGAAATATAGACCAAATATGCCCAAATATTATCCCACCAGGGAGGCGTAATTTCGATTGAAACCAATTCGTACACTTCACTCCAGCTTAAATGATTATCCGAAACTTTTACCAACAACCGATAATCTCCCGGCTTGAGATAACTGTAATTTGGCATTCTATTTTCATAATTACCTATAACCCATTCGTTCTCAAGTCCTTCGAGCCTGTATGCATAAATCAGTTGTCGGGGTCTGAGGTAATCCAGCGAAGCAAATTCGATACTGATATTATTTTCATTGTACCTGAGTTTGATATGTTTACTGTAGGTTGGATTAATTTTGGAAATCCGTTGACGTTGTTTGTCAGGCAGCGTTGAAAAATCTCTGTTGTTAATTTTAAGACTTGTCAGAAATACACCTGAAGCAGTAGAGTTTAGTTTTTCGGTTTTAGTGTATGTCAGATAATTTACGCCGCCGGCAGTTCCGAAAAATAAAATGCTGTCGTTGCTCATGGTAAACGAACGTGGTGTACTTTTAGCACTTAATAACCCATCCGAAGTATCGAAAACGTTTACATCTTCAAAATTACACTCAGCAGTAACTTTCATGCTGTAAATACCCTGATTTGTGCCAATCCACAATCTGTTATTTTTGTCCTCAATAATATCGAAAACATTTTTATAGTTGGGTAAAATGATTTTATTCGACTGCACAACGAAATTCTCATTTTTACTGTCAAAAAGCAGTAAACCCAATCCGTTGCTTCCAGCCCAAAGCCTGTCGGAATTATCTAAAAACAGCACATTTGCGCCGTTTATTTCCCCACCCTGATTTGATAAACTGTAATGATGCACAATGTTCAAAGCATTGTTATCCGAAGATAATCGTGCTTTATAAATTCCCTTATTCTGCGTCGAAATCCATATATCCCCAACCTTGTCGGTTTTCAAATCGGTTAATGATATATTTTCGGGCGATTGAGGTAAAAAGTTTGTGTCGAAAAAATAGGTTTCTCCATTGGTTTTGATAATGCCAATTTTGGTTTTGTTGGCAAAAAGCACATCTTCGCCGTATTTTACAAATGCCACAATACCAATGCGGCGGAAAGGATAAATGTATTTTTTTGTCAGATTTCCGTTGGTATCAAACCACACCCTGATGATGGTTCCGTCGAATGTGGAAAATAAAAATTCGTTTTTAGCTAACTGAGTCCAGGCAAAAATACCATCAAACTGATTGGTATCAACATTGATTAACTGATGTATAAATTTGTAACCCGGCTTATCCGTTTGCATTTCGAGAATAAACTTGCGTGGTACGCTCAACCAAAGCTTATTGCCGCCTACAGGAATGATTTTATTGATTCTGAAATTAATTTGCTCCCTGAAAGTTTCGGGCAACTCAAGTTTTCCGAATTTTTTATTTTGCAATTCAACCTTTTCAACACCACCACCCAAAATTCCCAACCATACCACACCGTTGGTTTTACTTATGGCAATGGCATTTACATCGTTGGAACTTATCAAGCCCATTTGAGGATGTTTTGTTTCCCTGAAATTATAAAACGAGTAGGGATTATTTACATCCTTCAAAATGCTCAGTCCGTTCCTTCCGCCTATCCACAAATATCCAAATTGCTCATCCTGTGCAATGGAATAAATTATGCTTGACTGTAACGCGAAAGGCAGTTCCGGTTCTGCTTTAATTTGTCTGTAAGTTATACTCTTGTTGATTTGTGAAGGGTCGAAGCTGAAGAGTCCATCTTTCCATGTTCCTATCCAGATAATTCCTTTTTTGTCCTGAAATAAATAATGCGGTGAATTGAAATTGCCTGTAGGTGGCATAACATCGAATTGCCCGTTTTCAGGATTAAATTTATACAATCCCTTTTCCCAACATGCAATCCAAACCTGTCCGTTATTGTCGGTGATAAGATGCTGCACATCAGCTAAAACACTCTTCCCGTTTTTAAATTCGTGATGCGATGTTTTAGCATTTGAAACGTTGTAACTCCACAACCCGCTTTGCGTACCTATCCAAAGAATATTTCGGGTGGAGTCGAAAGCTATTGATACAATATCGAAGTTTTTAAAACTTTCAATTTCGCGATAGCTATAAGTTTTTCGGTTAAATTCAATCAGACCGGTTTTAGTTCCAATCCATATTAATTCCTCTGATGCTTCGGCAAAACATTCAACCGTTGCGTTTATTAAGGGCTGATTGGCACGTCCGGGCATTCCGGGTATTCTGGCCTGATACCCATCGTATCTGTAAAGATTGTCGATGGTTGCAATCCATAGAAATCCCTGTCTGTCAAGATACATTCTGCGCACATCCGACTCGATGAAACCGCTTTCTTCTTCGATGGAATTTATCGAAAAATCAATTTCTGGATATGCATACAATCCATGCATACCCAGAAATATAAATATCAGCGGAATGAATTTCTTCATTTTTTGCGAAAATCGGAATGATACTTTTTCTTTAGTTTTGGGAATAATAAGCGTTTAAAATTTTACAATAAAGTAAAACCGATAGTTATTGGATAAACTTAAAAGTAAGTTTTTCGCCTGCCGAATTTTGAGCAGAGAGTAAATAAATACCCTTTTTCAATGTTTCAGTATTAATGCTGTTTTCAGTGTTTACTTCAACCGGTGTTTTTTCTCCGAGAATATTGAATAAATTTATACTTGCTACATCCAAATCACTACTCAGATGAATCATATTATTTAGTCGACCCTTAAAAACTCAATTTAAATTCAAAAAGGGTCATATTTTT